>NZ_CP023540.1:1293151-1616439 GCF_003692615.1 Chryseobacterium sp. 6424
AATCCTGCATACTGTTTGGCTTCTTGCTGTAATAAATATTGTTCCATTGCAAAAGCACAGCATTTTCTTCCGAATGCGAGTCTTCCGGCAGGTAATTTTTAAGGATTCTTACCGGCAGAAAGTTGTTCGCAAGCTGAAAACTAAGTACCGGATCATAAATTTCTTTATTACGGACCTTCTGGATGTAGGCACGCGGGGAAAGTTCGGCGCTGTACAAATGATAGTTCGGAATCCTGCCGCCTACCATGATCGATTTTAGGTTAAGGGTTTCGCAAAGTTCTTTTCTTACATCGTACAATCTGCGTGCGAGCCGTAGCTTTCGGTATTCGGGATCTACAAAAACTTCGATGCCATATAATACGTTTCCGGTTTCGGAGTGGGTGTTGAAGGTGTAGTTTCCGGTGATTTCTTTATAGGTATGATCATCACCAAAAAGTTCATACTGCACTATCAACGAAAGAGCCACCGCGGCGATCTTATCATCAACGGTGATGCAGATTTGCCCTTCAGGAAAAATGCGGATGAGTTTTTCGATGCTTCTTTTAGACCAGATATTCTCCGACATGGTCGGGTAGGCCTTCTTCATGGTTTCTTTTAACTCTTCGTAATCTTTTACGGAAAGTTTTCTGATATCTATCTGCATAATTTTTCTTATTTAAACTAAAGTTCCGGCACTGTGATTGGCGGGGCTTCCGGTGGCTGAACACAGGATATTTATTTCGCCCTTCATTTTCAAAACGCCCATAAATGCAAATATAAGTGCTTCCTTGAATTCTATCAAACCGGTTTCAGGTATGATGATTTCCGCATCACTTAAGGCTTTAATACGTTTTATCAAATATTTGTTATAAGCGCCGCCACCTGTAACCAATACCGTTTTTAAGCGATGATTTTTGATGACATTACTGATCTGAACCGCCGTGTGTTCCGTAAAGGTAGCGATAATATTTTCAGTGGTCTCATTTTTAAGTAAAGCATTCATGTGATCCTCAACCCACTCGGAACCCAAAGATTTTGGTGGAGACAATTGATAATAAGCCAGTTGGTTAAGCGCTGAAAGTATGGTGATGTTTATGATACCATTTTCTGCGATCTGCCCGTCTTCATCATAATTTTTGCCCAATTGACGGGCAAATTTATTTAGGACGAAATTTACCGGGCAAATATCGAACGCGCGCCGCTTATTATTTTCGCTGAATGAAATATTGGCGAAACCACCGATATTAAGACAAGCGCCGTAGCCGGAAAACAGCAATTGATCGCCGATTGGTACCAGCGGAGCGCCATTGCCGCCCATTAAAACATCCTGACTGCGAAAATCATAAACGGTAGGGATGCCGGTACTGATTTTTATAGCGCGTCCGTCACCAATTTGTAAGGTGAATTTGCGCTCGGGTTGGTGAAAAACGGTGTGTCCGTGCGAAGCGATAAGGTCTAATCCCTGCACCGAATACTTTTTAATGAATCTATCTGCCTGTTCCCCCAGATAGAACCCGTATTCTGCATTTAATGCCAGAAGGCCTGTGGACGAGATTTCTGTAGCGTTACGAAGTTTGCGTTCCCACTCGGGTGGGTAAGCGACGGTCTCTGCGTGAAGAATCTGATATCGCCAGCGCGAATCTTCTTTATTGAATGTGGCAAGGCAAATATCAAGACCATCCAAACTGGTGCCCGACATCAGCCCGATAGCGGTAAAGTTCATACTAAAGGTTTCCCCGAATGTACGAAATTATCTTCCCTGCTCCGGAATTTTTTGTGTACTGATGTTACCCGAACTGTTGAAGAATGTATATTCTGAAAAGTCATCTTTCGCGCGCATACCGTTTGCGCCAATTAAGGTAGAGCCGTCCTTGTCGGTAACATATACCGTATCTGTGGTGTAGATGGTACGTTTTGCCTGATCCCAGAAAACAGATTGCATGGCAAACATCTGGTTTTCATTGGTGATGATGCGCACATTTCCTCTGGCTTCGTAAAACTTCTTTTTCTCATTGAATTTTGCAAATTTAGCGTCGATTTTCCCGGGAGTTTTAGGTTTTTTCTTGTCGTAGAAAAGAATGTTGATGCCTTTTCTGGCTACGATGTAAGGAGAGTCGATATACTCGTATTTTTCGATGAGTGGCGCGGTAGCCCGCAGTTTTATCATCCCAGAGTCGCGCTGGATGATCTTTGCGTTGTTGATGACCTGCGAAGGGAAGTTGGTATCATCATTTCGGTTGATTTTCGTGAGGTCTTCGTCACAGGATGTCAAAACAAAAAATATAGCACAACACAAAATGCCTGCTATATTTTTATTTAGTATGTTAAGAGTAGAACTCATCTTTAATCATAAAGTCTTTTCTGGAACCATTTGTCGGCAAAATTAAGACCAATCCTGAAGTTGATGAAATTTTGGCGAATCATGTTATTTTCCAGGGTACCGCGCTGGCCAATCTCAAGGCCCACATCAATACCGCTCATACGGCTTGCGCTTCTGTTTTCGAATGGTAGGGTAACACCGCCGGTAATCGCAAACTGATTAATGTTGGTACCGTTGAAGGAAAGGTTTCCTTTTTCGTAATATGCGCCATAGCGATAAGTCACTCTAGAAAAATAGCTGCGGAAGTTGTTGTAATTCGGCAAAATCCAGCCACCCGCTGAGATTTTATAAGAATTTTCATTGGTGAAAGGCTGCCCCAGGAATTGGATGGTCTCTCCTTTCTTATAATCGAATTGGGTTCCTACAAACCATTTCGCGTCGCGCCCATAACCTGCACCAAAAGAGAATTCCATCGGAATCAGGTTTTTATCGGAACTGAAATCCTCATCAATAACGCTGATGTTGTTTTTGGTTTCTCCGTTGCCGTAGAAATAGGTGCTGTTGGTATAATTGGTATCCATTTCACCCGTATTCCCGAAAGTGTAAGTAGCACCTAACGTGAACTTGCGGTCGGTAGCAAAAGTTTTCTGGTAGGTAGATCCTAAAGTAAAATTGAAAGTTCTTATACGGTTTTTGGTTTCGTAGCCATTGATGAGTTCAGCATTGCTGTAAGCAATCTCATTGATGTCATACAAGTCACCGAAATAGAAATTGGTTTTTACCCCCAATGCAAACTCCGGTACAATCTGGTAAGATAAGGCCGCTTGCACCGTATTCACCGTACCTTCCCCCCGGAAGACGTTAATTCTAGTAACATTATCTGCCAAAGCATCCTGTACTGCTACTGAATATTTTTTTGAACTGTAAGGCTGGTAACCAAGCCCGAATTTTACCTTCGGAGAAAGCGGAAATGCAATAGAGATATTTGAAAGATAGGTGGAGTGTTTAGTTACATTTCTACCATCAAAATCCGACTTGAAAAAGTTGTTTTCGTTGCTCGCTTCTACTTTTATAGAGGTAAGTTCCAGGTTTTTATTGGCTGCAGGATTGCTGAAATTAAAGTTGTTGTTAAAATCCCAGATGTATGCTGTAGAAACGCCTCCCATCGCATTGATGTCTGTGGTATTGTCATACTTTACATCGCCAATCCCAAAGGCTGCGTAAGGAGAATTACCAATGGTTTGCCCTTGCATAAAAAACGCTGCGGCAAGCAATGGTAATACGAAAATTCTTTTCATTCTCTATTTTTAAAAATAATGCGCAAATATCTTAAATATTACTGAATTGAAGAAATTTACTTTGGTTAAAGTTTGTTAAGGGCTTTCAGTGAATGTATTGTAAGAAAATTCGGCTAAAACAGGTGTCTCAGCGTCATTTAAAATGTATCGGCAGTTAGTACATCTTCGCTATTTAAACGTAAATTATATATCTTTGAAAAATGAATTGGGACCAGATTGTAGGACAGGAAAATCTAAAGCAACTTCTTCAGGAAAGTATCTCCAGCCGGCGCATCAGCCATGCACAACTGTTTACCGGACCGGCCGGATACGGTACATTGCCACTGGCGTTGGCATACGCAAAGGAAATCTTCATCAGAGAGAACCCCCTGTCCTCGTCTAAGGTAGAACACCTTAATCACCTCGACCTACACTTCAGTTTCCCAGTTTTTAAAGAAAAAAATATAGGTCTCACCGCGCCTTTTCTGGAGGATTTCCGAACGATGACCCTTGAAAATCCCTACGCTGACAGCGAAAACTGGAGCAGGACATTAGAATCTGAAAATAAACAGCTTACTATATATGCAGATGAAATTGATGAACTCAATAAAAAATTTGCACTCAAAAGTTTTGAAGGTGGCAGTAAGGTTTTGATCGTGTGGCAGGCAGATAAAATGAATATTTCTGCGGCGAACAAATTTCTGAAATTTCTTGAGGAGCCGCCAAAAGACACCATCATTGTCTTGGTGGCAGAAAACACGACGGATATTTTACCTACCATACTATCCAGAACACAACTTGTGGAAGTCCCCAGGATTACGGATGAGGCACTGCGCGAATTCATCAGAAAAAATCATGAGACACAGGCCGATCAATTGGAAGAAATTGTATTTCAGTCCCAAGGAAACTGGAATGCCGCGTTGAAACTGATGCAGCCTAATGCAGCAGTCACCGAGTTCGAACAATTGTTTATTGCGTGGGTTCGGGAAGCTTTTCAGGTAAAGAAAAAACCACAATTCCTTAAAAACATCGTGCTTTGGGGAAGGAATATTGCCGGCTGGAACCGTGAAAAACAAAAAAACTTCCTGGCTTACTGCTCGGAAATGTTCCGCCTGGCGATGTTGCAGAATTATGGCAATCAAGAATTAGTGTATAAAAAAATTAATTCTTCTGGTTTCAAGTGGGAAAGCTTCTCGAAATATATCCACGGGGCCAATATCGAATCTATACTTACCGAAATTACGGAAGCGGATTATCACCTCGAAAGAAATGCGAATCCCAAAATTGTATGGACAGATCTTGGGATAAAACTTTCGCGATACCTGCATAAATCACCTCATTAATGAAAAAAGCAACGCCAAGGCGCTGCTATAAAACAAAAGTTGAGGAATAAATTCCTCAACTCCCCTTGAAAACATCACTCCCAATCCGGCATCTCTGCGTCGGGGAATAAAGCTGTTCGTTTATTATCTTGTAGGGTGATTTTGGCGATATTTCTGGTCGAAATCCCATCATTGGAGGTGTTGGTGAAAATTACCTCAGCATTATTTGGTGAGAATCTCGGATCCAGATCATTGGTTCCGGCAGGCTTTTGGCTGGCAGATGATATATTTGTGCTGGTATTTGCCTGCATATTATAGATGAATATATTCGTATTCAGTTGTCGGTAGTTATTATCCTGATAGCCTGAAATGTCGCGGGTATAAAGCAGTAAGTTGCCATCTACAGACCAGTTAAGCCCACCAGCCGCGCCGGCGACATTCTCCAGTGCTGTAGCAATGGTATTTCCAGCCATATCAATCACATATATTTTCACATTATAACCATTGGGATCATTTGTTTTAAGCGCAATCTTACTTCCATCATAGCTCCAGTCGCATTCCGAAATAAAACTTCCGTCTGGTGTGGTATATATGAGTTCGAGGCCGCTGCCATCTTTATTGATCCGGTAAAGTTTATTAAAACTCGGGTAGATCAGTTCTTTGCCGTTCATACTCCATGAAAAATCAATTTCCGCGTTATTGAAGCCTGATACCGATAACGTGGTGACTTGGGTAACATCTGAGCCATCTGGTCTTGAGGTAAAAATCTGTGTGCTGCCAGCCACCGTACGCAGGAAAGCTATGAGCCCGGCGTTCTGGTTCATACGTGGTCTCCAGCTGTTGGCAGTAAGTGGCGTGAACTGAAAATTGGTATTATTTTCATTACTTGAAACAATATAGTAATTGCCATTTGTTTTTTTCACGTAATGGAAACGGTTATTAGGTACATCAGATGTTTTAAAACGGAATACCGGGCTGTTAACCGTAGGATTGATGCCATCCGACACGCTTACCTGCCAGTAATACGTAACACCGAACTTTAAATTCTGTAAGAAATAGTGCTTCTCAGTAAGGTCGTTAATTTCAATGACATTCTGGTCGAAATCGTTTTTAACGACTAATTTATATTTCAAGATATCTGTAGAATCGGCATCGGTAGCAGTCCATACGAGGTCCACAGACAGTGGCTGATTTACCGAATTATCTGTGGGCGTTAGCAATACCGGTGCGGTTGGGGGAGTGTTCAAGGCATCATCATCACTCATTTCAAATACTATAGAAACTGTTTGGTTTTTGTTTTTGATGCTTACGCCTTGCATGTTCACTAAATATCCTGTCAGTTCAGCTTTTACGGAATAATCACCCAAAGGCATGTTTTCAATTAAAAAAGTACCGTCATCTTTTGTAAAAACAGTTTCAGTGGAAGGGGTTGTAATGATCTTCACGTTTTTTAAAGGTTGGTTGGTGCCTTTTTTTATCACGACACCTTTAAGGCTGCCAGTTTGTACCTGATCGACCAGGTCTTCGCTGCACCCAATTAATAGGAAGGTGCACAGCGTAAGTATAAATATATAGGTTAGATTTTTCATGGTTTAGTTTTTTGATTTTCTGTTTCCGAAATAATAATTCAGTCCAAGCCCAATTCTTACACCTTGGTCATTGCGGCTGCCATTTACAAAGCCATCCCAATCATCGGAGAAGCCAAAGTCGTATTGGGCAGAGAGCCTTACGGCAATTTGGCTGTTCAGCAGATACTCTAATCCGCCGCCCGCTTGGGATTTATATTTCGTTTCGTTATCTAAAAAAAGGGTACCAGCACCGGCATATACAAATGGTGAAAATTTATAGTTTGGCAACATCAGATATTCCAGATTTATTTCAGACATCAGTACGGTTTCTTTCAGAATACCTGTGTTCTGAAAGGTTACGGTGCTAAAATTGAGTTCTGTATTAAAATGGTCATTTATAAAAAACTTGAAACCACCTTTAAAACCAACGTTCATTTTAGGATTTATATAATCACCCTTGATTTGAAAGGCTTCTGCGTTAGCGAAAAGTGCCATAGTCCCGCGGTGGTTCTGAGGGAATTTGTTGCCTATTGACCGTGAGTCGTTAATTGATGATTCGGTATTATATTCAGAAATAATGTTTGCGAAATCAGCAGGATTCTTTTGCTTATTTGCCCATAGGTTATCCCTTACGCCTTCCACGATCATACTGTGTACGGCTTTTTCAATGGCTTCCGTCACAGCCAGATGTACTGGTTCGTTCTGTGTGATGCCAATTTCAGATTCAAGCAGCCTTTCGGTATCAATAAACCTGAAAAAATTACCGTTGATACTTGTTGAAAGTATGGTTTTGGAGGTATAAACCGTTTTAAGGATTTCCCCGGTGGAGGTTGAAACCGCCCTTAGGTAAACAGTGATGCGATCCTGACGGTATTGTGCACCAGCGCCCAGACCGAAATATCTTGCACCGATGCCACCCGTCATCACATTGGTGTCATACGATACTACGCCACCTTCCAGGATAATGCCAGCAAAAAGTAATGGGGGCAATAGGGAAGCGTCGTTAGCGTCGTTTCCGGCATATTCCTTCCGAGTGCTGCGTATGATTTGTCTTTCATTTAAAAGATTTCCAATGTTTTCTCTTTCTATGGGGGTAAACCATTTGCTGTCTTCAAGTGCTTTGAGCAAGATAGTAGTGGTACCTTGCGGAATGGCTGTACTCCAACTGGCTCCGTTTTCAGCGGCCTTATATTGGCCAGTCTGGTCACGGAACTTATACACACCTACCACAATTTTTTCTTTCGGGGGTGGCAGGTTCTTAATTTGTGGTGTGTAAGGCGTTGTTTCGCCTAAAGTGGATTGTTCACTGTTAGTCGGCAGGTTGAAGAGGGTACAGCTGGACAACAGTAAGATCAACGGACTTAAAAGTACGTTTTTGGTTAGCTTGTTTGTTTTCATAGGGGGTTGTTTTCAAGGGTTGAAATATGTTAGCCGCCGCCGGGAATAATGATTTCCGACTGCTCACCGGTGCTGGTATTAAGTATACTGATGAGTAAACCCTGGCTTGTCTGTGACACCTCTAGATAAATGGAGCCAAACACATATGTGCCGGGCTGCAGTTCGCCGTCACCGAACTGATCGCCAAAGAGTTTTCGAGATAACTCATTTAAGATCTGCCGATTAAGATTATCTGTAAAGCTATCCAGAGAATTTCCTGTCTTTATAGTTGAGCTGCGATTGTTATTATCAAACTGATTCTGAGCGCTGGCAGAACTCAAAAGCCACTGATAGTTAAAAGTATCGCCACCAAAAGCCGGATTGAGGGGTTTATAAACCATTTGCTGTGCCGCCGAGAACAGCGGGACAATAATTAAAAGTAGAATATATTTTTTCATGTGCTTAATATTTGAATTCCGTATTCCTTACATTTTTTCGGGAGTTGTAATCTACCAGTATAGCCAATGCTCTTGAGGCTTCGGCCTCTAGTAATTCTTCATCAGGTTTTGTGAAGAAACTGTGGATCAGTTGGTCATCCTGTGAAATTGTTATCCTACTGTTTCTACCGAAGGATGGGATTTCGGAAATGGTGATTGTTGCTTCGAATTTCTTGGGGATCTGATTGTATTTTTTAAAAAAAGATTCATAAAAGAGTTGTCCCATCCTTGTTTTAGTGTCATCAATCGTGAGTCCCGATAGTTCTAACTTATTCTCAGGGATGTAACTGACGTCGGTTCCGAACTGTGCGGCATTAATTTCTAAACTGTCTTTGGCCAATACGCGATCACTCTGTTCTTCTTTGATGAACAAATATACTTTCAGACCATCATTTTTAGCCATTCTAATTGTGGTTTCAGCCAGGGTTTTGGTTTCCTCCGGATTCAGTGTGAATTTGCCGCTTTGTTTATTTGTGGAATTGCCTGATGTTCCTTTTTTTACTGATACCATGATGTAATTAAGCGCATAGTAAGTGCTGGATGTACTGATGGCCGTAGCTTTTATTTTAAGCAAGCCTTCAGTGTGTTCGGTAATAATTTTTCCTGCAATGCCATCTGTATTTTGTGCGGAGTGTTGGTTGGCAAGAAAAATTGCGACCAGAGTTGTGATGAGAGTTTTCATTTTCAAGGGGATTATTGATTTCTCATATACAGTGTCATGTCATTGGCATTGATATTAATTGTCATTCCATTTGATATACTGTTTGCACCGGATACTTCAACTTGATTCCCAGACCCTTTAATGTTTATTTCCATATTGGTTGGGGACTGAGTGTAATTTTCATAATAGGTGACGTTATTATTACCATATTGCAGTATTGCCATATAGTCAGCATTGTAATCTTTTACCTCTATAATATTGTTGTCACCAATTTGGGCTGTTAATATCTGGGATTGTACACCGGTAGTGGATGCAGATTTTGTCATTTCGTAATATTCCAGCACATTATTGCTGTTAATTTGTGCAGTTATAGAGATGGAAGTCAACATGCCTACCATTAAAAAAAGAAGGGTTTTCATGTTATCTATATTTAAAAACACAGGAGAAACCGAAATTTCTCCTGCATATTTACATTAATGATGTAGTGATTAGTTAGACTGGGTTACAGTCATGGTGTTGTTGCTGCCAACTTGTGTCCCATAATGGAAATGATCTTCACCATTTTGTGTAATATCAGCCATGTTGTTGGAACCTACTTGCCAATCGTCAGCTGTATTCCAATCGCCAGTTTGATATTGGTAAATAGTGTTACCATTACCATTTTGGTAACCAAGTGCTGTGTTGTCATCTCCTGACTGATGAGCGTCAGCATAATTTCCGTCACCAATTTGTAGATAGTCAGCAGTGTTCCCATCGCCTAACTGCAATTGGTGTATGTAATTATCATCACCGTTTTGTGTAGCAATAGCCATGTTGTTGTCACCTACCTGATCTTGATAAACAAGGTTGTAATCACCCATTTGCTCAGAAGAAGCTTGGTTTCCATCTCCTTCTTGACCTTGGTTGGCATAGTTAACATCACCACTTTGCATTGCATAGGTGTCGTTATTATCACCAACTTGTAGTTGTATCACATCGTTTATAATACCATCCTGATCAGTTTGTGCGGTGTTTCCATCACCATATTGGTCGGTAACATTAGTGTTCCAGATACCTACTTGGTCAACATCAATACTGTTGTTGTTACCTATGCTCTGAGCATCGTTCTCATGCCACCACTCATTTTGGTCAACAGTCGCAACGTTATTATTGCCTTCTTGCAAAAGTCGGTTTAAGTTTTGGTAACCTGTTTGGTTGATGGTAGCTGTGTTTCCATTTCCATCTTGGGTAGAAACATCTCTGTTAGCCTGTGAGTAAGCGGAGCTTACTGCGAATAGTGCAAATGCACTAACAAGTAATTTTTTCATGGTTAAAAATTTTAATTAGTTTGTACCCCAAATGTAGAATGATTTCGGGAGTCTCAATTCCCATCAAATTGCCATTTTTATTAAATCAACAAAAACCATTACGTTATAGGTGTAATCACCCAGGGTATATGGTATTAGTTTTGCATGATGAAAATAAACCTGGAAACTATTTTTGTTTTTTAGTTTTTTTTGATACCTTTGCCTCCTTAAATTATGGAAGACAAACAATTTTTTTTGACAAAGGCATCGGAACTGTTTATCGAGAATGGCCCGAAAGCCGTGACCATGGATGATATTGCGGCAGCGTTTGGTATTTCTAAAAAAAAACTTTACCAGATGTTCCGTAATAAAGAAGAATTACTAGAGGAGATTCTCCGCTATAATCTTGACCTTGTGATTTCAAAACTGAATTACCTTGATGAGAATATTGAAAGTGCAATAGAAAGGATGTTTTGCCGAGACGAAGAAATCGAAAAAATGTCACATTCCAATAAAACATTGATGATCCGGCAATTGCTGAAATATTACCCTGCCATTTTTAACAAACATATGCTGGATTTTTCAGAAAAATTTGCGCATGTGATGGTAAAAAACATTGAGAAAGGACGCAGACAAGGCTATTATCGTGACGATTTTGATGCGGAAGTTTACGCAAAGATATTCTTTCAACTGGTGATGTCTTATGATAATTCACCTTATATAGATATTAACATGATCTCCAGAGCGCATTATAAAGAGGAGTTAATGATGATGTATATGCACGCTATCACTACAGAAAAAGGAAAAGAAACAATTAAAAAAATAAAAAACAATCAATGAAAAAATTAGCACTAAGCCTGCTATTCGTTGGGGCCATGCTCTCCGCCCAGGAAGCCAAGGTTCTCACCCTGCCTGAAGCCATTTCTTATGCGCTTCAAAACAAAGCAGAAGCAGAAAAAGCCCGCCTGAACATCAGAAGAGGCGATGCCCAAATAGCTGAAGTGAAGGCAAATGCTTATCCAAATCTGTCTTTCGGCAGCAGTACCACCTATAATCCCTTACTTCAGGAGAATGTACTGCCAGGAGAAATATTTGGTGCCCCGGGACAGCAGATAAAAGTGGCGTTCGGCCAGCGATGGACTTCCAGCAACATGTTACAGCTTACACAGGTACTTTTCAACCAATCGGTTTTTACCGGCCTTAAAGCAGCAAAATCTACCAAAGAATTCTATCTGATTAACGCACAACTTACCGAAGAGCAAATTATCGAACGTGTGGCCAATGCTTATTTCCAGGTCTATCAAAGCGAGCAGATGCTTGCCAATGCCGATAATAACCTGAAAATAACCAGTGAAACAAGTAAAATAATCAAAGGATTATTTGATGCAGGTTTAGCCAGAAAAATTGATTATGACCGCACAGAAGTGGCTAAAAATAACATCAAATCTTCACAGCAACAATTGGTAAATACCGTAGAACTCAGCGAAAATGCGTTGAAATTCATGATCGGAATGCCTATGGAACAAGAAATTGATCTGCCCCCACAAACTTTCGACCCCGCGATCTTACCAGACAGCGATGCCGGTAGTTTCGATAACAGAACCGAACTGCGCTTGGCCAACAAACAGATTGAACTGCTCGAATGGCAGAAAAAAGCCTCCGAAGCAGAGTATTATCCTACCGTAGCACTTGCGGCCAATTACGGATTTTTAGGCCAAGGACAGAAATTCCCCTGGTGGAATGGCGAGAAAAACGGCGTATTTTGGTCAGATCTGGCATCAGTAGGGCTTAACATCAGTGTGCCGATCTTTAACGGGTTTGCCACAAAAGCACGTATAGAACTCAACCAAATAGAAATTGAAAAAGCGCAGGCCGACCTTCGCGAAACCAGATTGGCGCTCGATATGGCTCATAAGAATGCGGTGACACTTCTTGAAAATAATTTGACGACCATCAGTATGCAGCAAAGCAACGTAAAGCTGGCGGAAGAAGTATTGGCCAACACCCGCTCCAACTATCAGTATGGTTTAGCCACCTTAAATGATATTCTGGATGCTGAACGAGATCTTACCGCAGCCAAAAATAACCTTACCACGGCACAGTTAGACTATAAACTTGCTGAAATTGAATTGCTGAAATCCCAAGGAAAACTAAATACATTAAAAGAAACAAACTAACAAAATGAACAAGAAGACATTAATTACAATATTGGCCATCATCCTTGTAGGAGCAGGTTTTTTCTATATCCTGCAGAATAACAAGAAGAAGAACCAAGAGCAGGTAGCCATTGTTGCCGAGAAAAACGCCAATGTTGCCGTACGAACCGTGCCGGTAAAACGCGAGGAAATCAGTGGCGAATTTACCGTGAACGGAACCTTCCTGCCAAACAGACAGGCAGATATCTCTGCGGAAATCGGTGGTCAGCTGGTCGCGCTTTACGTGAAAGAAGGTAGCTATGTACGTGCCGGGCAAAGCATCGGCCGTCTTGCCGGTGAAAAACTGAATGTGAATGTAAGCAATGCCCAAGCGAATCTTGCGCAGGCACAGTCGGCCCTCAGCAGATACGAAGCTGCTTATAAGACCGGTGGTGTTACCGCCTTACAGCTTGATCAGGCACGTCTTCAGGTACAGAATGCACGTGCACAGGTGCAGTCGGCGAGTTTGCAGTCGGGTGATACCAATGTAATCTCTAAAATCAGTGGTATCGTGAACCAGAAAAAAGTAGAAGTAGGTTCAGTGGTAGCTCCCGGAACCCCGATCGTAGAAATCGTTGACATCTCCTCGGTGAAACTGAAAGTAGATGTCGATCAGGCTTTGGTAAGTCAGTTGTCAGTAGGCAATATCGTTAAAGTAAAGCCAGATGTTATTGACGGGGATCTTGATGGCAGGATTACCTTCATCGCACCTTCCGCTTCCGGGGCCTTGAAATTTCCTGTGGAAATTACCGTTCAGAACAGTTTTAACAAACTGAAAGCGGGTATGTACGGTACGGCTACGTTTAACAGAACGGGGGTAAACAATGTACTTACCATCCCACGTGAGGCATTTGTAGGAAGTGTGAGCGACAACCAGGTATTCGTGGTAAGGAACAATATCGCTTACCTTACAAAAATACAGAGCGGTGTAAACTATGGGGATAAAGTAGAAGTCGTAAGTGGCCTGAAGGAAGGCGACGTGGTAGTAACCAGCGGACAGATAAACCTTACCGATAAAACCAAAGTGAGCATCCTAAAATAACCGCGAAACAAAAAATATGAAATTAGCAGAAATATCGATAAAAAGGCCTAGTGTGGTGATCGTGATGCTTGCATTGCTCATCATCGGCGGACTTTTCAGTTATACCCAGCTCAACTATGAGCTGATTCCGAAATTCGAGGTAAAAGTGGTCACCGTTTCCACCATCTATCCTGGTGCGTCGCCTTCCGAGGTAGAAAGTACGGTTTCCCGAAAAATTGAGGATGCCATTTCCTCGCTTGAAGGAATTAAGAAAATCCAGTCGAAATCTTATGAAAGTTTATCCGTCGTTATCATTCAGTTTAATAATGATGCCGATGTAGATTTTGCCTTGAATGAAGCCCAGCGAAAGATCAACGCCATCCGCTCCGAACTTCCGGAGGATATTGAAGAGCCTTCGCTTTCGCAGTTCTCACTTTCAGATATGCCGATCGTGAGCATGGGTGTTACCGCAAATCTTACCCAAAGTGAACTCTATGACCTGATTGACCAAAAGATTCAGCCAGAATTTTCAAGGATTCAGGGTGTAGCACAGGTGAATATCGTAGGTGGACAAGAGCGTGAGATCCGTGTGAACCTCGATCAGAACAAGCTTGAAGGTTACGGCCTTACCATTCCTCAGGTTCAGCAGATCATCTCGACCTCAAACCTCGATTTCCCTACAGGTTCCCTTAAAACCCGCCAAAACAGCACCCTTATCCGTCTCTCCGGGAAAATACAAACTGTTGAGGAACTCAGGAATCTGACGATTTCCTCTGTTAACGGCCAGAATATCCGTCTATCAGATGTAGCGGAAGTGCAGGACACGCAGAAAGAAACTGATAAAATTGCCCGGGTAGATCAGCAGACCACCATCTTGCTTCAGGTACAGAAACAAACAGATGCCAACGCGGTTGAAGTAAGTGAACTGGTACAGGCGAAAATTGTACAGATGCAAGCGCAGTACAAAGCCCAAAACCTGAACATCAACGTAGCGAATGATACTTCTACCTTTACTTTAGAAGCAGCAAACTCTGTAATTAAAGACTTGTTTATCGCGGTAGGCCTCGTAGCATTCGTGATGTTGTTCTTCCTGCACAGTTTCCGTAATGCACTGATTGTGATGGTAGCCATCCCAACATCACTTGTTGCTACATTCATCGGTTTGAGTTTGCTTGATTATTCATTGAACTTAATGAGTTTACTTGGACTTTCTCTCGTTGTAGGTATCGTGGTGGATGACGCGATTGTGGTTATCGAGAACATCCACCGCCATATGGAGATGGGGAAAAACAAAGTACGTGCAGCCTATGACGGTGCCTCTGAAATCGGGTTTACTGTTACCGCTATTACTTTGGTAATTGTGGTGGTATTCCTTCCGATTGCGATCAGCAGCGGTTTGGTGTCCGATATTATCCGTCAGTTCTGTGTTACCGTGATTATCGCGACCATGCTTTCGCTTTTGGTATCGTTTACCGTGGTTCCATGGTTGTATTCACGTTATGGTAAGCTCGATCTCATCAGTAAAGATTCACTTTTTGGTAAAGTGATCTATAAATTTGAACAGGGACTTTCACGCTTTACAGACTTTATTACAAATATCCTTAAATGGAGCCTGCACCATAAGATCAAGACCTTCCTTATCACATTTGCACTTTTTATTTCAGCGATTTTGATGGTTGCGTTTGGGTATATCGGATCAGATTTCTTCCCGGGAACTGACAAAGGTGAATTTTTAGTTCAGATAGAAATGCCAAAAGATGTCTCTATCGAGCAAACCAACTTTACCACCCAACAAGCTGAAGCTTTTCTGAGCAAAAGACCTGAAATTGAAAGGATGATTACCACCGTAGGCCAAGCCAGTACCGGGATGGGTGGCGCGCAAGCAACCAGCTACCAGTCGGAGATCAGTATTAAACTCATCCCCAAATCTGAGCGCGAAGAAAGCTCTAAAGTTTACGCCGCAAAGATTAAGCGTGATCTTGAGAAAGTGCTGGTTGGTGCCAAGATCACCACAGTGCCGATTGGTTTCATGGGCGCGGAGGAGGCACCGCTTCAGATGACTGTAGTTGGACCTACACTGGAGGATGTGATGGCGTATGCAAAGCAGGCCGAGGCTCAATTGAAAACAATTGATGGTGCTTCTGAGGTGGAACTTTCGGTAGAAACCGGAAATCCTGAAATCGCCGTTACGGTAGACCGTGATAAGATGGCTTCACTCGGATTGAGCGTTGCACAGGTGGGACAAACACTTCGTACGGCATTTAGCGGTGACGATAACAATAAGTTCAGAACCGGTAACAATGAGTATGATATCAATATCATTCTTGATGAAGGTTACCGAAAAAGTATTGATGACGTGAGGAACATCACTTTCGTGAACAACATGGGCATGAAGGTACAACTTTCCCAGTTCGCCGAGATCTCTAATTCCTCCGGCCCGGCACTCTTGGAAAGATACGACCGTTCACCTTCCGTAACCGTACAGTCTCAGGTGGTGGGTAAGACTACCGGTGCCATCGCTGCCGAATGGGAAGCCAAGATGGAAAACATACAGAAACCCGCCGGCGTCAACTGGATCTGGGGTGGAAACATGGAGAACCAAAGCGAAGGTTTCGGTACCCTTGGGGTAGCTTTACTGGCTGCGATCATGTTAGTATATATGATTATGGTGGTGCTTTATAACGACTTCGTGAAGCCCTTCATCGTACTCTTCTCCATCCCGCTTTCGTTTATCGGGGCGCTTTGGGCACTGGCGCTAACGAATCAGAGTTTAAATATCTTTACCATCCTCGGGGTGATTATGTTGATTGGTTTGGTAGCCAAGAACGCGATTCTACTGGTAGATTTCACCAACCACCGTATGGATAAAGGTGAGACCATCGAAAATGCATTGATCCAGGCGAACCACGCGCGTCTTCGTCCGATCCTGATGACTACGATTGCGATGGTCTTCGGTATGTTGCCGATCGCCTTGGCATCCGGTGCGGCTGCGGAGATGAATAACGGTCTGGCGATTGTAATCATCGGTGGTTTGTTATCATCACTTTTCCTTACACTGATCATCGTTCCGGTGGTTTACTATATCGTAGTGAAGCTGGAGAACCGATACTCAAAGCATGATAAGGTAAATTATGAAGAAGAAATGAAAGCTGATTACGAGCATATTCATCCAGAGCAGGAACTTGACTTTTAAACATCAGTTCTTTAAAAGAAATAGCCGTCTCAAATTTTTTGGGACGGCTATCTTTTTATTTTAAATATTTAATTAAATATAGTCATAACACATTTCCTTAGTCCGGACAGCACCTGAAATGAGACTGAAAGTTTCAGAAACGGTCGGGACACCTACAGAAACGGTCGGGTCACCTACAGAAACGGTCGGGACACTTGCAGAAACGATCGGGACACCTGTAGAAACGGTCGGGATACTTGCAGAAACGGTCGGGACACTCGCAGAAATGGTCCGGACAATTGCAGAAATGAACGGGACGGTAGGATATGCCAAAAATGTACGGGAGCTTAACTAAACTGCCACCGCTGCCTTGATATTTCTTTGGGACAGTTTCAGAAACCTACGTACCAGTAAAAGTGCTGAAATCGTAAGTCCGAGCCCAAGACCGATCCACACGCCGAAAGCCCCCATCTTTAACGGAACGCAAAGGAAATAGCCCAAAGGGATCGCGATAACCCAATAGGCTACGAAGGTAATGAAGGAGGGAATCTTCACATCCTGGATGCCGCGCAGGCAGCCCAGCGCCACCACCTGGATTCCATCCGATAACTGAAACAGCGCCGCGATGATCATCAACTTCGAGGCGAGTAGAATGACCTCGAAATCCTCTTTACGCGTGAAGAAGGTGGGGAGTATATCTCGGCCGACAATGAATATCAGACCGCAGAACAGCATGAACAGGAAGACGATTTTCAGGTTGTTCGTACCGACTTTCTTTAATCCCACAAAATCACGCTCACCACGTTTGCGACCGATCAGCACGGTAGAGGCCACACTAAAACCGATACATAGGTTAAAGGTGAACGACGCCATGGAAAGCGCGATCTGGTGCGAAGCGATATCTTTAGCCGAAACCAATCCACAGATGAAGGCGGCACCGGCAAACGCGGTAACTTCAAAGAACATCTGTAGTGCGGTAGGGAAACCGATTTTCAGCATTTTACCGAACATCTGTTTAGAGAAGCCCGCTATTTTCAAGGAGAAATCTTTAATGTATCTGCGTGTAGATTTTTCTTTAAGCAATACATAATAAAGAAAAACCATCATGAAGATCCTGGCGATGAGACTCGCCAGTGCAGAACCTTCCACACCCATTGCCGGGAAACCGAACATACCTTTGATGAACACATAGTTCAACACTACATTGATTACGTTGGCGATGATGGTGGCTTTTGTAACCCCGATAGTGAAGGACAGGCCTTCGGAAACCTCGCGAAGCGTCTGAAAGACCATGAACGGAAGAATGCTGACGGTCATGATGCTCAGGAAGCCTATCGTATCCGGAATGATTTCTGCCGGTTGATCCATATGATAGAGTACAGGCATCGCCAGGAAAAGCAGTAACATCAGCGCGAGTCCCACGCCGAGATTGATCACAAAGCCATGTCTGAACACCGAGTTGATGGTTTCATGCTTTTGTTGGGAATGCGCTTCCGACACCAAGGGCGGAATGGCAAATGAAAAACCGAGTGCAAAAACAAAGATTGAAAAGAATACCGCATTCCCCAGCGAAACCGAGGCAAGTGCCTGCGCACCGAGCAGCTTGCCGACAATAATATTATCAAAAAGGTTAACAGATACCTGCCCAACCTGCGTAATCATCACCGGAAGTGCCAGTGTAAGACAGGCTTTGGTGTATTCTTTATTAAGGAATGCCATAAAAAAAATTTGCAGCAAAAATACTGCAAACTTTTCTCTAAAAGACGGTTGTGTGTTTATTATTTTCTTACAAAGCTGGCCACGTCTTCCTCTGAAACAGGATTTGATCCTAAGATGAGAAGTCGCTCTACGACATTCCGCAGTTCACGGATGTTACCCGTCCAGCTGAAATTCTCCAACGCTTTAATGGCTTTGTCGTCAAAGGATTTCTGTGCGGTGCCATGTTCTTCAGAAATGGTTTTCGAGAAATGCTCCACCAGAAGTTTGATATCCTCTTTTCTTTCATCGAGGGGCGGTACGTAGATCTCGATTACCGACAGCCTGTGGTAAAGATCCTCCCGGAATTTGCCGGCCTCTATTTCTTTCTTCATGTTCTTATTGGTGGCGGCAAGTACCCGTACGTCCACCTTGATTTCTTTGTCGCTGCCTACAGGGGAAACTTTACTTTCCTGCAGTGCGCGCAAAACTTTAGCCTGTGCTACGAGGGACATATCCCCAATTTCATCGAGGAAAATGGTACCGTTGTTGGCAAGTTCAAACTTACCCTGCTTATCTTTGATGGCACCGGTGAAACTTCCTTTTACGTGCCCGAATAATTCAGATTCAATAAGTTCTGAAGGGATGGCGGCACAGTTTACTTCGATCATCGGGCCTTTACTACGGTCACTTTGTGAATGGATGGCGTGTGCTACCAACTCTTTACCGGCACCGTTTGGACCTGTAATTAGTACGCGGGCATCTGATGGAGCGACTTTTTCAATCATCTCCTGGATTTTTTTCAGCGGAGCGGATTCGCCAATCATCTGAAATTTTTTATTGACTTTCTTTTTCAGCGTAGTGTTTTCTACATGTAGCACTTGGTTGGTCCGCTGCAGGTTTCTTTTATCTAAGGCATTCTTAACGCTGGTAATCAGTCGGTTGATATCCACAGGTTTCGAGATGAAATCATAGGCACCTTCTTTCAGGCAAGCCACAGCCGTATCGATGTCTGCATGGCCCGAAATCATCACGAAGGTGGTGTCGGGTTTTATTTGTAAGGCTTGTTTCAGGAGTTCGGTGCCGGAGAGTTTAGGCATTTTAATATCGGAGACAACAAGGGCAAAATCTTCTTTTTCGATATGTTTCAGCCCTTCAAGACCGTCTTCGGCAATTACAAATTCATAATCCGGAAGTTCATCGGAAAGTATGCTCTGCAATACACCGGAAATTGTCTTTTCATCTTCAACGATTAAGATTTTCTGCATTAAATAGTTTTTATGGATTATATAGAAATAAGGTTATGATTTTGACGGATTTTTTATCAAGAATCGTACCTAACAACTTTTAAAGGTCATATTGTCTGCTGCCGAAAATCGCCGAGCCCACCCGTACAGAATTTGATCCGCAAGCTATGGCCATTTGGTAGTCGCCGCTCATGCCCATTGATAATGTTTGAAGTTGCTTCATCAATGAAAACTCGTCGAATATTTCTTTTAGTGAGTTAAATTCGGTTTTAATTTGATCTGTATCGTCAGTGAAACTTGCCATACCCATAAGGCCGGTGATTTCAATATTCGGGTAATTGCCTTCCATGTATTGCCGGAAAAGCTGTTGCGCTTCCTGTTTGGTAAGACCGTACTTTGTTTCTTCAGCCGCGATTTTGATCTGTAGATATACTTTGATGGTACGGTTGTATTTAGCGGCCTGCCGGCTTATTTCGAGAAGTATTTTTTCTGAATCTACACTTTGTATGGTATCGATAAATTGGGCAATGTATTTTACTTTATTCGTCTGTAGGTGACCGATGAGGTGCCATTGGATGTCTGATGGTAGTTTTGGCACTTTTTCGGTAAGTTCCTGCACTTTATTTTCGCCGAAAACTCTTTGTCCGGCGTCGTACACTTGTTGAATAACCTCAGGCGGATGCGTTTTAGATACTGCCACCAACTGTACATGCTGTGGAAGATCCTGTGAAATTTTCCTGTAATTGCTAACGGGTTCAGTTTCTGCAGTACTCATATTTCAATATTTTCTGTAAGCCAATATAATCATTAAAAAACAAATTTACAATCCTAAAACAGTGAAAAAACATTGGAGACGCTGTTTTTTAGGGTTTTTTCACCTATGCTAAGCATATAATTATCGTCTATATTTGTTATGTAAACACTGTTTATCTTATTAAGCATGTCAAAATTTGGTCAGATGAAAGATATAGCCGGATTTTTAGGGGTGATATTGATGCTGGCCACATTTATCCTACTTATCATTAAACGCAGGAACCTTGGCAAGAACATAGACGTCTTTATTTTAGCTGTAGGAACCATCACTTTAGTGGAAACTTACGGTACCTATTGGCGGTATATGGATGCGGAGTTTAACTCTTATCCCGTGTATGTCATTGGAGTTTCGTTTATTCTTTTTTTACTCTTTTTACTGTATCTTCATTTTACTTTGCAACAGAAGCGGCTGCGGCGGTTGAGTGTATTCTTTATGATAACTTTTTTGATCAATTATATATTATCTGCTATTTTCTTCGAAACCTTTTTAACGAAACCTCCACTGAATGTTTATTTTGGCGGTATGTTAATGGTGACTGCAAGCATAGTTTTGGTACTTATGGAGACCTTTAATTCCGAGGAAATCTTTTCCCTCCAGCATTACTTTCCTTTTTGGGCTTGTATTTACATAATGGTCACCTATCTGGGTGTCACCCCATTACTTATCGCAAGATTCACCGCCGGCCAACTGAATTCCACTGTTTTTTATCTCATACTTTTACTGGTGAATATACTGGGATATTCCGTACTTTTAGTGGGTATTTTTCAGGGTAAAAATGAAAACTGATACATCATGCACCTTTCACAGACAGAAATTCTTATCATCATCAGCACATTTATCATTTTGATAGTGGTTCTAATGCTGGTCGTCGTGTATGGGGTGTTCATCAAAAAAAAATCGGAACTGCTGCTTATCCAAAAGAAAAGAGAAGCTATATTTGAACAGCAGTTGGCCCTGTCCCAAGTGGAACTTCAGGAACAGACTTTAAAACACATCGGGCAAGAGTTACATGATGATCTAGGCCAAAAACTATCTGTAGCGCGCCTGATGACCAATAAAATCATGTATGTACCCGAAAGTGACAGTAATAAAATTGCCGAGGAAATAAATCAACTGGTGGGTGAGTGCCTACAGGATATTCGAAATATCTCAAAAGCGTTCATATCAAAACAAACCACTAACTTTGACTTCGTAGAATCGCTGGAGCGCGAAATCTTCCGGATTAAGAGGTTGGGCTTGTTGCAGGTGCATTATCAAATTAACCATCATAACCTTCGCATCAACCCTGAGCATGGACTTATTTTGTTCCGGATCATACAGGAATGTATTACCAATGTTATCAAACATTCGCGCTCTAAAAGTATTCAACTGATTGTAGAAGATCATTCGCGCTTGATAAAATTCATGGTGAACGATCAGGGCACAGGCTTCCGGAAGCAACGGAATAACGATGGGATTGGACTAAAGAACATGATTAGCCGTGCCAAAATCATCAACGCTGAACTGAAGATTAATTCGGTAGAAAACAAAGGAACACAAATTACGGTGATATATAAAAAATGAACATGAACACAATAAAGATTGCCATTGTAGATGATCACAAACTGGTATCAAAAGCATTGGAAAATATGATTTCTTATAACCCGGCCTTTAATGTAATTATAAACAGCCCTAATGGTCAGGATTTTCTCGATACCTTAAGTACCACACAGGATTTCCCCGATGTAGTATTGATGGATATCAATATGCCAATTAAGAACGGAATCGAGACCACCGCAGAACTTACCCAAGATTATCCGAACTTAAAAGTCATCGCGCTAACCATGGAGGATCATGAAGGGACCATCATTAAAATGCTGAAAGCCGGTGCTAAAGGTTATCTGCTTAAAGATATGTCACCCGACATCCTTTTTGATGCTATAGATATCGTACATAAAAAAGGGATATTCTACACCGATCTTGTCACCCAAAGTCTGTTGAAGATCAAGACAGAGGAAAAATTCATGGAAACCCTGAATGATGCCTTAAAAGAGCGTGAACTAGAGTTTATTCGCCTCGCATGTTCAGAACTTACCTACCGCGAAATTGCCGACCAAATGTTCGTAAGTCCGCGCACCGTAGATGGTTACCGCGATTCGGTATTCGTGAAACTGAATGTGAAATCCAGGGTGGGAATTGTCATGTTTGCGATTAAACATAATATTATTATTTGAAAAAAGGGTGTTTTCACGCTAATTAAAAGTGTTTTTTCGGCGTAATTTAGACACGTCAAACACAAAGACACAAATGAAGAAAAAAAAGAAAACCGGTTTATCATAAACTGGTTTTCTTTTTTATAACATTTTCGCTATTTCCATATCTGGATTAAAAACATTTTTTAATAATTACCAGATCAAAATGCCACTCAAATTTTTCTATTAAATCTTCGCATATAGCGTGGTTGTTGCTAATTAGATCAGCCTTTATCATTATCATAGATAACTTCAGTAGATTTGTGGAAAATTACAAAAAGAATGCAGACTCATCAATATATCTATCGAAAAGCTAACATGGCCGACCGCGATCAGATCTGGGAAATATTACGGCAAGGCATCGAAAGAAGAAAGAAAGAGGGCAGCCGGCAGTGGCAGGACGGCTATCCAAATATAGATTCGGTGACGGATGACATCAACAAAGGTTTCGGCTACGTCATAGAAGTTTCATCAAGAATAGCGGTTTATGCGGCTGTGATACATGAAACCGAACCCGCCTATGAAAATATAGAAGGCAAATGGCTCTCTGATGATGACTATATGGTGGTACACCGCGTCGCCGTCGCCGATGAATTTGCCGGCCAGGGTCTGGCATCATTAATCTTTGATGAGATAGAAAAACAGGTACAGCAACAGCAAATCCCCAGTATTAAAGTTGACACGAACTATGACAATGCCGCGATGCTGAGGATTTTTGAAAAAAGGGATTACCAATATTGTGGCGAAGTTTACTTTCGTGGAAGTGCCCGTAAGGCTTTTCAGAAAATATTTTTATGATGATAATTAGGTGACTTCGCTCGCAAAGCTCGTTTCAATTCCTTAATTTTGTAGTAATAAAAATCGTTAAAAAATGTCGAAAAAAGCCATATTAGCCATACTTGACGGCTGGGGACTCGGTACAGATCCATCAGTTTCTGCCATTGCTCAGGCACATACCCCTTTCATGGATTCCTGCTATCAGCATTTCCCACATACCACCTTAGAAGCCAGCGGAACTGCAGTTGGTCTCCCATTCGGCCAGATGGGCAATTCGGAGGTGGGCCACATGAATCTTGGTGCAGGCCGTGTAGTGTATCAAAACCTCGTGAAACTGAATATGGCCGTAGAAAATGCCACCTTAGGCAAAGAAAACGTCATTACCCAAGCGTTCGAGTATGCGGCGATCAATAAAAAGAACATTCATTTCATCGGGCTGTTGTCTGATGGGGGCGTGCATTCGCATATCAATCATTTGAAAGGGTTGCTTACGGCCGCACATGAATATGGTTTTACCGATAATGTCTTTGTGCACGCTTTTACAGATGGGCGCGACTGTGATCCGCTTTCAGGAAAAGGTTTTGTTGAAGATCTTTTAGGGCATATGGCCAATACCACCGGCAAACTTGCCACCGTCATTGGGCGATATTACGCCATGGACCGCGACCGCCGCTGGGAACGGGTGAAGCTGGCTTATGATCTCATGGTTAGGGGGATTGGTGAACATACACGCGATATCATAGGGACTTTTGACCGTTGCTATAACGATGGCATTACTGATGAGTTTCTGCGTCCGATTGTCTGCATGAAAGATGGCAACCTACCCGTGGCACGTATCAATGAAGAAGATGTAGTCTTTTGCTTCAATTTCCGGACAGACCGTGGCCGGGAAATTACCGAAGTACTCTCACAGAAGGACTTTCCGGAGTTTGGGATGAGCCATCTTAAACTTTACTACGTTACGATGACGAACTATGATAAAGATTTTGACGATATAAAAGTAGTCTTCGATGAAAGTGTACTGCAGGGCACTCTTGGCGAAATCCTCGAAAAGCATGGTAAAACGCAGATCCGCGTAGCGGAAACCGAAAAATACCCCCACGTAACATTCTTCTTTTCAGGCGGTCGCGAAGCTGAATTTTTAGGCGAACGGAGGCTGTTATGCCCAAGTCCGAAAGATGTGCCGACCTACGATTTTAAGCCTGAGATGTCCGCGTACGACATTACAGAAAGAATTTTACCTGAAATCGAAAGCGAATCTGCCGATTTTATTTGTCTGAACTTTGCCAATACCGACATGGTTGGTCATACCGGCGTATTTTCAGCCGCTGTTAAAGCCGCGGAAGTGGTAGATGCCTGTATAGAAAAGGTGGCAAAAACCGCCTACGAACATGGTTATACCGTATTTATATTGGCAGATCACGGCAATTCAGATGTCATGAAGAATGCCGACGGAAGCCCGAACACCCAGCACTCCACTAATTTAGTTCCACTGATCGTGATGGATAAAGACCGCACCTGGCAGCTGAAGCCCGGTAAGCTTGGAGACGTTGCGCCATCCATATTAAAAGCAATGGATATTGAAATCCCTGAGATCATGACAGGTGATATAATCATCAATTAAAATATAATTAAACACCAATAATAAACGGCCTGAAAATGCTTATGTATTTCAGGTCGTTTTTATATAACAAAATCCTTCTAAGATTCAATAACAGAGCGTTTCTTATTTTAAATGCCTTTCTTATGTGGCGAATATAATTTTATTATCTTTGCTTAAACAGAATTTAAACAGCATGTACAATAAATTAGTTAGACTGGAGGTAATGAGGAATCTGGGAAAAGAGGTTGGAGACTTCATCACTTCTTATCTCACACCCGTTGAAAAAATTTGGCAGCCAACAGATTTTTTGCCAGATCCTTCATCAGACACATTCAAATATGACGTAGAAGAATTACAAACATACGCCCAGGAAATGGGTTACGACCTTTTCGTAACACTTATCGGCGATTGTATTACCGAAGAAGCTCTGCCAAGTTACGAATCTTGGATAATGGGGATTGATGGCGTAGATCAGGAAGAGCGTACCGGCTGGTCACAATGGGTGCGTAGCTGGACTGCGGAGGAAAACCGCCACGGCGATCTACTGAATAAATATCTTTACCTGTGTGGACGCGTAAATATGCGTGAGGTAGAGGTTACTACACAGTATTTGATACAGGATGGTTTCGATTTGGGAACATCCATGGACCCTTATCGAAATTTTGTTTATACAAGTTTTCAGGAAACCGCGACCAACATTTCACACCGGCGTGTAGGTACGCTGGCCAAACAGAGCGGTAACGGAAAACTGGCTAAGATGTGTGGTGTAATCGCTGCTGATGAAGCACGACATGCCAAAGCTTACAAACATTTCGTAACGCGTATCTTCGAGCTTGATCCTTCTGAAATGATGCTTGCCTTCGAAGATATGATGAGAAAGAAAATTGTGATGCCCGCACATTTGATGCGCGAATCTGGCCAAAAAGCCGGTGAACTTTGGGGGCACTTTTCTGATGCTGCACAGCGTGCGATGGTGTACACAGGGCAAGATTATATTAACATCCTCAGCGATTTGCTGACAGACTGGAAGATCGAATACATTACCGGACTGAACGAAAAAGCAGAAAAAGCACAGGAGTATCTAATGAAACTGCCATCCAGATTACAGAAGATCACCGACAGAATCGCAACCCCTGATTTGCAATATCAGTTCAAATGGGTGAAATCTTAATCAAACAAAATACTTCTTTACCAGAGCGGCAGAATTTTCTACCGCTCTTTTATTTTATTATCTTTGCATTCCGAAATTTTTACGCAAAATGAAAAGCAATAAAAAACTCGCCATAGATTTTGATGGTACCGTAGTGGAAGATGCCTATCCAGGTATTGGCAAACCCAAGACTTTTGCCTTCGAAACCCTTCGCCAACTTCAGTCAGAAGGCTACCGCCTTATCCTCTGGACTTTCAGACATGGGAAAACTTTGGATGAAGCTGTGGAATTCTGTCGTAAAAACGGCGTTGAATTTTATGCCGTGAATGCAAGTTTTGAAGGAGAAATCTTTGACGGTAATGCCGCATCACGTAAAATAGATGTCGATCTTTTCATTGATGACCGTAACCTTGGCGGTTTTCCCGGTTGGGGAGAAATCTATAACATCATCAATGAAAAAATAGAGTTTCGGGTGGAAGGCAAGGAGGTTTTGCCTTATTCAAAAATGAAAAAAGACAAAAAGAAAGGCCTGTTCTGGTAAAAAATAGCTTATGATTATTTTTAAAACACTTGATGAACTGCGGCTGATTCGCGAAAGTGCCCAGTTGGTCTCTAAAACTCTGGGCATGTTAGCCAAGGAAATTGTGCCTGGCACTACTACCGAGCATCTGGATAAACTCGGTGGCGAGTATATCCGAGATCACGGTGGCGAACCTGCATTTTTAGGAATGTATGGCTTTCCCAAAAACCTTTGTATTTCACCTAATGCAGAAGTGGTTCATGGCATTCCTAATGACAAGCCACTGCGCGAAGGCGATATTCTCTCGGTAGATTGTGGGGTTTATATGAACGGCTTTTATGGCGACCATGCATATTCTTTTCAGGTAGGTGAAGTAGCCGCGGAAACCAAGAAACTTTTGGAAGTAACGAAAGAATCCCTATACAAAGGCATCGCCCAATGTGTACGCGGAAAGAGAGTAGGAGACATCTCTAACGCAATACAGGAACACTGCGAAAAACACGGCTACGGCGTGGTGCGCGAGCTTGTAGGCCACGGCCTCGGGCGTAAAATGCATGAAGATCCGCAAGTGCCAAACTACGGTCGAAAAGGCAGTGGGAAAGTCTTGAAAGACGGGATTGTTTTGGCGATTGAGCCAATGGTGAACCTCGGGACTGAAAAAGTTAAATTTCATGATGATGGGTGGACGGTGACTTCACTGGATAATTCCCCATCCGCACATTTCGAGCATGATGTGACCATCATTGCTGGGAAACCCGTTTTGCTGTCAACTTATAAATATATTTATGAGGCCCTCGGCATCGAAAGTGATGAGGAAGCTCCTTTTACTTTAGATTTTTAATGAAGAAAATTGCCCGTTTTTTACTGAATAAAATTCCGCGCCCAGTGCTTATTCAGTTAAGCATCTTGCTGCGTCCGCTAATTTATCAGTTCTTTAAAGGCAATAATTTTACCGATCCCATTGACGGGAAGTCTTACCGCAAATTTTTACCTTACGGTTACGGCAAACAGCGCGATAATGCACTTTCCCCCTCCACACTTAGTTTAGAGAGGCACCGCCAGATGTGGCTCTACCTACAGAATGAAACCGACTTCTTTACAAAGAGTTACAAAGTCCTTCATATCGCCCCCGAACAGGAATTTCTGCGGAGGTTTAAACAGATGAAGAACTTGACATATGTTTCCGCAGACCTTTTTTCGCCCATTGTAGATGTAAAGGCGGATTTGCTGAACCTGCCTTTTGAGGATGAAAGTTTTGATGTCATTTTCTGTAACCATGTACTTGAGCATATAGAGGACGATCGGCGTGCCATGAGCGAACTTTACCGTGTCATGAAAAAAGGAGGCTGGGGAATATTTCAGGTCCCGATGAGGAATACGTTGCAGAAAACGTATGAAGATTTCAGCATTACCGACCCGAAAGAACGGCAGAAGCATTTTGGCCAATACGACCATGTACGTTGGTACGGTATGGATTTCTTCGAACGGTTGCAAAACGCCGGTTTCCGTACAGAGGCCAATTTTTACTCGAAGAAGTTTTCAGCTGAAGACCGCAGAAGATTCGCGCTTCAGGAAAACGAAATACTGCCAGTAGTCTTTAAATAAGACAATTCATTATCTTTGTCTCATCATCAGATGATGACTTTTAATCTTTTTAATATTCTGAGAAATGCATAAAGCAGGATTTGTAAATATAGTAGGAAAGCCAAATGCCGGAAAATCAACACTTCTGAACCAACTGATGGGCGAAAAACTGGCCATTGTCACCCAAAAAGCCCAAACGACGCGTCACCGTATTTTCGGCATTTATAATGAAGAGGATTTGCAGATTGTGTTTTCGGACACACCGGGCGTGCTGGATCCGAAGTATGGCTTGCAGGAAAAAATGATGGATTTTGTAAAAGACTCTTTACAGGATGCGGATGTTTTCCTATTCATTGTGGATATTTTAGATAAGACCGAACCATTCGAGTTTCTGGTTGAAAAACTGAACAAAATTCCTGTGCCCGTGCTCATACTCATCAATAAAATTGACGCATCGAACCAGGAAGACCTTGAAAAAGTGATGGAAATATGGCACCAGCGCATCCCAAAAGCCGAGATACTGCCGATTTCAGCGTTGCGAGGCTTCAATACAGAGGTGATCTTACCGAAACTGAAATCTTTGCTGCCCGAAAACCCGCCGTATTATGACAAGGATATGTTTACGGATAAGTCCGAACGTTTTTTTGTAAACGAAACGATCCGCGAGAAAATTCTATTGAATTACGAGAAGGAAATCCCGTACGCGGTGGAGGTGGTGACAGAAATGTTCAAAGAAAAGGAAGGCATTATCTTCATCGATTCTATTATTTACGTTGAAAGAGATACGCAAAAGGGCATTGTGATAGGCCACAAGGGCGAAGCGATAAAAAAAGTGGGCACCGAAGCTCGTCTGGACCTTGAAAAATTCTTCAGCAAAAAAATTCACCTGAACCTTTTCGTAAAAGTTAAGAAAGACTGGCGCAAGAACGAGCGCGACCTGAAAAACTTCGGTTACCGCTAAATCCTTGTTTTTACCGGTATTTTTCTTAAATTTGGTAAAATTTGTTTTATGAACTATTTTACTTCGACGAAAAGTAACGCTGTTATTACCGATTTGGTAATTTTAGTCATCAGGATTTTTGTAGGATTTGCAATGCTTTCACACGGTTTTCCTAAACTTCAGCAGCTACTTTCGGGCGAGGAGATAGTTTTCTTCGAATTTATGGGGCTTAGCGCCAAAACCTCTCTTATCCTAGCGGTTTTCGCGGAATTTGTATGTTCCATTTTTATTATTTTAGGACTCTTCAGCCGTATCGCTGTATTTTTCCTCCTCATTACTATGGCTGTCGCCGGGTTAGTGGTGCACAGCGCAGACCCTTTTGCCAAAAGAGAGCTTAGCCTACTGTATCTTTCGATTTACCTGATGCTTTTTGCATTCGGGCCGGGTAGATATTCGGTGGACTATATGATTGGCAGGAGGCGCGAAAACAATTGGTAACGCTTCTTATGATACATCGACTTTGCTGTTGATGTATTTTTTATTTCTGACTTCAAAAAAACAATTACAATAATTTATGAAAATCAAACTTACGCTAGCAGCACTGGTCTTTGCCGGACTGGTGTATGCACAGGAAAACATTACGTACCAGCAGCCATCACCTGAAATCCTTCAGTTGGCTGACTTTCAGCGCGCACCCAGCGTGATGATGGACAGTAAGAAGCAATGGTTGATCTTTTCTTACCGCCCCACGTACAAATCTTTGGATGACCTCAATCAGCCAGAAATGAAACTGGCAGGTTTACGTGTGAATCCGGTGACAAACATCAGCAGTACAGTGACGTATGTTAACAATCTTAAAATCAAAAGATTAAAGGATAAAACCGAAACCCAGGTAAAAGGATTGCCGACAAATCCCAAGATTACCTACATGTCATTTTCACCTGATGAGAAGATGATGGCCTTTACCAACACGACCTCAAAAGGTGTTGAATTATGGCTTCTTGACCTAGCGACAGCCACCGCAAGGAAAATCAGCAATGATAACCTGAATGCTAATCTCGGTTCACCGTATGTATGGATGAGAGACTCTCAGCAGTTACTTGTAAAGAGAATCCCAGCCGGACGTGGCAACCTGATTGACTCTAAAAACGAAATCCCCACAGGCCCTACAGTATCAAACGCTGATGGCAAGGTATCGCAAAACAGAACTTACCAAGATCTATTGAAAAATCCGCAAGATGAAGCTAACTTCGAAACACTGGCGAAAGCAGACCTTGTGAAGATAGCGGTGAACGGTACTGTAAGCGATTACAAACCCGCAGCCATCTATACAGGGATGAGTTTTTCACCAGATGGTAATTATGTAATGCTGACCACCATCGAGCGTCCGTATTCTTATATCGTACCGCTGAGCCGTTTCCCGATGAGTTCTGAAGTGTACGACCAAGCCGGAAATCTGGTGAAGAAAGTAAACGAAGTCCCGTTAACCGAGATCATGCCGAAAGGTTTCTCCTCCGTACGTACAGGAAAGAGGAACATGACCTGGCGTGATGATCAGCCTGCGACGTTGGTCTATGCCGAAGCGCTGGATGGGGGTGATGCCGCTAAATCTGTCGAATACCGGGATGAGATTTTCCTCTGGGAAGCACCATTTGATCAGGACCCAAAGTCGTTTTTCAAGACCGCGCAACGTTTCAGTGGGGTTGATTGGTCGAATTCGGATTTCGCAGTTGTGTCTGACAGTTGGTATGATACCCGTAACACCAAATCTTACCTCGTCAACCTGAAAAACAATACTTCAAAAGTTATTGGTGACCGTAACTATCAGGATGTTTACATGGATCCCGGAACCTTTAACACTACCAAAAACCAGTATGGCAGAACTGTCATTGATGCTAAAAATAACAAATCGTACCTGGTAGGTGATGGGTTTACAAAGAACGGACAGTTCCCATTCATTGATGAAATTGACTTGAATTCCCTCTCGAAGAAAAGGATTTATACCTCGAAACTGAAAAATTCAAAGGAAAGCATCGTCGATATCATCGATGCGAAAAGTGGTAACGTACTTGTGGTAGAGCAATCTGCTAACAAATACCCAAATTATTTCGTTAGAAACATTAAAAACGGAAAAGCGACTGCGCTTACCTCTTTCGCAAACCCGTTTGAAAGCATTAAGGATGTATATAAAGAAGTCATCAAATACAAAAGAAACGACGGGGTAGAGCTTACTGGTACGCTTTATTTACCTGCTAATTTCGACCGTAAGAATCCCAAAGAAAAACTTCCGTTGCTTATTTGGGCGTACCCAACAGAGTACAAAGACAAAAATACCGCCGGGCAGAATACACAAAACCCCAACGATTTCACTTTCCCAAGCTATGGTTCATTTATCTATTGGGTGACGAAGGGATATGCAGTGCTGGACGATGCCGCTTTCCCAATAATTGGTGAAGGTACAGCCGAACCAAACGATACGTTCCTAGCACAGCTTATAGCCAACGGAAAAGCCGCAATCGATGCAGTGGATAAACTGGGCTACATCGACCGTAATAAAGTAGCGGTAGGTGGACATTCATACGGCGCATTCATGACGGCAAACCTGCTGAGCCATTCTAAAGATTACGCCTGTGGAATTGCACGAAGTGGCGCTTATAACCGAACGCTTACGCCATTTGGCTTCCAGAGCGAGCAACGTAACTATTGGGACGTGCCAGAGATCTACAACACCATGTCGCCATTTATGAACGCTGATAAGATGAAGACACCGATGTTACTGATACATGGTGAAGCTGACAATAACCCCGGAACATTCACGCTTCAGACCGAACGATATTTTCAGGCACTTAAAAACCTAGGTGCGCCTGTAAGAATGGTACTGTTACCGCTGGAATCTCATGGGTACGCAGCTCGTGAAAATATCTTACACGTATTGTGGGAACAAGATCAGTTCCTTGAGAAATGTCTTAAAAAATAGATAAAAACCTTCTTCGGATGGTTTTTTCATTTAAAGTATGGAACATTAAAGTTTAATACTGATTCTAAAAATCCAATGCTGTGGAATAAAATATATTCTGAATTCAGAAAATTACACAATTTAACATAATATAAATTATAGGAGTTTATATTGATGCATATTTTAACACTTTAACATGACTTTTCGCCTCCTGCATCTTATGAAAATTTACTATATTTAACACCCTGAAATTTTCACTACAATCTGGAATAATGAAATATTATACGCTTGTTATCCTTACAGCGGTTAGTTTCCTTAGCTGTAACAAAAAAAATCCTCATAATGCTGCCACACAATCCCACGAAACCTGTTATGAAGGCCTCGAAGCCGATGATACGGTAAGACTTTCTATCATTGATGATGCAGGAAAAATTACCGGGACTTTGTTATACGAGAATCCAGAATCCAGTAACTCATCAGGCACTTTTACGGGCATCCGTTCAGGTGACACACTGAAACTTACTGTGAGATCCACCGCTTCCGGTACCGCTTCTTACCGCGAAAAATATTTGCTAAAAAAAGAAGATAAACTGTATGATGGCATTGGCGAGATCAAACAGATCAACGATTCTGTCGCTGTATTTGCCAAACCTACGGATCTTGTATTCACCCACAGCCTTGTTTTCGAACAGGCAGATTGCAGCGATTTTTAGTTTAACATAATATAAGTGGTTTAACAATCTATTCAATGAAAAAATACCTTATAATCCCTGCAACTGTACTTTTTTTATTTAGCTGTAATAAAAAAACGACTGAAAATACCGATCTTCAAAGTTCTAAAGCTGATTCTTCAGTGGTTATCGAAGATGAACCGTTGGCTTCTTCAACAGTTCAAGACTGTTATGTGGCAGTAAATGGTAAAGATTCGGTTTTTATATCTGTGGAAGATAACTTAGGAACCATCATTGGGAAAATGCGTTACAAGAATTTTGAAAAAGACAGTTCATACGGCGATATTTCTGGTACACAACATGGTGATACGCTTAAATTAAATTACACCTTCCAGGCAGAAGGTACGACATCCGAACGCGAAATCTACTTCCTCAAAAAAGGCGGAAATCTTGTTGAAGCTATCGGCGAACACACTACTGAAGGTAATATAGACACCTATACCGATCCAGCGCGCCTTACCTACAACGGACAAACTTTGAAGCCCATTAACTGTGATGATTTCGAAAAAAACTTTATAGGGAAATAATTAAATGATAAGTAAGATTATTTTTAAAAGATTTAATAGGTGCTTTTAAAATAAACCAAACTAAATAAATCCTTTGTGGAATCTTAATTTTAGATATTTCTCTTGCCAATTTGATATTTATAAAGAACTTTTTATAAGGAACTGATATTTATCATTCTTTCCGGAACTTGTATGACAGATCTTTTGTCCCAAAAAAAGAAAATATTGCTTAGTTTTGAAGTATATGAAAATAGACGATTCGAAAAATAAACAAAACCTACAGGAATTAATTGACACGCAGGATTTTGTACCGCATATATCAGTGGATTGTGCCATTTTCGGGTATCAGAACGGCATCCTGAAAATACTTCTCCTCAAATATCATGATCTGGACCTTTGGTCGCTTCCGGGCGGGTTCGTGTTCGAAGATGAAGACCTCTCCGAAGCCGCTGCACGTGTACTTTATGAACGTACCCACCTTTCAGATATTTTTATGGATCAGTTCCATACGTTTGGCGCAAAGAACCGTACCGAAAATAATGTACACCAGATCCTGCTCCGCAATAAAGGCATTAAAGTCCCACCCGATCACTGGATCTTCCAGCGCTTCATTACCGTAGCGTACTGTAGCTTGATTGATTATAACCTGGTTGATACTTTTCCTGACGCGTTTAACGAAACCCGTGCCTGGTTTGAAGTAGATAACCTGCCAAAGATGGCCTTCGATCATGACCAGATCATACCCAAAGCCGTACAGCATCTCCGAAAAAACATTGATACACAGATAGTTGCAAGCAAACTGCTCCCTGAAAAATTCACGATGAAAGAACTTCAGACGGTTTATGAAACAGTACTGGGCGAAAAATTCCGCAGGAATAATTTTCAACGAAAGATCCTCGGCCTCAATTCCCTGGAGCGGCTGGAGAAATTTTATGACGGTTCCGCGAACAAAGCGCCTTATCTGTACAGGTTCGCAGACCATATCTAAGACCCGATTTCATCATCTTACAGAAAAAACTTACATTTAACAAAACAACATATCATGGCCTACTACCCGCTCACAGCAATCCCCGACTATTATCTGACAGATGAACTGTTAACCGATGAACATAAATTAATAAGACAGTCGGTACGGGAATGGGTAGAAAGTTTTGTGATGCCCAAAATAGATGAAGCGGCGCAAAATCACACCGATATACCGAATCTGATGAAAGAATTGGGGAAAATTGGCGCCTTGGGACCATACATTTCTGAGGAATACGGAGGTGCCGGGCTTGACCAAATTTCCTACGGACTCATCATGCAGGAACTTGAACGGGGCGACTCTGCCGTACGATCTGCGGCTTCCGTGCAAAGTTCCCTGGTTATGTTTCCCATCAATGAATACGGCAGTGAGGAACAGAAAAGAAAATACCTACCAAAACTGGCTGCGGGAGAAATGATCGGCGCATTTGGCTTAACCGAACCCAATCATGGTTCAGATCCTGCCTCTATGGAAACCCATATCGTTGACAAAGGCGATCATTACCTGCTCAATGGGGCTAAGATGTGGATCACCAATGCACCTTTGTGTGACATCGCGGTCGTTTGGGCAAAAAATGAGGACGGCAAAGTACAGGGCATGATCGTGGAGCGCGGCTTTGAAGGTTTTACTACGCCAGAAACGCATAATAAATGGAGCCTCAGGGCTTCAAAAACCGGGGAATTGGTCTTCAATGACGTAAAGATACCTAAAGAAAACATTCTTCCAAATGTCATAGGTCTTAAAGGGCCACTTTCGTGCCTGAATTCCGCACGTTATGGGATTTCTTGGGGTGTCATCGGTGCGGCCATCGACTGTTACTGTACTGCTGTACAATATTCAAAAGAACGGAAGCAGTTTGGTAAACCCATCGGTTCTTTTCAGCTACAGCAGAAAAAACTGGCAGAATTTTTAACCGAAATTACCAAAGCTCAACTGCTTTGCCTGCAACTAGGTAAACTGAAGAAGGATCACCACGCCACACCAGCACAAATATCAATGGCGAAACGGAATAACGTAAAGATGGCGATAGAAATAGCGCGCGAATCCCGACAAATGCTTGGTGGTATGGGTATCATGGGAGAATTTCCGATGATGCGCCACGCTGCAAACCTCGAATCGGTGATTACTTATGAAGGTACCCACGACATCCATTTATTGATTACGGGTATGGATATTACCGGCATCAACGCCTTTGGATAAAATGATGAGCCTCGAAAGAGGCTTTTTTTATTTCCCGAATTTAGGCTGTGTATTTTCTATAAATGGTATTTCAGGATTCAAAATTTCTGAGATAACGTTCCCAATCGCACGCATCGGGGTTTCGAGCAAAGTTTTTGTGATATCTTCTTGTCCGAAGATGCTGAGATTCTGTACGCCTTTGTTCACTTCCGCAAAACTCCAGATCCCACAGTTTACGCTATGATCCGGGAAGCGGTTGCTATGCAATGCAGCATACGCGTAAATGCTGAGCTGCATGGCCTGTTTATAATCATCGCGGAAGAATATTTTTTCCAGCTTGTCTTCGGCTTCGTTTTTCTTGGGCGTGGTTAATGAGAGGTTTTTCGTTTTGGCTGTCTTAAAGTCAATGATACGCAAGTTGCCATTCAACCGGTCGATACGGTCAATAAAACCATAGAAATTTATTTCCTCTCGTTGCTCACTTTCTAAGATGAAATTAGCTTTCTCGAAGTTACCTTCCACACTGATGATTTCAAGTGTGTTGCCTTGTGCCAGGAGTTTCCGGTCATAATCTAGCACGTTGCGTACTACCCTTTCCGCAATGGATTTATGTATGAAATTCATCCCCTTACGATAAAATTCGAGTTGATGATTCATCTTCTCAATCGCTCGTGCCATCACTTCATCCAATGCTTTAGGAGACAGCGATACATCTTTGACAGTGAGTTTTTTATTGACTAATTTCTCGTAAATATCCTGTAAAGCGTAATGGACCAGATTCCCATAACTGCGCTGCGAAATTTCTTCCTCAATTTCATCGGCTTCCCGGGTATTAAGGATTTTCGTCAAGTAAAAATCTATGGGATTGTAGATGTAGCTTGTGAGATGTGAAGCCGAAACCCGCTCCTTCCATTCCTGAAGTTTGGCCATCACAGGCGCGGTTTTTTCAATTCGCATGGCTTCATGCAAAATAGGATCTGAGGTATTTTCAATGATGATGTTTTCAATCGCGTGAAACTGGTCCTCGATTTCCATTTGTGTAATGAAACGGCTTTTTTCACCTGTATTTACACCGGAATTGAGCGCATTGAAGAGCAGATGTATATGCTCTGCATCCTGTATTAGCCGATAAAAATGATAGGCATAAATACTGTCATTATCAAGGAAGGTGTGCATGTTGAAAATCCCCCGGATATTGAATGGCAAATAGGTGTTTTGCGTATTACCAAGCGGCAGTTTACCTTCATTTACAGACAGCAGAATGATATTTTTAAAGTTCAGCAAACGGGTTTCAAGCAGTCCCATTACCTGTAGTCCCTGAAGTGGTTCCCCTTGAAAATCAATATTCTCTGAATTGACCAGTTGGTTAATCATGATTTCCAGCGTCTCCATATTGATGGTGAACTGATATGGTGTGATCTGGTTTTTAATGATTTTAAAAGTCCGTTCAAAGTGCGAGATGTTTTCATAAAGGATATCATCCAACTCACGGTATTTCAGTTGATAACAATAGTCGATCAGCAGGTCTAAATAATGATCCACCGAAGTTGGTCGACGAAAAAGTGCGGCGTATGATAATGCTCCCAAAAACTCATCAAACTGTTTTTTCGAGACATACACTATATTTCTTTCCTCAATCTTTGCTTTGAAGTTGGCTACAATTTCACGGTCTGTGTCATTATTCGGCAATTCTTCCAACACGGTCAGCAAATCGTTGTAATAATAGGAACTTTCTTTCTGTTCTTGCTGTTTCTGAAGGTAAAACAACTGTTTTACCGCATTACTGAAGGCGAGGTTCTTGAGCGGGAAACCCATGGTGATATTCAATCGCTCCACGGTGCTTAGCGCGTCTAAAGTAGCGGGCAGCAGGTTTTCGTCTAACAGTATTACCGCCGTGTTAGAAAGGTCTGTAGGCGGCATTTCCCTGAAGATTTCGGGCAATACTTTCGCTTGCGAAATATTACCGGAGACTTCATAGACTTTAATATTCTTCGGTTGCGAGAAATCATTTTCAATCCACCGGAAAGGCCTGCTGTCATTAAACTCCTTCCAGTTTTTGTGTAAACGCAGAAATTTGCCGGCTTCCTGTCTTTCATCTTTCATGTAATATTCATCTGCCTGAAAATAGCATTGCGCCTTATCCCACTGCAAAAGGTTTTTCACCAGCAATTCTTCGGTTGGTGTAAAGGCATTGAATCCGCAGAATACATATTTCCCATTAGTCTTTTGAGCAAAATCTGCGATTAGATGTCGGGCCGTTTCATGGATCATCCCCGCGGTTGCCCAGTTGCGTTCCTGAAGTTTTTGTTTAAGTAAAGGAATGAAAAGGCTCATCCTCTGCCAGAAACTCAGGTTTTTCTGTCTTGCGTTTTCCTGTTGATCGCCCAGTTTTTCCGACCAGTTCTTGATCCGTTCCTCACTGAACATGTAATCAATAACCGCGTGGTCGTTTTCAGTAAACTTCAGGATGTCATCCCAATCTTTTAACAGTGTTGGGAACCACTTTAAAAACGAAGCAAAATCTTCAGTTGAATGAATGGTCCTGTAGATATCGTAAGCGAAGAGCCAAAGTGCGATCCCCTGAATATGTTGTTTATCAGCCAGGCTTTTTATAAGATCCTCTATCGTATAAAAGTTCGGTAAGATACCCGAATATTGTTTTTCAGTAAGGATCCTTCGGATAAAAACGATAGGTCTTTTTCCAGGTAATACAATGTTAAACTCCGATAAATCAGTATTTTGAGACAGTAAATCGGTAATGATTTTATTCAGGAACTTCATGGTCTAAGAGAAAGAAGAAAAATAAGAAATATTTCGCAAAAAGACAGCACCTGAATTGGATTTCAGATGCTTTTATAACTTATAAACATAAAAACAAACAAATTGCCGAAAACATCATGAATTAAAGTGACCTTTAGACAGATAAACAACTTTTTTAGTTTCAAAAAACTCGCCGTCGAAATAATTTTTCAGGTCGAAGATTTCAGTTTTAAGGCCGGCAAGTTCTTCCGCAAGGTCGCCACCTTTCAGATAAAGCACCCCGTTGTGTTTGGGATTGAACTGTTCTTTCTCGAATTTGCCTTTCAGCCACCGCAGAAAAACCGGCATCTGTGTAACAGCCCGGCTCACCACAAAATGAAATTTATCTTTAACATCTTCTGCCCTGCCATGTATCGCCTTCACATTTTTAAGCCCAATACCGTTGGAAACCTCTTTTACTACCGTTATTTTTTTCCCGATGGAATCTACCAGCGTAAAATGCGCTTCAGGGAAAAGTATGGCCAGTGGAATACCCGGGAAGCCGCCTCCTGTACCAACATCCAGTATCTTAGTTCCGGGCGCGAATTCCATTACGCGTGCTATGCCCAGTGAATGTAAGATGTGTTTTTCGTAAAGAGAATCCAGGTCTTTCCTAGATATTACATTGATTTTTCCGTTCCATTCTGTATAAAGTTCCTGCAGTTTGCCGAATTGCTCTTGCTGCTCCACAGAAAGGTTGGGGAAATATTGTTGTATAAGTGCGATGCTCATGCCCGGATATTTTCGCAAATTTAGAAAAAACAAGCCGGGAAATAGGAACAAAAACATTTATCTTTGGCGTTTAAGTACAACTATGGAAAAATTTGCTGACCGGCTGACGCGGATGAGCTTCTCCCAAACCTTCGTGATGAGTAACCGGGTGCGCGAAATGAAAGCCGCAGGCCACAACGTTATCAGTCTAACACTGGGCGAGCCCGATTTCGATGTGCCGAAAGATATAAAAGCTGCCGCCTTCGAGGCGATCAATCAAAATTTCAGTCATTATTCGCCAGTGCCGGGTTTCCTGGACCTGCGTGAGGCGGTTTGCGAAAAACTGCAACGCGATAATCATCTAACTTATCTACCCACCCAAATCTGTGTTTCTAACGGTGCAAAGCAGGCCATATTAAATGTATTGGCAGCACTTCTAAATGATGGTGACGAGGTGATCTTACCCGCACCTTACTGGGTAAGCTACCATGAAATGGTGAAGATGATGGGTGGCAAATCCGTATTCATAGAAACTTCTATCGATACCGATTTTAAAATGACGGCCGCGCAACTTGAAGCCGCCATTACACCAAGAACCAAGATATTGCTGTACAGTTCGCCCTGTAACCCATCAGGAAGTTTCTACAGTTATGAGGAACTTGAAAAAATTGCAGATGTTGTTGCCAGATACCCGCAAATCACGATAATTTCGGATGAGATTTATGAGTATATCAATTATGACGGCAAACACACCTCTATCGCTGAGTTCCCGCAAGTGTATGAGCAAACAGCGGTCATCAACGGAATGTCTAAAGCATTTGCGATGACTGGCTGGCGCATTGGCTATTCCGCTTGTCCAACGTGGTTGGCGAAAGCGTGTGAAAAAATTCAGGGACAGATGACCAGCGGTGCAAACACGGTAGCCCAAAAAGCATCGGTAAAAGCGCTGAAAACCGACCCTGCGACTTACAAATATATGATTGAAAGGTTCAAAAGCCGCCGTGACCTTGTGTATGGGTTGATGAAAGAGATTCCAGGCTTTAAGGTGAATTATCCTGAAGCGGCATTCTATTTTTTCCCGGATATCTCTTATTATCTCGGTAAAACCCTGAACGGAACTTTAATAAACGATGCGGATGATTTCGCCATGTTTTTGCTTGAAAACGCCTACGTAGGAAGTGTGGGTGGCGTATCTTTCGGGAGTCCCAACTGCATCAGGTTTTCCTATGCCGCTTCCGAACAAGATCTTACGGAAGCAATGACACGGATAAAAAATTGTCTGCAAACAATTGATGTACAATAAAATAAAATGCGCCTTACAAATAAACTGTAAGGCGCATTTTTTATGTTGAATGAAATATTAATTAAATGTAATGATTTCTTTCATTTTTTCGGTTTCCTCATTTACCAGATCATCATCTACCAGGATTTTCCCGCTGTGCTCATCAATGATGATTTTTTTGCGCTGCGCTATTTCCATTTGCTTCTGTGGTGGCAGTGTGAAGAACGAGCCTTTTGGTGCGCCTCTTTCAAGGCCTACAACAGCCAGTCCGTTCGGTGAATTGGTACGGATCCTTTGGTAAGAAGCCAATAATCTTTCGTCAATATTTTTAGCAAACTCGGCAGATTTCTCCATCAGGAATTCTTCTTCTTTCTGGGTCTCCGCTACTAATGTTTCGAGTTCTTCCTTCTTGAATTTGAGGTGATTACGAAGTTCTTCGATTTTAGTGTTCAGCTCTTCTAAAGTTTCATTTTTGTGTGAAATCTTAGCGCCAAATTCCTTGATTCTTTTCTCCGCAAGTTGAATTTCAAGTTCTTGGAATTCAATTTCTTTGCCCAGCGCTTCGAATTCTTTATTATTTCTTACGTTATCCTGCTGGTTTTTATATTTTTCAATAAGTGATTTTGCGTGATTGATGACTTCATTTTTTGTATTGATTTCATCATTCTGCTCTTTAATTTCTGTCTGAAATTTTTCCGCACGTTTCTCCAACCCTTCAATCTCTATTTCCAGATCTTCCACTTCAATAGGCAATTCGCCTCTGGTGTTGCGTATTTCATCTAACCGAGAATCGATGATTTGCAGATCATACAATGCTCTCAGCTTATCTTCGATGGTAATTTCTACAGGTTTTTTTGCCATAGTTTTATAAAAAATAATTTACTGGATTGTTTTTCCCAAGGGATTTTAAGATTGCAAATTTAGGAAAAATTTCCGATAAAATCTCAATTATTTGTTCTGCGACGAATTGCTCCGACTCGTAATGGCCGATGTCGCAAATCATCATTTTCCCTTCACCGGAGAAGAAGTCATGGTATTTTACATCGCCTGTCAAATAAGCGTCGCAACCCTGCATTAACGCAGCTTTTATCCCACTGGCACCACTGCCGCCCAACACGCCGACACGCGTAATCTTATCTTTATTGATGCTTGAATGTCGGATTACCTGTAGCTGGAATCTTTGTTTAACGAATTGCAGGAACTCTTCCGTATCCATGGCGTCTTCTAAATCCCCAAACCGGCCCAAACCCGAATATTGGTTTTCGTTCTCCAAATTAATAAGTTGATAAGCGACCTCTTCATAAGGATGCGCGGCTTTCATCTTTTTAAGAATATTATTTTTCTTATGGCGTTCGAAAATTACGGATATCATTTGTTCCGCAGCATTTTCCCGGATATTCAGACTTCCGCTGAACGGTGATGAACCGGCTATGGGGCGGAATGTGCCTTCACCGTTAAGGCTGAAACTGCACTCATCATAGAAACCGATATTTCCGGCTCCCGCCTCAAACAAAGCTGTTTTTACTTTTTCTGTATAATCTTCGGGCACCATTACCTCCAGTTTTTGCAGGTTGCCTTGTTTTGGCATCAAGATCTGTTGATTTTTCAATCCCAACTGTTCACAAATCCGATAGTTTACTCCAAAATAGTCATTATCAAAAGCGGTATGTATGGCATAGATGGCAATTTTGTTTTCAATGGCCTTTATCACAGCGCGCTCTACATAATTTTTCCCAGTGAGCGATTTAAGGCCAGAGAAGATGATGGGATGAAAAGTGACAATCAGGTTGGTGTTTTGAGAGATGGCTTCATCCACCACATGTTCAAGGGCGTCGTGACATACCATGATACCGGTAATTTCTCTTTCGGGATTTCCGCACAGCAGTCCTACATTGTCGAAATCTTCTGCCTGCCTTATCGCAATTTTCTTTTCAAGTGCAGAAATTATCTCTTTTAGCGTCATTTTTTTAAGTTTGTAACGAATTTAAGCATTATTTCTTTACATTTATTTTCCTGAATCTGCGACATGGAAAAAGAGCATAATTTTATTCCCGAAAAAACTAAATGGAAGCGCAAGCTGTATCGGATCATCTTCAAATCTGATACCCGCCTCGGGAAACTTTTCGATCTTACACTGTTGGTGCTTATTCTGCTGAGCACATTGATAGTGATGATGGAAAGTGTAAAGATCTACGACGCGAAACTGCATCGGCTGTTTATTATTCTTGAGATTATCATTACCGCCTTTTTTACAGTGGAATATGTACTGAGAATCCTGACTATCCGGAATAAAAAGGCTTATATATTCAGTTTCTTTGGGGTTATAGATTTCTTGGCTATTCTGCCCTTTTACCTGAGTCTGTTCTTTCCTGTCACAAAATATTTCCTGATTATAAGGATGCTAAGAATGTTGAGGATTTTTAGGATTCTGAACTTGATGGACTTTATGCACGACGGATATTTCATTGTACGTGCACTGAAGAACAGCTCCCGAAAGATCTACATCTTTCTGTTGTTCCTCATCATATTTTCAGTAATCGTAGGATCGATGATGTTTATGGTGGAAGGTCACCGCGAAGGGTTTGAAAGTATTCCGCAGAGTATTTACTGGGCAGTTGTTACTGTAACGACGGTGGGTTATGGTGATGTTTCGCCGGGCACGCCGCTGGGGAAATTCTTATCAGTGTTGCTGATGCTGGCAGGTTATTCGATTATTGCGGTCCCCACTGGGATTGTGACTGCCGAAATGCGCAACAAGAGGCAAAACCTCGAAAAAGTGTGTAGCCGGTGCGGCAATGATGATATTGATGATGACGCACGTTACTGTAAGATCTGTGGTGAGAAGGTGGTATAAAAAAGATGCACTTCCCGGGGAAATGCACCTTTCTCTTCTCAATCATTTGTGTTATGGTTCTTCTGTCTAAGCCTACTTGGTTTATTTTATCTACGTTTATGATACTTGAGTCTATGGTTATTAGTTGTTACCTTTGGCGTAAATAAAGTTATTCGGTCATCACTTGGTGTAAAATTGAGAGAGATATATCATCAGTTGTGTTTGGTTTATTGTAAGTAATTCAGTTCCTGTTTATTGTTACACAAATTTACGGTATGTAAGAACTGTTATCTACCGTGAAAACACCTTATCTTATCTGATATTTTCAGCTAAATTCATTACTATAGTTAAAATTTTAATATAATTCCATAAAAAAAGAGCATCATTTGATGCTCTTTACTTTAAACTATATGTAAATTATTTGATCTTGATGAATTCTACATCGAAAACCAACCAAGCATTCGGTGGAATTACACCTCCGGCACCGCGCGCACCATATCCTAACTCCGAAGGAATGAGGAACGTGGCGGTTTCACCTTCTTTCATAAGCATCAAACCTTCATCCCAACCTCTAATGACTTGGCCAATACCTACTGAAAATTCTAGTGGCTGGTTTCTTTTAAACGAAGAATCGAATTCGGTCCCATCCACCAGTTTTCCGGAATAATGAACTGAAATTTCATCTCCCGCTACAGGTGATTTTCCGTCGGTGGTTTTAGTGATTTTATAATACAGACCAGACGCGGTTACCTGCATCCCGGCTTTTAATTCCTCGGCCATTTTCTGTTGATTTGCTGTAAATTCTTCTTCTTTCCTTTTCTTATCAGCTTCTATTTTTTCAATGATGGCCTTATTGTTTTGCTGGATTTTAGATTTTCCTTCCGTAAAAATCTTTGCGGCATCATAGTTTTTATATTCGTCGCCTTTGCTGAATACAGAAACCTTTTCAAGCACAACATCAGTTTTTGGGCGGTCTTGCGCACCTTTTTCAACATTGGCAATCGCATCAATTACTTCTTCACCTTTTACCACTTCACCGAAAATGGTGTGACGGCCATCCAACCAAGGGGTAGCAACTTCAGTAATGAAAAACTGTGATCCATTGGTGTTGGGACCGGAGTTGGCCATTGAAAGAATGCCCTTGCCCGTATGTTGTAAGTCATTTTTTTCATCATCAAACTTATATCCCGGGTCGCCCATACCTGTACCTTGCGGGTCGCCACCTTGGATCATAAAATCCTTGATTACGCGGTGAAAAATAGTGCCGTCATAGTAAGGTACACCTTTGGCCTTGGCCTTATTCTCAATTTTACCTTCTGCCAGACCTATGAAATTTGCCACAGTTACAGGCGCTTTCTTGTCCTGAAATTTAACAATCATATTTCCTTTGGAGGTTTGGAAATTTGCGTACAGACCGTCATTCAGGCCTTCGTAAGTTTCTTTTTCTACGTTCATTTTTTTATAAATTGGGGTGCAGCTGGTCAGTAATATTGCTGACACTGCGATTAATATTTTATTTTTAAGCATTTTTTAAAGTACTTTTATTTTTATAATTAAGGGCATATCGTTAGAGATTTTATCATTATCTCCATAGGTGCCAAATGCCAGTACGGAAGGCACCAATAATGTAGCCACTTGCCCTGATTTCAGATAACGGAGCGCGTCCTCCACTGCTTTAATATCCTCGAAACGGCCAAACTGTACATTTATATTCTCTTTTGGCTGATCGTACAGCTTTACGAAATCAAAATCATAAATTTCATATTCATATGAAACGACTTCGCCATCTGCTTTTCGGGGATGTTGCGATAGATTTTCAATATTTACCCAATAATTGAGGCTCATCGGATAGAATTTTTCCTGTTGGTTGTTGATCCAGTGCTGTATCTGCGCCCTTTCCGCAATATTCAGGTTTTTGGCGCGGTTTTTTGAAGTGGTTAGATCTGTTTCATATAGAAATCCACCCACCGGCGGATGGCTCTGCGTCTTTTGCGCACAGCTGAGTATCAGAAAGAATGATATGACCAGGATTTTCTGCATAGCTTTTGCGAAAATACACAATTCATCTTACATTAAAAAAATAAAAAAGCCAGGAATTTTTGGTTCCCGGCTGAATGATATAAAATTTTCTTTATGCGTTTTCCAGCACATTATTTTCTACCAAAACTCTCCACCCAAATGGGTCTTCGGCATTATTGGTTTGGATGTCCACCAGATCTTTCTGCAAGCTAAGCGCAAAACTTTCTTCTAAAGATAAGGTTGGCAACTCTAATTTTTCGCCTTTATAGCCCAACGCTCGAAAAACACTTGTTACAACGGCGGTACCTACCCCCCAAACTTCCTTCAAGGTTCCGTTTTTCTGTGCCTCTATAACTGTTTTTACAGCTACCGGCTCTATTTTTACTTCAATTCCCCTGCGTTTTGCAAGTTGAATAAAGCTGTCTCGAGTAACACCATCCAAGATTTTTTCAGAGGTTGGTGGCGTGTAGATGGTATCATTAATTCTTACAAACACGTTCATGGTACCACTTTCCTCGAAATATTCGTGTGTAGCATCATCAGTCCAGATGATTTGCTCGTACCCTTCTTCAATCGCTAACTGCGTTGGATAAAAAGAAGCGGCGTAATTACCTGCAGCCTTTGCGGAACCTACCCCACCATTAGCCGCACGCGAGTAGAAATCGGATATAAGTACCGATACAGGCTCTGTATAATAGCTTTTCGCCGGTGTGGCAACAATCGCAAACATATATTTGTTGGAAATACGGGCTTTCAGTGCCTCTTCAGTAGCGAAAATCAGCGGTCTGATATATAGTGACATCCCTTCACCCTGTGGTATCCAGGCACGGTCGATATCAATCAGCGCCTTCAGGCCGTCGATAAACATTTCCTTTGTCACTTCCGGCATCGCCAGTCTTTTCGCGGATTTATTGATACGCTCGAAATTCTTTTCCGGACGGAACATAAACACTTGCCCGTCTTTATCTTTATACGCCTTCATCCCCTCGAAACATGCCTGTCCGTAATTAATGCCCATCATGGCTGGTGAAAATGGCAGCGCACCATACGGTACAAGTTTTACTTCGCCCCATGCACCATTATCGTATTCGCAGATGATCATGTGATCGATGAAGGTATTCCCAAACGAAAAATTCTCTGGATCAAAGCTTGAGATTCTCGGTTGGGTAGATTTTTCGATTATCATATTAAAAATTTTTATTGATGTAATACAAATTTAACATAATTTTTCAAATATCAAAATTTTAAATTAAATTTGAGAAAATTTAGCATGAACAGAGAGGTAAAACTTACATCAGACGGTAGCAAAACACTGTATATCAGTGAAATGAATGAAAACTATCATTCATCACATGGTGCATTACAAGAAGCAAAGCATGTCTTTATTGAAAATGGGTTTAAACTAGTAGATAATTGTGAAATTAATATTTTAGAACTCGGTTTAGGAACGGGTTTAAATGTTTTAGTCACAATTGATGAATTTTTGAGAACTGATAAAAATCATGTAATCCACTATCACACCCTTGAAAAATACCCCGTAAATGAACATGAAATTGCAGAATTGGGTTATGACCGTTTATTTTATGAACAGAATATGAACGAATTTCTGCAAAAAATACATGCATGTAATTGGTCTGAAACCATTGAAATTCTACCGAATTTTTACTTCACCAAATACCATTGTGATTTTTTTGCTTTGAAGAATTTGCATCTGCCACCCGTAAATCTAGTGTATTACGATTGTTTCGGTGCGCGTGTACAGCCAGATCTTTGGGGGATGCCACTTTTTCGGCAGGTAGCTGATAAGATGGCCAACGGCGGACTTTTAACCACCTATTCATCAAAAGGCAGTGTGCGCAGGATATTGCAGGAGCTTGGTTTTGATGTGCAAAAAAAACCAGGCCCACCCGGAAAAAGAGAAATGATCAACGCGATAAAAAATAAATAGCAACTCATTTATTTTTATTACTTTTAAATCTGTTAAAAACGTGTATGATTGATAAAATAAACATCAGAGTGTACGCAACTGCGCTGAAAGAAGGGAAAGTTCTTGTGTTACACGAGGAATATGCGGGTGACCAACTGATGAAACTGCCCGGTGGCGGACTAGAGTTTGGTGAAGGGTTGCTCGATTGCCTGAGACGCGAATTTGAAGAAGAATTAAACGTGAAAATAAAAATCCTGGGGCATCTTTACACCCAGGAAGAATTCGTGACTTCCCGATTCCGGGAAAACGAGCAGTTGCTGACAGTTTATTATATGGTGGAGATTGAAGACGAAAACGACTTCCTGATCTTAGACCCATGCATCGAAAAAACAGAATGGATTCCCATTGATACCAATGAAAATCCATTTCCGCTGCCCGTGGACAGAATTGCTTTTGAAAAGCTGAAAGAAAAATTTATAGAACTTCGTTAAATATTTTTGCGAGCCGCAGTCCCCCATACAACAGTTGCCGTTCCATCAATTGGGTGAATTTGTACGTGTAATCATAAGAATAGGCCTGGTCTGCCTTGGTGTTGGCATATATGGTATTGGCTTTCAGGTGGCTGTCATAAAACCATTCCTCAAGACTCCCTGCCTGTATGGCTTTTACTTCTTCCTTTGATTTTACATCAAGTAAGCGGGCGTATTCTTCATAACTATATTTCTGAGAATCAATCAGTTTGCTGTCCCAAAGCGAATGAAGATTGGTGTTTTCACCAAAAAATTTCATACGGATCCGGTTTCCACCCAGATCTTCAGCACGCCCTACATGAAGCGGTTGCGATAAATCACCAATCATGTGAATCAGGAAGCGTAGGGCTATTTCCCGGTCGTTCTTCGACGTGTTTTTGTCTTTAATCTGTGCCGACAGTTTTTGGATTTGTGTATAAAGGTTCGGTCCATCCTGTGCTTTCAAACTGTCGGAAAATCTTTTAAAATCAGGCTGTGGGTTAATGTTTACATAATGCCACCGGTCCGTATGCTTCCAGGTACCTGTAGTGTCAGATTTTATAAAGTCTGGCCAGTTGGCCCAATACGCAAGTTTCTGCTCGCCAATGATTTTTTTTAGGTTTCGTTTTGCCTTGCCAGTCAGGTGGTTTTCTGCAATCTGTGCGACAATACGGTGGCCGGTGACGCCATAGGAATAGGCAAAATTAAAGGTTACCAATGCCGCGAGCAGCACCAGGTTTCGTAGGGTTTTAGTCATAGGTTATCTTTTGATTTTAAAGTTTCGGTATCCAGGGTAAGGCTGGAAATATCCTGCATTCCAGTTACTTTGCAACAGCGACTCCAGAAATTCGTCGGTTCTGTTTTTGTGTGGATCATAGGGTTCTTTCAGCTCAATATCGGCAATGTTTCCTTTTACATTCCACCAGAAAGCGCTCCAGCCACCGCGAAGTTCTTTAATGATGTCGTACACCGTTTTTCCCGTAGCACGGTTCATCAGTTTTGCAAATACCCTTCCTTCGGTAGTCGTAAGGTCGCGCAGCTGCAGTTCATACTGTTCAGCGAGTTTCTTCTGGCGCTCGTTCACGTATCTTTTTTGCTCGGCACGTGTCATTTGGGTAATGTCTTCCTGTATTTCTTGGTACTGGTCGAGTGCGGTTAGAAATAGCGGATACACACGGTTCAGCTTCTTATTAAGGAAATAATAATAATTCTGGTCAAGTTGGTTATTGAAGCGGGGTTTGTTAAGTAAGACCAGCTCATCCATCACCACTACATTCTCCCCATCTATCTCATACACTTTGGCTTGCTGTGCCTCATCATAGTAATATTTATTACCGAATTCATCGGTTTTCAGCAGTTCTGGCGGATATTGACTCAGGGGTTTTACAGTAGCGAGTATCGAATCATTTTGTGCAGCAGCCTGAAGCCCCGAAAGAAGCAGGATGACTATTACAATCTTATTAAAATTCATTATTTTTACTTCGTCTAAAATCAAATGTACATAACAAAATTCATTCCTCTTATATGTTATTCGAAAATAAATCAATTAAATTTCTAGAAAAATACCTAAACACTGCATCACCAACAGGTTACGAACATCAGGGACAAAAAATCTGGATGGAGTATATCGCGCCATACGTTGACAAGATTGAGTATGACCACTATGGGACCTGCTACGGCATCATCAATCCTGAAGCCGAATTTAAAGTAGTGATTGAAGCCCATGCCGATGAAATCTCCTGGTATGTAAATTACATCACCGATGACGGCCTGATCTACGTGATCAGGAACGGCGGATCAGACCAAATGATCGCGCCTTCAAAAATAGTCAACATACATGGTGAAAAAGGCATCGTGAAAGGCGTATTTGGTTGGCCGGCAATCCACACCCGTGGCATAAACGCTGATGAACCACAACCTAAACTCGAAAATATATTTATCGATTGCGGCGCGGTAAACAAAAAAGAAGTGGAAGATTTGGGCATACATGTAGGCTGTATGATTACCTACCCTGATGAATTTTTCGAACTGAATGACCGTTATTTTGTCTGTAGGGCGCTCGATAACAGAATCGGTGGCTTCATGATTGCAGAAGTGGCAAGACTCATTAAAGAAAATGACAACCAGTTGCCCTTTGGTCTTTACATCACCAATTCTGTTCAGGAAGAAGTTGGGCTTTACGGCGCAGATATGATCGCGGATACCATCAAACCCAACATCGCCATCGTGACTGATGTTACCCATGATACGACCACACCCATGATTGAGAAGAAAAAAGAAGGCGACCAAAAATGTGGTAACGGCCCGGTGGTCTTTTATGCGCCCAGCGTGCATCACACCATCCGCGAACTTATTGTAAACACGGCTAAGATAAAGGAGATCCCTTTCCAGAGGGCTGCCGCCAGCCGTGCCACAGGTACTGATACAGATGCTTTTGCCCATTCTAACGGCGGAGTGCCAAGCGCGCTGATTTCGCTTCCCCTGCGTTACATGCACACGACGGTGGAAATGGTTTCGAAAGAAGATGTATCTAATGTGATAAAGCTGATTTACGAAACTTTATTGCAGATAAAACCTGATATGAACCTGAAATATCATTAAATAAAAAGTAAGAATGAAAACTAAACTAATAGCACCTTCCCTATTATCCGCTGATTTCGGAAATCTCGAACGGGATATCCACATGCTCAACCGCTCGCAGGCCGACTGGTTACACATAGATGTGATGGACGGGCGGTTTGTACCAAACATTTCCTTTGGCTTTCCAGTGATGAAAACCGTGAAACAGCATGCTCAAAAATTCATAGACGTACACCTGATGATCGTAGAACCGGAAAAGTATGTGGAAGAATTCATCAATGCCGGCGCAGACCTTGTTTCCATACATTATGAGGCGTGTACCCACTTGCATCGCACCATTAATTTGATTCAGGACAAAGGCGCGAAAGCGGGTGTGGTATTAAATCCATCAACCCCCGTCTTATTACTGGAGGATATTATTTCTGAGGTAGATTTGGTATTATTGATGAGTGTAAACCCAGGATTTGGCGGGCAGAAATTCATTGAGAACACCTACAAAAAAATCGCTGAAACCCGCGACCTTATCCTATCCAACAATTCTACCGCTCTAATTGAAGTGGATGGCGGAGTGAATCTTGAGAATGCCGCAAAACTTTTCGAAGCAGGCGCGGATGTTTTGGTAGCTGGCAACGCCGTATTCTCAACAGAGAATCCCGAAAAAACAATTGAACTTTTAAAGATCTGACCGCTTTTTCAAGCATAAAAAACAGTCTCTTAAAAAAGTGACTGTTTTTTTTGTTTCATTTCCTATGATGGCTTAGAAAATCTCTCTTCCTGAGAAATGGAACTGCGCTTCAATCAGTGCATTTTCATCAGAGTCTGAACCATGTACGGCATTTTCGCCCACGCTTCTTGCAAACATCTTTCTGATGGTACCTTCCGCAGCATCCGCAGGGTTAGTCGCACCGATGAGTGTTCTGAAGTCTTCCACCGCGTTGTCTTTCTCAAGAACCGCTGCCACGATTGGCCCGGAAGACATGAATTCTACCAATTCCCCATAGAAAGGTCTTTCAGCGTGTACTTCGTAGAATTTTTTGGCATCAGCTACTGTAAGCTGTGTTAATTTTAATGCTTTGATTTTAAAACCAGCCTCTGCGATTTTACCCAAAATAGCACCAATATGTCCGTCTGCAACTGCATCGGGCTTAATCATGGTGAATGTAATTTTACCTGACATATCTCTTATTTTAATGTACTGCGAAAGTACGAAAACTTTTATATATTTGCACCGAAAATTCCATTTCACAAGAGGCTAGATTATTTTGGCACAGAAGTTGTAACTTACACTTCGATTCTCATGTTTAATTTGAGTTTTCATGGTTATTAGTTTTTACCCGGCTTAGGCTGGGTTTTTTTATATGGCGGCATTCTCTTCCGCCTCTTCCATCAGTTTAAGATAGGTGATGTATCGCGATTCTTCTATTTGGCCGGTTTCTAAGGCATTCATCACCGCGCACTTGGGTTCGTTGATATGAAGGCAGTTATGGAACTTGCAATCCCTTCCTATCTCGAAAATATCAGGGAAATAATGCTGTATTTCTTCTTTTTCTACATCAATCATGGCAAATTCGCGCACGCCTGGGGTATCAATCACGCTACCGCCAAAATCCCAGAAATGCATTTGTGCGAAAGTAGTGGTATGCTTCCCCTTCAGATGTGTTTCAGAAATTTCAGAGGTTTTTATATTTAAATTGGGTTGTAATGCGTTTACCAACGTAGATTTTCCACTGCCGGAATGCCCGAAAAACACCGAAACTTTATCTTGAATGATGTTCTTTAAATCATCCAAATGAAGTTTGGAGTAAGAGGAGATCCGAAGGGTATCGTAACCGATCTGCTGGTAGATACCTTCAATTTCCTGCACGAGTGCAGTCTCATCACCATCCAAAACATCCATTTTGTTGAAAAGTATGAGTGGCGTAATATTATAAGCTTCGCAACAGGCTAGGAAACGGTCGAGAAAACCCAACGAAGTTTCGGGCATTTTCAGGGTGAATATGAAGCAGGCTACATCAATATTCGATGCGATGATGTGGGCCTCTTTCGAGAGATTTACCGATTTCCGGATGAGATAATTCTTCTTTGGTTCAATTTCGGTAATCCAGGCCACGCCGTCCTGTTCGAGTACAAATTCTACATAATCGCCCACAGCCAGCGGATTGGTAAGCCTGGTCTTAATTAATTTAAACTTACCGCGGATACGGGCCTCATAGAACTGTCCGGTTTCCCGTTCGAGAACCTGATACCAACTGCCGGTAGATTTTGTGACGAGTCCTTTCAAAAGTTATAGTTTATTCTGTACTTCAATAGATTCTTCGTGAATGGCTTTAAAAACCTTTTCGATAAATTCCTGTGACATCCCGGTTTCATCTGCTTTCTGATTGGCGTATTCGGTGATGATTTTCCAGCGGTCCGGCTGAAAGATCGCGATGCTGTTTTCTTTTTTTAGCATCCCGATTTGCTCTGAAATCTTCATACGGTGCGAAAGCAGTTCGATTAACTGAAAATCCAGGTCAGAGATCAAGGTCCTGTGTCTGTCCATTTCATCGTCAAAGGCCGAAATATCAGAGTTTCTGAGTTGCAGTTTGTTGATGAGATCAGCCAAAACCTCTGGGGTAATCTGTTGTGCCGCGTCGCTCCATGCAGCATCAGGATCTGCATGTGTTTCGATGATCATGCCGTCATATCCCACGTTCAACGCTTCCTGCGCAATGGCGGCAAGGCCGGTCCGGTTTCCGCAGATGTGCGACGGATCTACCAACATCGGGATATTTGGGTATTGGTTTCTGAAATCCAGCGCTATTTGCCAGTTCGGGATATTCCTGTATTTGGTTTTACGGTAAGTGGAAAAACCGCGGTGAATGACACCAAGATTCTTAACATCCTGGCTCAACAGCCGCTCCAACGCACCGATCCAAAGGGCAAGATCCGGGTTTACAGGGTTTTTTACCAATACAGGTTTATTGGTACCCTTCAGTGCTTCCGCAATTTCCTGTACTGTGAATGGGTTTACTGTAGAGCGTGCCCCGATCCATAGAATGTCCACATCCGCTGCCAGCGCCGCCACCACATGGTGCGCGTTGGCTACTTCTGTCGCTGTCTGAAATCCAAACTCCTCTTTTACTTTTTTCAGCCAGTTCAGCCCGATAACGCCTACCCCTTCAAAACCGTTGGGTTTGGTACGTGGCTTCCAGATGCCCGCACGGAAAATTGGTACTTCTGCGGAAGTAGCTTTGATCCTGGTGGCCGTCTCCAGCATTTGCGATTCGCTTTCGGCACTGCATGGTCCGGCAATAATAAGAGGTTTTGGGAATTTATTTACCCAACTATTGTCTGTTGTTTTTAAATCCATTCGTGATTGTGGTCGTATACTGTATGGTTAGGAATTGAGGTCAAATTTAAATATTTCGTCCAACTCCTTCAAGACAGGGTTAATTTCAGCAAATTTATCGAAAATCTTTCGCTTCGTGATGATTTCTTTTTTTAAGGTTACATCATTGCGATATTCAATCATGATATTGAAATGATTGACTTTGTGCATGAAATGGTTAAAGAAATCGGCCCGTACTTTTTCAAACTCACTTTTAGCGGAATCTGACGGATAGGTGATTTCTACAGTATCCTCGCCTATTTTCTTTAGTTTAAAAGAGCTTATCGCACTATAGATAATGATGTCTTCACCCTGAAGTTTTAACAGGAACTTCTGCCACTCAGCTTGCAGGTCGGTTTCGGTGAAATGATTGCTTGGGAGTTTCTCTTTCTGGTGGGTTTCCTGCTTTTCTTCCTTAACTTCAGATTTCTGTAAAGTGGCGCTGATGCTGTACTTGGAAACAGGTTTCTGCCGGAGCACCGGTTCAGAAGCTTTCGGGAGTACAGGTGGGCTGGTTTCTGCTTGAACTGAAGATGTAGTGGCGGTCTTTTCCGGGATCTTTTCCGGGACGGGCGCAGGCTGATCCTGTGCCCACGGCGCTATGATCCTAAACTTTTTTTTTTAGGCGTGCCACTTTCTGCGGTAATCGAAGCCAATTGCATAAGCGCGATTTCTACGGTAAGCCGAGGATTTTTGGAGTTTTTGTAATTAATATCTGCATGATTGCAGATTTCAATGGCGTCAATGAGTTGCTGAACACCCCAACTCTTACTTTGCGCTGCGAATTTGGCTTTGGTTACCTCTCCTACTTCTATTAGATTGATGGTTTGCGGATTTTGTGCCATCATCAGGTCCCGGAAATGGTTGCCAAGGCCCGCGATAAAAATATGCGGATCGAAACCTTTTTTCACGATTTCATTAAATGCGGAAAGTATTTGGGGAATATCGTTGGCTGCTGCCAGATCTACAATTTTCAGATATTGGTCGTAATCCAAGATATTCAACACTTCTGCCGCTTTGGCCAGCGTAATGTTTTTCTGTGTGAAAGTGGAAAGCCGGTCGAAGATCGAAAGGGCGTCACGCATCGCACCGTCTGCCTTTTGGGCCACCATATACAACGCATCATCTTCGTAGAGAATGCCTTCCTTCTCTGCTATTTTTTTCAGTTGCAGCTGGATGTCCTCAATCGTGATCCGTTTAAAATCATAAATTTGGCAACGAGAAAGAATGGTTGGGATGATTTTGTGTTTTTCAGTCGTCGCCAAGATAAATATGGCGTGTGCTGGTGGTTCTTCGAGCGTCTTCAGAAAGGCGTTAAAGGCTGCCGAGGACAACATGTGCACCTCATCAATAATATATATTTTGTATTTACCAACCTGTGGCGCAAACCTCACCTGATCCGTCAGTTCGCGGATGTCCTCCACGGAGTTGTTACTGGCGGCATCAAGTTCAAAAATATTATAGGAAAATCCATCTTCGGAAGTGGACCCGTCGCGTTCATTGATTTTTCTGGCTAAAATACGTGCGCACGTCGTTTTTCCTACACCGCGGGGACCACAGAATAAGAGTGCCTGTGCCAACTGGTTTTCACCTATGGCATGCTCTAACGTATCGGTAATATGGGCTTGCCCTACAACAGTATCAAACTCCTGCGGGCGGTATTTTCTTGCAGAAACCACAAAATTTTCCATCGGTCAAAAATATGGAAATAATTGTGAAGATAAAACTATTAATTCACCCTTCTTATGCTTTATGAAGAATTTAAATATTTAAACAAAAAATTCCTTCAGATCGAAGGAATTAGTGATAATTTAGTAAATAATGCTTTAATAAGAAGCATCTTCCTGAAGTTCTTTGTTCTGATATTCCTGCACCAAATCTATCGCATTAGATATCACATCACTCAGGGCGGTGATGAAGGTGTTTTCTTCGGCCAGGCTCATGGCATGTTTCAGTGCCTCGGTTTCTTTTGGGATGATTTCGTAACTTATATTACGCCCCGCGCTTTGTATCCCGCTGATGACAAGGCTGTTTATCTCTTCTTCACTCCGGCCACGCAGGTGTTTCTCATTACGGATGATGATGTGATCGAACATTCTTCCGGCAATTTTTCCGCATTCGCGGATATCTTCGTCACGGCGGTCGCCCACACCCGAAATAATACCAATTTTCTTTGGTGAAGACACGTTTTTAAGGTAATCCTCAATGGCTTCATAACTCGCAGGATTGTGGGCAAAATCAATCATTACCTGGAATTTCTTGAATTTAAACACATTCAGTCTGCCAGGCGTGAGGGCTGCACTGGGGATAAAAGTGCGCAGTGAGTTGGCAATGTCTTCAATCGCAAAACCATGCAGATAAGTGGCGAGGGTAGCGGCGAGTACGTTGGCAATCATGAATTTTGCCTTCCCTTCCATCGTAAGGGGAAGGTTCTGCGCTTTCACTACACGGATCTTCCAGTCGCCTTTTTTAATGGTGATGAAGCCTTCCTCCAGCACACAGGCAATCTTACCTTCCTTGGCGTATTTCTGTAGATGCGGATTGTTCTCATCAAGGCTGAAAAGCGCTACTTTAGCATCAAGGTCGGGCATCAATCGCATAGAATATTCATCATCGGCATTCAGTACACACCACCCTTTTTTCTTTACGGCATCCAACACTACTCTTTTCACCCGGGTAAGATCCTTCAGGTTATGAATGTCGTTCATGCCCAGATGGTCTTCTTTAATATTGGTAAGAACCCCAATATCGCAAGAACTGAAACCTAAACCTGAACGAAGGATCCCGCCCCGAGCCGTTTCAAGCACCGCAAATTCAACGGTTGGATCTTTTAAGATAAATTCAGCAGAAACCGGGCCGGTGGTATCGCCTTTGGTAAGCATGGTATTCTGGATATAAATGCCATCGGAAGTGGTGAAACCAACCCGGTAGCCGTTGTTCTTCACAATATGGGCAATGATCCTTGTGGTAGTGGTTTTACCGTTGGTGCCAGTAACTGCAATGATGGGGATGCGGAATGGTTTGCCTGGCGGATACAGCATATCTACCACCGGCGCTGCTACATTGCGAGGCAGACCTTCGGTGGGCGCAAGATGCATGCGGAATCCCGGTGCTGCATTAACTTCCAGTATGGCACCGCCACTTTCCTTTACGGGCTGCGTAAGGTTTTCGGCCATAATATCAATACCACAAACATCCAATCCTACAATTTTAGAGATTCTTTCGCACATGGTGATGTTTTCTGGATGCACCATATCTGTCACATCAATGGCAGTGCCTCCCGTGGACAGGTTCGCGGTGGATTTCAGGTAAACGATCTCACCTTTTTGCGGTATGGTCTCAAGGGTGTAATTTAGTCTCTCTAACAGTTCGTTGGTATCTTTATCGACCAAGATTTCAGTGAGTACATTCTCGTGGCCATATCCTCTGCGTGGGTTCTCATTTTCGGCATCAATAAGTTGCTGGATATTCTTTTCACCATCTCCAACAATATGTGCGGGGACGCGTCGTGCGGCTGCCACCATTTTATGATTAATCACCAATACACGGAAATCGTATCCGGAAATATAGCGTTCCACAATTACTTTGCGGCCATAATTCTGTGCATGTTGTAAGCCTATTTTAGCACTTTCCATATCCGTTACATTGATGGAGCTGCCTTTTCCGTGGTTACCGTCGAGCGGTTTTAGAACGATCGGATATCCTATCTTAGCAATCACCTCTGCCAGTTGCTCTTCATCAGTCACCAAATCACCGATGGGCACAGGGATGGCTGCCTGATGCAGCATTTTCTTGGTAAGTTCTTTATTACAAGCGATTTCTACGGCAATAGAACTGGTTTTGCCTGTAATGGTAGCTTGAAAACGCTGTTGGTTCACGCCGTAACCCAATTGTACAAGAGAATTATTGCCCAGCCTGATCCAAGGGATTTTTCGTGCTACAGCTTCCTCTACGATACTGCCGGTGGAAGGGCCCAGGCGTTCACCTTCGCGAATTTCCTTTAGGCGTTGTATACAGGCGTCAATATCGTATTCTTCTCCATTGATAAGGCGTGTAACCAATTCTACCGACTGTTCTGCAGCATATACACCGCAGTTTTCTTCAAGATAACTAAAGACCACGTTGTACACCCCCGGGGTTTTGGTTTCACGGGTACGTCCGAAACCTGTATCCATGCCTGCAAGCGTCTGTATTTCGAGGGCAATGTGCTCAATGACGTGGCCCATCCAGGTACCCATTTCCACCCGCTGGAAGAAACCGCCTTCTACCCCTTCTGAACATCGATGGGTGATGAGCGAGGGAATCAGCGCTTCCAGCCGCTCGCGGAAACCTTCTACCTTATTGGTCGGGCGGTATTCCATATCCTCAAGATCAAGTCTCATCTGTATGAGTTTCTTGCGGCGAATGCTCCAAATGTTTGGACCACGCAAAATCTGTATTTTTTCAATTTTCATATAAAATGTATTCTTGTAATTGGATTTCGTAATGCAGAATGAAAACCAAAGATAAAAGAAATGCAGAATAATTTGAAATATTTTTTAAAACGCAGCATCCATGGGGATTTTATCTTATTATAATTGAGCGTATTCAATGTTTTCGGGTAGATGAACTTTTTTATTTTTTCTAAATTTGCACCCTATGAAAGCAGTTGGAAAATTAATGATCATCGGTGGGGCTGTTAATAAAGGTAGTTTTACAGAAACCGAGTACGATCAGAATGTAGAGAAAAACCTTAATTTCTTTGAGCGCGGCATCCTGCGAAAGATAATAGATGAATCGCGTCTGAAAGAAGATTCGGTGATTGAAGTCATTACCACAGCATCACAAATCCCACAAATCGTAGGGCCAGAATATAAAAAAGCGTTTGAATTTCTGGGCGCAAAAACCGTCAATATTCTTGATATAAAAAACCGCGAGCAGGCCAACAGCGACGCTATCGTTGCACGCGCCAATGCAGCCGATGTAGTGATGTTTACAGGTGGTGACCAATTAAGACTGACATCAATCTTGGGTGGGACCCGCTTCCACGAGGCTATCTTATTAAAATATCAGGAGCAGAATTTCATCTACGCAGGTACCTCTGCCGGTGCAGCCGCAGCTTCAGAGAATATGATTTATCAAGGCTCCAGCAGCGAAGCCTTGCTTAAAGGCGAAATAAAAACCACCCAAGGACTTGGCTTTATCGAAAACGTTATCGTAGACACACATTTCGTACAGCGCGGAAGAATTGGCCGACTTTTTCAGGCAGTAGTAAACAATCCGCGCACACTTGGCATTGGTCTTGGTGAGGATACAGGTCTGTACATACACGGCGAAAGGATGACCGCAATTGGCTCGGGACTCGTCATCTTAGTTGATGGCCGGTTTATTAAAGATACCAATTTAACAAAAGTAGAACTCGGACAGCCGATTTCTATCGATAATCTTACCGTTCATGTGATGTCGCAGAATGATTATTTTGATCTGAAGACAAAAGATCTTACGATTGTAAATTCGCAATATAGTCCTTTACCAACCAATGTTTAAAATATCATGAAACTTATTATCCACGGAGGATTCTTCTCTGAAAGCGACCAAAGCCAGGAAACTAAAACCGCAAAACAGCAGGCTCTGAAAGACATTGCAGCTAGTTCCTACGAATATTTAAAGAACCATTCCGCTGAAGAAACCGCCGTATTTGCGGTAAGCCAGTTGGAAGATAATGAACTTTTTAACGCCGGCACCGGCTCGCAAATACAGAGCGACGGGAAAATCCGGATGAGCGCAGCACTGATGAATGGTGTTAACAGCCGTTTTTCAGGGGTCATCAATGTACAGAACATCAAGAATCCCATACAGGTAGCGCAAGTTTTGATGAAAGAAGACGACCGCGTACTTGGTGACGATGGCGCAAAAAAATACGCCTCAGAAAATGGCTTTGCAGATTATTCTCCGGAAACACCCCAACGCCGCCAAGAATATGAAGAAAAAAAGAAAAACGGTGGCAAAGGTACCGTAGGCTGCGTGGTAATTGATGCCCAAGGGCGCTTAGCCGCTGCCACATCTACCGGTGGAAAAGGATTTGAGAGGGTCGGCAGAATCTCGGATTCAGCGACTGTGGCCGGCAACTTCGCCAATGAATTTTGCGCTGTAAGCTGTACAGGAGTTGGCGAAGACATTGTAAGCAATGGCACCGCGACCAAAATCGTAACCCGTGTTACAGATGGTAAGTCGCTGGAAGAAGCATTTACCAAAACCTTTGAAGAATTAAAGGCTATAGATGGTTTCTCTGGCGCTATCGCTATTGATAACCAAGGTAACATCTATCATCAGGATTCTCACCCAACTATGGTTTTCGCCAGTTTTGACGGTACATCATTTGAGGTTTTTGAGTAGATTTTTCTTCTTTTGATTATTAATTTGAGGAAAACCAGGCTTAAAAAATTCTGCTCGCACAATTATTGTAAGAACTTTCGTATAAAAAATTAAATTATGAAAAAGTTAATGTTTATAGCCGTTTTTGGGGCTTTGCTTACAAGTTGCGTACAGAAAGAAGAAAAGCGCGATGAATATAAAGAAACACACAGTGCTGATGAGAAACGCAATACGGGTGTAGATTCTGCCGCGCTGGAGCCTACACAACCCGTTGTACAGTAAAAAATGCGTCAGGTCTTGACGCATTTTTGTATTCTTTAATTTAAATTTAATATTCAAATAAAACAGAACCCCAAGTAAATCCGCTACCGAACGCAGAAAGAAGCACCAGATCGCCACGTTTTATCTTACCCTGTTGTATAGCTTCACTAAGCGCAATCGGGATCGAAGCGGCCGTTGTATTACCATATTTCTGGATATTGTTGAATATCTTTTCTTCCGGCAGCCCCATTTTTTGTTGTACAAACTGTGCGATCCGCAGATTGGCCTGATGCGGAATAAACATATCAAGATCCTCCATGGTTTTGCCAGCCTTATTAAGGGCTTCCGTCATCGTTTCGGGAAATCTGGTCACCGCATGTTTAAACACAAAGTTGCCGTTCATAATCGGATATACTTCAGCGTCGGTTACATTTTCAGGCTCAGCGCGCATACGGTCGCTCCAACCGAATTTTGAGCCTGGGAATTTCGTGCATAGCTCATCCGCATATTTACCTTCGGAATGCATGTTTACCGAAAGAATATCGCCAGAGGTTGCCTCATCAGCCGCAGAAAGTACGACAGCCCCGGCCCCGTCACCAAAAATTACGGATACGCCACGTCCCTGATCAGAAAAATCGAGCCCGAAAGAGTGTATCTCAGCCCCAACTACCAGAATATTTTTGTAGGTGTTTGATTTAATGAAAGCGTTGGCCACACTCATCGCGTACACAAAACCTGAACATTGGTTTCTAACATCCAGCGCGCCGATGGTATCGCAGCCAAGCATCTCCTGCAATAAAACGCCGCACCCTGGGAAATAATAATCCGGTGAAAGTGTTGCAAAAATAATATAATCAATGTTTTTGGCATTTAACTGAGCCATTTCTAAAGCTTTTTGTGAAGCCTTAAACCCTAAATACGCGGTAGTTTCCTCAGAGTCGTTTCTATTCTTACGGTGGCGGCGTTCTTTGATGCCTGTCCGTTCCGTAATCCACTCGACATTAGTGGTCATAAGTTTCGACAGGTCGTCGTTGGTTACTACATTTTCAGGAACATAATGCCCAATTCCTTTTATGATACTTTTCGTCATGGAGAATTTTAAAATTTGACAAAGATACTGTTATTTAGCTAAATCATCACATGACAAAATATCATTAGATTTGCTTATGCCAATTGAAATACTTTACCAAAACCCTCAGTGTGAGTGGATTGATGTAGAAGCGCCCACTGCAAAAGACCTGGCGTATATACATGAGAAATATCACATCAATACCTTGTTGCTGGAAGATACAACGGACCCGAACCACTTACCCAAATTTGAGCAGGACGGTGACCTGAAGTTTTTCCTGATGCGCGAAAACACAGAACTTGAACGCCGGAACCTGAATAACTTAAGCGATGTATCCACCAAACTGGGTGTCTTTCTTTTTAGGAACAAACTCATCACCATCCATCGGATGAAAAACCGGAGTATCAGGGAATTAAAAGAGGAAATCGTGCTTCCCCGGAACGAAAACATCATTCCCGATAAAATAGCGCTGATCCTCGCCCTAAAAGTGATGAGATCCTTTGATGACGAATCCACCCATCTGCTCGAAAAAATGGATTTGATAGAAAATGAGATCTTCCTTAAAAGAAATAACAATGCAAACCAAATCCGCCGGCTTTATCAACTGAAAAGAAAAGCAGGCCTGAATGCAAGAATACTTAGCGCATCCAGCGACTGGATCAAAAACTTCAGATCACTTAACATCCATGATGCAGAAATGAAGGATTTGCAGGACAAGCATGATGATGTGACTACAGATTTCGAACATCTGACCGCGCAGGCGACCAACCTGATCTCGATGTTTCTGGCCATGAGCGACCAACGTGCCAATCAGGTAATGAAAGTACTGGCCATTTACTCCATGTACTTTTTACCACTTACCTTCATCGCAGGCATCTATGGTATGAATTTCGACAACATGCCTGAACTCCATCAACCGTTTGGTTATTTTATCACGTTGGGAGTGATGGCATTTATCGCTTTGCTCACATTCCTTTATGTGAGGCGGAAGAAATGGTAAAAGCGGCCCGAAGGCCGCCCAGATACTTAATTTACCAGGTTGTTGCTCATCGCGTACTTCACGAGCATTGAGGTATTGCGTACCTCCAGTTTTTGCATGATGTTCCGGCGGTGAGATTCTACCGTATGCGTACTGATGAAAAGTTCGTCGGCGATTTCTTTGGTGCGCAAGCCTTCACAAATGTGCTGCAACACTTCTTTTTCGCGGGAAGTAAGCGCCTCGAGGCGTGAAAGTTTCTTCTCTTCCATGTGTTCGGTATTGCAGATGAAGTTGTAGAGCGCATTTTTTGTATCATCGGTAAGATAAACTTTACCGGCGATAACTTCCTCTAATGCATGGATGAACTCTTGGCGATCGGTTGTTTTGGTGAGGAAGCTTTTGATGCCTTTTTCGAAGAACTTTTTAATCATCTTGACTTCAGGGTCGGCTGAAATGATGATAATCCTTAGTTGGGGATTGATGGCGAGCAGTTTTTCCGGCAGTTCGAGAGCTTCGGTGGTGGGCATGCCACAAATGTTGATGATGGCTACCGAAGTTTTTTTGGAGATTAGGTTTTCGAATTCGTTGGCGTCGCCCGTACCGTGGCATGCGAAGTTTTTATGGTAACCATTTTTTTCTAAAAAGCATTGGAATGCTTCCACAGAAAGAAAATGATTATCATAGAAGATAATTTCTTTTTTCATCGTTTGTGGTGTGTTGTGTTTAGTGGCTAATTTAATTAAATTTTATAATAAAACAACTATAAACGGTGAAAAAATTCATTTATTTCTAAAACAACTTCAAATATTCAACTAATTGAAAGTTATGTGGCGAATAATTTAATTCAGGTACACCTCGAATTTCTGCGTCTCATTGATAATCTGTAGCAGGTTTCCGCTAATATTAATATGCGATTTCAGCGACATCATTTCGAGCATAGAACCGTCGGCAGGATTTTTAATCAGGAAATTAAGTTTCTGCTCCCCGGTATGCTCACTGAAATATTCTTTAAAGAAAGCAATGTCATCTTTCCTTAAATCGTTTACATCTACAATTACAGTCATTTTTTTGGCGAACTTTTCGAAGGCATCTTTCAGATCGATAACTTCTGCCACGTTCACGAAAACGCGCCCGTCTTTTGCCTGTGAAAATTTAATTTTAAAGATTACAAAACGCTGGATTTCTATCTTATCCCGAAGGCGCATATAATCCCGGTCGCCCAAGCGGAAACTGTAGCTGCCGCTGTAGTCTTCCAGCGTGATGAAAGCGACTTTTTCGCCACTGTTCTTGCCGTCGCGCACGCTATATTCCGTCACAAGGCCGGCCACCATGTATTCCGGGGTGTTATTTTTCATGGCCTGTTTCTCTTTCCAACTAAGGTTGTCATTGGTGAAGAGATCTGGCTGTTTGGCGGCAAAAACAGTGTCTTTAAAGGCTTCCACTTCATCCAGATTCAAAAAGTTGAAACTGCCTTTCGGTTCTGCTTTACTGGTGGGTTCCTCGAGCAGCGTTTCTTCCTCAACGTCAAGGTTTTCAGTTAAATCTACCAAATCTTCGTCGGTATCGGCAACTTCCACGGGCAACACTACTTTCTCCAGCGTGGTTTCCTCTTCCTTTTTACCTTCCAGCACTTCTTTTTTGCTTAAAGCGCCATTAAGAAACTGAAACTGGTACCGGTACTCATCCAACGGGTGCGCCGAGAGATAGAAACCGATGATTTCCTTTTCTTTATTGAGTTTATGCATGGTTTGCCATTCGGGAGCCGGATTGATCTTTGGGGGTTCTATCTTTACTTCCTCCGCAAAATCTGCGAACAGGGAGTTTTCAATCTCGTTTTTACTTTCCTGAAAGCTTTGGCCATAACGTAACAGCCTTTCTATATTGGTTCGGCCAGAGATATCGGCATCGAAATACTGCGCACGGTGATATTTATCTACCTCATCAAACGCGCCGGCGATCACCAAACTTTCAGCCACCCTTTTGTTGATTTGGGAAGACGGGATTTTCTCGAAAAAATCATAAATATTCTGGAAACGTTCGGTTTTTCTGGCATTAACGATGGCCTCACTTGGGCCTTCCCCGATACCTTTTATCGCACCCAATCCAAAACGGATCTGCCCTCTGTCGTTAACGGAAAACTCATACTGAGATTCGTTTACAGCTGGTCCCAGCACGTCAACACCCATACTTTTGCAATCTTCCATGAACATGGTGATCTGTTTGGTATTATTGAGGTTGTTGGTCATTACGCTGGCCATATATTCCGCGGGATAATTGGCTTTTAAATAGGCCGTTTGGTAGGCGATCAACGCATAGCATGTAGAGTGGGACTTGTTGAACGCATATTCTGCAAACGCCTCCCAGTCCTTCCAGATTTTGTTCAGTTTAGCGACATCCAGATTGTTTTTTTCGCCACCTGCTATGAATTTCGGGTACATTTTATCGAGTGTGCCCCGGTCTTTCTTACCCATAGCCTTTCGCAGGGTGTCGGCTTCACCTTTCGTAAAGTTGGCCAGCTTTTGCGAGAGCAACATTACCTGCTCCTGATATACGGTGATCCCGTAAGTTTCTTCCAAATACTCTTTGGTTTCCTCTAGGTCATACACAATTTCCTCTAGGCCGTGTTTACGGTTGATGAAGTTGGGGATGTATTTTATTGGCCCAGGCCGGTAAAGTGCGTTCATGGCGATGAGATCCGCAAACTTCGTAGGCTTCAATTCGCGCATATATTTCTGCATCCCAGGACTTTCATACTGGAAGATACCGATGGTTCTACCCTCTTGAAACAGCTGATAAGTTTTAATGTCATCTAATGGAATAGTATCTGGATTGATATCGATGCCATGTCGCTGCCTGATGAGCTTAATAGCGTGTTTGATGATGGTTAAAGTCCGCAGGCCAAGGAAATCCATCTTTAGTAGCCCGGCACTTTCCGCCACAGAGTTATCGAACTGCGAAACCAGGATGTCGGGATCTTTGGCCGCGATACTGATGGGGACAAGGTTCGAAATATCTTCTGGCGTTATAATCACGCCACAGGCATGTATCCCGGTATTACGGATGCAGCCTTCCATCCGTTGTGCGGCTGAAAGCACTGCATAGCGACTGTCATCGGGATGTGCCAGGATGTCTTTCATTTCCTGGGCGAGCATTTTATCCTCGGGACTGAGTTTATCAAATTTTGAGAACGCTTTTGCGATATTCATGCCCGGTGAGGAAGGTATGAGTTTGGCAATATTGTTGGTTTCTGGAATAGAAACATCCAACACCCTTCCGGCATCTTTAATGGCTGATTTTCCGCCTAGTACCGAATAAGTGATGATTTGTGCCACATTGGTTTTGCCATATTTCTCAACCACCCATTTAATGATTTTATCGCGACCTTCATCATCAAAGTCGATATCAATATCCGGCATGGAGATCCGTTCAGGATTCAGAAAACGCTCAAAAAGCAGATCATATTTTATGGGATCTACATTGGTAATACCGATACAGTATGCGACTGCGGATCCTGCGGCAGAACCACGGCCCGGCCCTACCCAGACACCCATATTACGGGCTTCATTACAGAAATCCTGAACAATGAGGAAATACCCCGGATAACCCGTATTTGCAATTACTTCCAGTTCGAAATCGAGTCTTTCCCTTATTTCATCGGTAATTACATCATATCTTTTGGCGGCGCCTTCATAAGTAAGATGTCTTAGATACGCGTTTTCACCACGTTTTCCACCATCTAATTTATCTTCTTCACTCAGGAATTCTGTGGGTATATCGAATTCGGGGAGCAAGACATCGCGTTTTAAGGTGTACGCCTCGAATTTCGCCAACAGTTCGGTGTAGGCCTCAAACGCATCTGGGAACTGATTAAAGGTCTGCTTCAACTCTTCCGCGCTTTTAATATAAAATTCGTTGGTCGGTAGCCCCCGTCTTTTCCCAAAACCTTTTCCTACCGGGGAAGATAGTTTCTCGCCGTCTTTGATACAGTATAGAATATCCTGAATATTAGCATCGGCTTTTTCGGTATAGAATGTTTCGTTTTGCGCGATGATCTTCACTTCGTATTGGTCGGCGAAAGACAGCAACACTTCATTCAGGTGGTCTTCCTCATCTATGCCATGGTTTTGAAGCTGTACATAAAAATCTTCTTTAAATGTATCTTTCCACCAACGGAAAACCTCTTCCCCTTTTTGCTCACCAAGTTCGAGCACTGTGCTTGGTACATCACCCGAAATGCCCGCTGTGAAAGCAATAAGATCTTCTTTATACTGTGCCACCATTTTCTTGGAGATCCGCGGGACACCAAAATAAAAACCGTTCACAAAACCAAGGCTCGAGAGTTTGGCCAAATTTTTATATCCATTGAAATTTTTTGCAAGCAACACAACGTTGGTTCGGCGGTCCGGATTATCTTTGGTGAATTGCTTCTGTTCTGGCCTGTCGGAAAGGTAAAATTCGCACCCGATAACTGGGATTAAGGGATTTTTACGCGGTTCAGGCTCGTGAAAGGGTTCGCCGGACATTTCTGCCTCTTCTTTTTTTTGCAGATAAGCCTGGTGGTTTGCTTTGATGGTGTTGTTTGCCTTTTCTACTTCTGCCACGAACTTGAAAGCACCCATCATGTTACCCAGATCTACCAAACCTACGGCTGCGTAATTATCCTTCAAGGCTTTATCAACAAGCTCTTTTATATGGGTAGATGATTGAAGCGATGAATAAATGCTGTGATTATGAAAGTTAAAATAATCACCGAGTTCGATCTCATCCTGATCGCCAAAATCTACTTTTTTCTTCTTTTTAGAATCAGCGACCTGACGTCTGATCTTAATGTTGAATGGTTGTACAGGATGTGGATGCGAAGATATAAACGCACGAAGTTCGGTATCCGTAATCTTCAGCTGAGAGGCGGGGATCAGATCAATCCGCATCATCTCGAAAAATACCTGCGCCGTAGCGTTTACGTCTGCCGCGGCATTATGCGCCTCATCGAATTTTTCATCATAAAGTTTGGCGTATAATTCTTCAAGCTTCGGAGATTTGTACTTTCCGTTTTTGCCGCCGCCCAGCTTACAGAAATCTCGGCCAATTTCCATCGTGTCAACCGCAGGTAAATCCTTTAGGACATCCGTTTGGTTTTTCCGGATAAATTCGGCACCTACAATCTTATAATCGAAATCAATATTATGACCGGCGACCACTTCTGTACGGCTAAGTACCTCTTGAAATTCCTCTAAAACTTCCGCAAGGTCGCGACCTTCCGCATGGGCCATCCTGGTAGAAATCCCATGGATCCTTGTAGCATTGTAGGGAATATCATAGCCTTCCGGTTTTATGATATAATCCTGATTTTCAATTAAGTTACCGTCCTTATCATGCAGTTGCCAAGCAATCTGTACCATTCTTGGCCAATTGTCGGAATCTGTAAGGGGCGCATTGAAATTTTTAGGTAACCCAGTAGTTTCTGTATCGAAAATTAAATACATGGATGTTGAAGAATTTCGGTAAAAATAGCTGAAAATTTCTTTAGAAAAAAATGGGAAGTTGTGGATGAAATGTTTTAATAAATGATTTCACAAGGGTGATAAAATAATCTTTAACAAGGGAAAACAATTCCACGATCGTAATGGTTTTTTAGCTTTTTATAATATTTTTGTGACATGAAGTATCCAAGTTATTCTTTATTGATGGCGGCTATGTTGCTGGTAAGCGCCTGTAAATCAAAACCTGTTGTTACGAAACCTACGACTGAGAAGCCTGCTAAAAGTGTTACCATACCGGTGAAACCTTCGCCAGAAGCCGCGTTACAGAATCTTAAGCTTCCAGAAATAAAAAGAGAATTTCGTGGTGCATGGGTGGCCACCGTGGCGAATATCAACTGGCCATCGCGTAACAACCTTACCACCTCGCAGCAAAAGGAGGAAACTATTAAGCTGCTGGATTTCCTGGCGGATCTTAATTTCAACGCTGTTGTATTTCAGGTGAGACCTGCTGCTGATGCACTTTATAAGAGTATGTATGAGCCTTGGTCGCCATTTCTGACGGGAGAAACCGGAAAAGCACCGCAACCCTTTTATGATCCGCTTGAGTTCTGGATTACCGAAGCCCACCGCCGTGGCATGGAGCTGCATGTTTGGCTAAATCCTTACCGCGCCCACCACACAACCAGTGGAAAGATCACCAACGAGTCGATGGCGCGTAAAATGCCCGAAGAAATCGTAAGACTCCGTAACGGCACATATTGGTTTGATCCCTCGAATGAAAAAACGCAGGATCATGTTTCAAAGGTTGTAAAGGATTTGGTGACACGCTATAATATTGATGGTCTGCACTTTGATGATTATTTTTATCCGTACCGCGAATACAACGGGGGTAAAGATTTCCCGGATGAACGTTCCTGGGCAGCCTATCGAAACACCGGTGGAACACTCAGCAGAGCAGACTGGCGGCGTGCTAACGTTAATAAATTCATCAAAAGAATCTATGATGAGATAAAATTTGAAAAGAAAGAAGTGAAATTCGGGATCAGCCCTTTCGGTATCTGGAAAACCGGTTATCCGGCAGATGTGAAAGGCTCTTCACAGTACGATGAGTTATATGCCGACGCCAAACTTTGGCTGAATGAAGGCTGGGTGGATTATTTCTCGCCGCAACTTTATTGGCGGGAGAATGGCCCACAACGCTTCAGTTCCCTACTGAAATGGTGGCAGGCAGAAAATACACAGCATAGGCATCTTTGGCCCGGCTTGAATACTGTTGGCTTGAAAGAAGTGCCAGACCGGCCCGCTGAAATCATCGGACAAATAAATACCACCAGGAATATCGTAACGGCCAGCAGCGGCGAAATTCATTACAGTGTAGCAGGTCTTACCGGCAATCCACAAATGGCGGCAGCGCTTAAAAATGGACCTTACCAGGAAAAGGCACTCGTGCCTAAGTCACCATGGCTAAGTACCGAAACTCCAGAAAAACCACATCTTGATTATACAGCCAGCGGGAATATTGTTACAGCACATTGGGGTGTAAAAGACTCTGAAAAGGTATCAACCTATATTCTCTATACAAAATACGGTGATAAATGGGAGACGATGATACTGCCCAAACTACAGAATGCCCTCTCATTGCCGAGAAACAAAGCAGGGGAAAAACTTCATACTATAGTCGTCAAAGCCGTAGACCGTGCCGGTAACGAATCGCCATACAATGCCAGACTGATCTTATAACAAGATCTTCCTAACGATTCTTTCGTTTGCATTCATTTTTTAACTGAATGAAAATGAACAATGAAGGATCAGGAACTCTGGGAGCAGTAATTTAAGAATTTCAGTTTCGTGTACCATTCCACAAATTTAGTACTTCACCGTAATTCCTCCCTAACTTTTGAACTTGATCCGTTCTTGTTTCAGGAACGGATCTTTAATTTTCAACCACAAAAAAAGAGAACCACTTTTGTGATTCTCTTTTGATAGTAGCGGGGACACGACTCGAACGTGCGACCTCCGGGTTATGAGCCCGACGAGCTACCTACTGCTCTACCCCGCGGTATTGTGATGCAAATATACAACTATTTTTATTAAATGCAAATTTTAGTCTAAAATTCTTTATTCATTTGCTTTTTGCTAAATTTGTATATGGCAAAAATACTTAAAATACATCCCGAAAATCCACAGGAAAATCTTATTAATGAAGTGGTTAAGGTTTTGAACAATGGTGGCATCATCATTTACCCCTCTGATACTGTTTATGCCTTAGGTTGTAACATTTTTGATGTCAGAGCGATGGAAAAACTCGCGCAAATAAAAAAAGTAAAGCTCGAAAAGGCACATTTTTCAATAATTTGTAACGACCTCAGTCATCTTTCAGGGTTTACTAAGGCCATCGACACCTCGGTTTTCCGCTTTCTGAAAAGTAAGATTCCCGGTCCGTTCACTTTCATCCTCGAAGCTAATAAAAGTCTGCCGCTTGCCTACAAAGGCAACAAAACAGTGGGAATCCGCGTGCCCGATCATGTAATCCCACAGTTGATTGTGGAAAAACTTGGCCACCCCATCGCCTCCACTTCGATAAAAGATGAGGATGAAGTCATTGAATATTCCACCGATCCTGAACTGATTGCCGAAAAATACGACCATCTGGTCGATATAGTGATAGACTCGGGCTATGGCGACAACGTAGCTTCTACGGTTGTAGATCTTACGAGTGGCGAGCCAGAGATTGTACGCCAGGGCAAGGGGGAAGTATAAACATCACTCTTTAATATTATTTAATTACAGAAAACTTATTAATGAAAATCATTACCTCACCAGCCAAACTGATGAAAACCGGTCATCTTGTAGAAACCAATCAAACAACAACCCCGGTTTTTATTAAGGAAGCTGAATTGATACACACTTATTTAAAAGAAAAAACGCCCCGCGAACTCGCCGAACTCATGGAACTTTCTGCAAAGCTCGCAGATGAGAATTGGGAGCGTAACCAACACTGGGTGCCCAATCCCACCGCAGACGAATCTGCCCCCGCCATGTGGGCCTTTACCGGTGAAGTCTATCGCGGGCTCGATGCGCCTTCTTTAACCCCAGAAGCCACAACTTATCTTCAGAAGAATTACCGCATGCTTTCCGGTCTTTATGGGCTACTGAAACCTTCAGACCGCATCATGCTGTATCGGTTGGAAATGGGACGCAAATTTCAGTTTGAACAGTACAAGAATCTATATGAGTTCTGGCGCGAAAAGATCACAGCGCAGCTAAACAGCGAACTGAAATCTGATGACATTTTACTGAACTTAGCCAGTGCTGAATATTTTAAAGCCATTGATAAAAAGAAACTGAATGCCACCGTTATTGATTTCGATTTTTATGAAATGAAAAGCGGAAAACCCAAAACCATTGTCGTATACACCAAACATGCCCGCGGACTGATGGTACGTTACTGCGCTGAAAACCTCGTGGAAAACCTTGATGAGGTAAAAGCCTTCAACTTGGCAGGTTATCTGATTGATGAAGAAATGTCCACTGAAACCAAACTTGTTTTTACCCGATAATTAAAATTAAACAAAATGAATTACCATACCAGAAAATGGATCAAACCTGAAGACTTAAACCCAAACCATACACTTTTTGGCGGTCGATTGTTGCAGTGGATTGACGAGGAAGCAGCGCTCTATTCCATCGTTCAACTCGAGACTCCGCGTTGTGTGACCAAATATATTTCTGAGATAAACTTTGTAAGTTCGGCTCGGCAGGGTGACATTATAGAAATAGGGATAGAAGCTACCGCGTTCGGAAACACTTCCATCACGCTGACCTGTGTTGTACGGAATATGATGACGCAGCAGACCATTATTACGATTGATAAAATTATTTTTGTCGGCATCGGTGAAGATGGCAAACCTGCAAAGCACGGAAAAACCCAAATCGAATATGTCGCAGACCGCCTGAAACGTATCGAGGATGAAAATATTCATTAGAAATATGGTTTGCGCTCGCTGTATCGCGGCAGTGGAGGATACATTTTCAAACGCTGGTATCGCGCTTCTATATGCCAGACTTGGGGAAGTGGAAACTATACAGGATCTGGAGATTAATGAGATTGAAAATATTGAAAAAAAACTGAATTCACTAGGCTTTGAAATACTTACGAATGCAGCTAAACAGGAAGTTGAAAAGGTAAAAACATTTATTATACTCACCGTAAACTCACTGGATATTCCCGAGGGGTTTGTACTGTCTAAAGCTGTTTCGGCTCATGTAAATAAGGAGTACAGCAGTATTTCCAAAAATTTTTCACAACTTGAAAATCTTACCCTCGAGCAGTTTTTTATTATTCAAAAAATAGAAAAGGTTAAAGAGTTGCTTTCATATAATGAAAAATATCTTAGTGAAATCGCCACCTGTTTAGGCTACAAAAGTGTGCAGCACCTGTCTTCGCAATTTAAAAATGCTACAGGCTTCTCACCTTCCGAGTTTAAAAAAACAAAATTGAAAAACCGTCTGCCACTGGATGAATTATAATTCTGTAATATTCTTCCATAATACTATAACTGCTTCCAAAAAGGTTTAACGAAATTTGAAAAAAGTTTACTTATGGAAAATCATAACCACAAAAATATCGCCAAACATCCAAGCGAACGTATTTCGCCAAGTTCTGTCTATTATTGTCCTATGGAATGCGAGGGCGAAAAAGTATATTTTGCGCCCGGCACGCGGTGTCCGGTTTGCAATATGTTTCTAGTACCGATAGAGGAACGTGCGGATTATCAAAACAAACCCGCAACATACAGTAAAACAAATTTACCGGTTTCCTTTAAAGATAAGGTAGGGCAATATTTCTGTCCTATGTTTTGCGAGAGTGATAAGACCTATCCTACCGATTCGGGTTGTCCGGTTTGCCACATGCATCTGGAGGAAATTACCGAAGAGTTGGTGCAACATATTGCCCCTGCTATAAATGACCAACCGAAAATTAAGGTCCAGGCCGGTAAATATTATTGCCCTATGTATTGCGAGGGCGATAAAGTGTATGACAGCAACGTAGGTTGCCCCGTGTGCGGTATGGATCTGGTGAAGTATCCTGAAAAGATGCAGCCCAAAGTATATTCATGTTCCATGCATCCGGCAGAAACGAGCAGCGAGCCCGGCGATTGCCCGGTATGCGGTATGGCGATGGTGGCACAAGCTGCACCAGAAGCAGAAGATGAAACTTACCTCTTGCTGAAGAAAAAATTTACCATCGCGATGCTGTTTACCCTTCCGGTGTTTATACTTTCAATGGGTGGCATGTTCATCGATTTTCCTTTTTCACATCGCGTACAGGGTATGTTAGAACTTGGGCTTACTTTGCCTGTCCTTTTCTATGCCGGTTGGTTCCTGATGAGACGTGGCTGGACTTCTTTCCGGACATGGAATCTCAATATGTTCAGTCTTATTGCATTAGGCGTGGGCGCCGCATTTCTATTTAGCCTTGTTGCATTGATTTTCCCGCAGGTTTTCCCGCACGAAATGAGACATGATGACCGGATTCCTTTTTATTTCGAAGCGGTTTGCGTGATCCTTACCCTCGTCATTTTAGGACAGCTAATGGAAGCCGCTGCACATAAAAGAACCGGTAACGCCATTAAAGAACTCATGGACCTTACACCTGATGAAGCCAACCTGATTCATCAAGGAACCGAAAAACGCGTACCGGTGAGCCAAATACAGATAGGCGATCTTATCCGTGTAAAACCAGGAGAAAAAATCCCGGTGGACGGTATCGTTACAGAGGGTACTTCTAGTATTGATGAAAGTATGATCACCGGTGAACCTGTGCCGGTCGAAAAATTTTCGGGTGATAAAGTGACCTCAGGAACCATCAACGGAAATGGTGTATTTCTGATGAAAGCCGAAAAGATTGGCGATGAGACACTTTTGTCGCAAATCATCCAGATGGTACATGATGCCAGCCGAAGCCGCGCGCCTATACAAAACCTTGTTGATAAAGTATCGAAGATTTTTGTGCCAGCCGTAATGCTAATCGCTTTGTTCACCTTCTTTGCTTGGTATTTCTTCGGCGGAGAAGACCGACTTACCATGGCATTTGTAAACGCCGTTGCAGTGCTTATCGTAGCCTGTCCGTGCGCACTGGGCCTCGCGACACCTATGAGTTTGATGGTGGGCATTGGTAAAGGCGCCAAAAATGGTATTTTAATTAAAGATGCGACCGCGCTTGAACAAATGCAGAAAGTCAACATCCTGATTACAGATAAAACAGGTACGCTTACGCAGGGCCGACCAACAGTGGATGATGTGTTTGCCATTGAAAACGCCGATAAAGCAGAAATTTTGAAACTTGCGGCGGCTCTCAACCAAAATTCTGAGCATCCGTTAGCAAGTGCCGTAATCACAGAACATCTGAAACATCAGTCTAATTTTGAGAAAGTAACCGATTTCGAGAATGTGTCCGGCAAAGGCATTACCGGAAAAGTGAATGGCGACCAACTTTTGTTGGGGAACGCGGCTTTGCTACAGCATTTTAATATCGAAATTCCCGCGTCTATAGAACACCGAATACGGCAGCAGCAACAACAAGCGAAAACTATATCATTTTTGCCAAAAAAGGCCGCTTATTAGGTTTCATTAGCTTTTCAGATAAAATAAAAGATACCTCCAAGCGCGCGATGGAAGAATTACGCCGTCACCATGTAGAAGTAGTGATGATGACCGGCGATCATGAAAATACCGCAAAAGCAGTGGCTCATCATTTAGGTATTAGTAAATATTTTGCTGCGCAATTGCCCCAGGATAAACTTAAATATATAAAAGAGCTTCAACAAAACGGTAATACGGTGGCAATGACTGGCGATGGCATCAACGATGCACCGGCACTTGCCCAGGCCAACGTAGGAATAGCGATGGGAACCGGCACCGACGTGGCAATTCAAAGCGCCGATCTTACTTTACTGAAAGGCGACCTCATGGGCATCGCAAAAGCGCGCATACTCAGTGAAAAATTATTGAAGAACATTCGGCAAAACCTCTTTTTTGCATTCATTTATAACATATTGGGCATTCCGATTGCTGCCGGTTTGTTATATCCGTTCTTCGGGATCTTACTTAGTCCAATGATTGCCGCGGCGGCAATGAGCGTAAGTTCCCTTTCAGTAATTTTAAATTCTTTAAGACTTAATGGTATAGATCTTACGATCCATCATAATCGTTAAAGAGTTTTAAAAAAAACAATATTTATAGGGGCGGCAACATTTTTGCAGCCCTTTGTTTATTAAAAAACAACGATATGTCAGATTTAAAGAATAAGAAAATTGCCGTTCTCGTGGCCGACGGTTACGAACAGTCAGAACTTGAAAGCCCTGTAGCAGCTTTGGAAAAAGCCGGTGCAGAAGTTGAAATTATCTCCTTGAAATCAGGTGAAATCAAAGCCATGAAAGACCATGAGTGGAGCAATTCTGTAAAAGTAGATCAAACGGTGGGCGATGCGAAAGTTTCAGATTATGACGCGCTGCTTCTTCCGGGTGGCGTGCTCAATCCCGATGCGGTTCGCAGTGATGAGAAAGCCATCTCGTTCGTGAAAGAATTTTTTGAAGCCAATAAGCCTGTCGCCGCTATTTGTCATGGTCCGCAAATCCTAATTACAGCCGAAGCAGTGCAGGGTAAAAAAATGACTTCTTACCCTGCCGTTGCCATTGACCTTAAAAATGCTGGTGCCGAATGGGTGGATGAAGAAGTGGTGACCGACGGTAACCTTACCACCAGTCGGAAACCCGATGACTTACCTGCTTTCAATGAAAGAATAATTAAAGAATTTGCCAAATAAACATTTAAAAAACAGGTATGAAAGAAAAAATCCCCGCCCAGCACAGCGGCGCCAAAACAGAAGTAGGTTCCGAAGTTGAATTTGATACCGAACAGGCCGCGATCGAGCATTACGAGAAAGTGAAAAAACGCTTTTACGATATGAACTCTTGGGAACTTTTTGCCGGCCGCGAAAAAGCTGAATTTTCGGTACGCGATGCCCAGGGAAACATCATCCTCGAAAAACCCAAAGTAGGCGATTATTTTTGTATAAAACTGCCCGGCTTACACAACAAGAGTGGTGACGGATACGATTGGGTACATATTGAACATGTGGAGGAAGAAGAAAATGAGCATCAGGCCTCAGCCTACATCCGTGTGCGGCCTTGCGCCAATCCTACAAAACCCGATGAAGGCATTGCGCATTTCTTCAATCCAGAGGCTACCTCAAACTTTTTAATTAAAAGAGAGGGACGTAAAGTCATCGCGGAAGTTCATGGCCGAAACGAAACTCCAAATACTGAAAATCATGATCTGCTGGAGAAAATCCGTAACGGAATGGTTGCCATGGGCGGTATGGTAATCGCCAGCGAAATTCAGTGGAAAGCCCTTACAGAAGGCATTTTGAAGAAATGAGACAGAAAATATACATTGGCTGCTCTGGCTTTTCAAACCGGGACTGGAAGGGGTATTTCTATCCGGAGGATGTGGCTTCTAAGGACCAACTTGCTTATTATGCCACTATATTTTCTACAGTTGAGATAAACACTACTTTCTACCGTATTCCGCGTATTACGACTTTAGAAAACTGGTATAATCGCAGTCGCGAAGGTTTCGGTTTTTTTGTGAAAATACCGAAAACCATCACGCATATCAAAAAACTTTTGGATACGAAAGCCGAGACGACTGAATTCTGTCAGCATATTTCCACCGGTATGCGAGATAAGCTGACAGGATTTTTATTTCAGCTACCGCCAAGCTATCATTTCAGTTTAGAAAATCTAGAAAAAGTGGTACAGACTGTCGATCCTTCATATCTGAATGTGGTGGAATTCCGGCATGAATCATGGTGGACTGCCGAAGTCATGCAACGCCTTGAAAGTGAAAACATTGTATTCTCTGGTGTAAGTCATCCTACGAATATACATGATGAGTTTATCAGCAATCACCCAACACATGCCTATTATCGGTTACATGGGGTGCCGATCATGTTTAAATCTGAATATACAGAAGCGGAATTAGATAATTTAGCCAGGGAAATTAAGAAATCTGGCCGCGATACGTACATTTATTTCAACAATACCTGGGGCACAGCCGCAATAAAAAATGCTCTTTATTTAAAAAAAAAACTGGCAGTTGATTAAAACTTACGTTCAATAACGTAATCCAGCATCAGATGAAGAGATTCCCGGGCATCCGATTCCGGGAATTCATTTAAAATATCCTTTGCACGCTGCTGGTAAGTTTTCATGACACCAATAGCATAATCCAAACCACCAGAGTCTTTTACGAATGCGATAAGTTCTTTCACGCGTTTGGTGTCGTTATTATACCGTTTAATGGTGTTGAGGTAATATTTTCGGTCTTTTTCAGAGGCAGCCCTTAATGTATAAATCAATGGGAGCGTCATTTTCTGTTCCTTAATGTCAATTCCTACAGGTTTCCCAATAATATTTGAAGTTAAATAGTCAAAAAGGTCATCCTTGATCTGAAAAGCCATTCCTGTAAGCGTTCCAAATTCCATCATTTTGGCCGCCAGGCTTTCATCAGCATCATTTGAAAGTACACCGATTTCGCAGCAGGCCGCAATTAAAGTCGCGGTTTTCTGTCGGATGATCTCGTAATATACTTCCTCCGTAATATCAAGTTTACGGGCTTTTTCGAGCTGTAGCAATTCGCCTTCCGCCATCTCACGAATGGTCCTTGAAATGACTGCCAACAAATCGAAATCCTTGTGGTCGGTTGATAATAAAACCGCTTTTGACAACAGATAATCCCCCACCAAAACCGCAATCTTATTCTTCCATAAGGCATTAATTGAGAAAAAATTACGCCTTTTGAAACTTTCGTCCACCACATCATCATGCACAAGCGTCGCGGTATGTATAAGCTCAATCATCGAAGCGCCACGGTACGTTTTTGCATTGACTTCCCCCAGAAGTTTAGCGCAAAGAAAGACAAACATCGGCCGCATCTGCTTCCCCTTAGTGGTTACGATAAACCGGGTTACCTTATCGAGCAGCGGGACATTGCTTTGCATGGATTCATAAAACTTTTGTTCAAAAAGTTTCATCTCTGCGTTGATCGGTTTCTTGATTTCTTCTACAATACTGGCCACGGATGAGGGTTATGCTGAATAAAATGTTGACAAATATAATTAAAAATTCATGCAGTTCGTAGTGGTAAACTCACAAATACAGCGCCACAATGGTACTTCGTGATATTTTTATTTCAGTTTCGCGTGCGGAATAAAATATAACGTAGGTTTCACAGTACCGAGTGGCGAGATAAACTTTTCCCCGGAAATATAGACGCCTTCGTCATTCACCTCAATGCCCTCAATTTGGCTTAACGCAAGTGAAGAGCCTAAATAATACTTTGCAGGTCCAGCTGAAAAAAATATCCCAAGTTCGGTTTCCTTAAAAACGCTTAAATAAACTTCTGTCTTTTTGGTATAACCCACCAGATATAGGTTGCCCCGGTAATATGCGGCATCGGTCACCACATAACCGGTTTGATAGGTTTCAATTTTTTGTGCCGCTTGCATTTCCTTGATTTGTGGATCTACCACATAATGCGTCGTAGCGCGCGAAGACCATTCTTTGGTGAAGATATGTAGTTTTCCGTTCAGGAAGACCATCGCTTCAGCATCGAAATCATTATTGAGGTTTTTTCTGGAAAAATCCTTCTGTTCAGGATAATAATACGGGATCTGCTGTACGGAGTCTGCTGCTGGTTGTCCGTGCATCGGTATTCTGTAGATCACCAAATCTTTCCTGTTGCCCAGGTTATTGCCAAAATCTGCAATATAAAGATGTAAGGAATCTGCGGCGATGGCTTCCCAGTCCTTGTTTTCAAGGGAGGTGGCGTATATGTTCTGAACAGTACCGTTCTTACGGTCAATTTCAAAGATTTCAGAAGTGTTTCCGCTGTCATTGATGGTAAAAAGCCGGTTCTGGAAAAACGCCAGCCCAGAGTTTTCCCTGATTGTATCGGGAAGCTGGGCGATGCGGTATTTTTTTAGTTTAAAGAATTGCTGTTGCTGGGCACTTAGCGCACTGAAGTTAAGTGCAATGAAAAACACAAACAGTAATCTCATCATGCACCTGTAGTTTTATTTGCCAATTGTCCGCACGCAGCGTCAATATCTCCGCCTCTGCTGCGACGAATCAAGACAGTGATGCCGGCATTTTCGAGCTGTCGTACGTAATTTTCTTCGGCTTCTTTGTTACACTGGTCATATTTACCGTCACCAATCGGGTTGTATTGGATCAAGTTAACTTTTGAAGGTACTTGGCGGCAATACCTGATTAGCGCTTTAATGTCTTCATCCTGATCATTGATGCCTTTCCACACGCAATATTCAAACGTGACAGGATTACCCGTTTTCTCATACCAATATTTAAGAGAATCCATTATCTCTGTAAGCGGAAACTTAGATGAAAACGGCATGATCTCGTTCCTTTTTTCCTCGATCGCTGAATGTAGGGATAGAGCCAGCTTCACGCGCAGGTCATCATCAGCCAGCATTTTTATCATCTTCGGAATGCCGGAGGTGGATACGGTAATCCTTCTTGGCGACATACCCAGACCTTCTGGCTGCGTGATTTTTTTAATGGCTTCAACTACGTTTTTATAGTTCATCATGGGTTCGCCCATTCCCATGAAAACGATGTTTGAAAGCGGCCGGTCGAAATAGGTTTTACTTTGCTGATCGATCAGCGCGACTTGGTCTACGATTTCGGCTACTTCAAGATTACGCATCCTCTTCAGCCTTGCGGTGGCGCAGAATTCACAGTTCAGCGAGCAGCCGACTTGTGAGGATACGCAGGCCGTGGTACGGGTTTCCGTAGGAATCAGTACAGATTCTACCATCAGTCCGTCGTGCAGTTTTACGCCGTTTTTTATGGTCCCGTCCTTGGATTTTTGTAACAGATCAACAGAAATTGGATTGATGATGTATTCCTGTGCTATTTTTTCCCGCAATTCTTTTGAAAGGTTGGTCATTTCCTCAATTGAATGCAAGTTTTTGCTCCACAGCCAGTCGTAAACTTGTTTCGCACGGAAGGGTTTTTCGCCAATTGACCGGAAATATTCCGTTAACTGGTCTAAATTTAAAGTTCTAATATCTTTCATAGAAAAAAATCTCGCAGATTTTGCAAATTTAGCGGATAATTTTTAATCTGCCGGATGTGCAAAAACTGCGAGAAGAATCGGGTATTTAAAATACTTAAAGGATCAGCATGGCATCACCATAAGAGTAAAACTTATACTCATTTTTAATGGCTTCTTCGTAGGCATGCATCAGGAAGTCTTTGCCAGCGAAGGCCGCGATCATCATCAACAGTGTAGATTTTGGTGTATGGAAATTGGTAATCATCGAGTTGGCTACACCAAATTCATGTGGTGGGAAGATGAATTTATTCGTCCAGCCATGGTAAGGCCCAATTTTTTTATTAGATGAAACAGAGGTTTCCAAAGCACGCATCGTGGTTGTCCCTACTGCGCAGATCCTTCTTTGCTCCGCCACCGCTTTGTTAATGATATCAGCGTTTACCTGATCGATGATGGCTTCTTCCGACTCCATCTTGTGTTTGCTGAGGTCTTCGACTTCAATTGGGTTGAAGGTTCCCAAACCTACGTGTAAAGTGACTTCAGCGAAGTCGATCCCTTTAATCTCCAGCCTTTTCATCAGGTGTCTGGAGAAGTGCAGGCCGGCGGTTGGCGCGGCTACGGCACCTTCATGTTTTGCGTAGATGGTTTGGTAACGTTCGGCATCTTCCGGTTCTACAGCACGCTTGATGTACTTTGGAAGTGGGGTTTCGCCAAGTTCTTTCAGCTTCGCACGGAATTCTTCATAAGACCCGTCGTAAAGAAATCTTAACGTACGGCCTCTTGAAGTCGTATTATCAATCACTTCCGCCACCAAGGATTCATCTTCGGTAAAGAACAGTTTATTGCCGATACGGATTTTTCTTGCAGGGTCCACCAATACATCCCACACACGGGTTTCGCGGTCAAGTTCACGGAGCAGGAAAACCTCAATCTTAGCGCCGGTTTTTTCTTTGTTTCCATAAAGTCTTGCAGGGAATACCTTGGTGTTATTGAAGATAAAAAGATCGTGTTCGTCGAAATAATCTACTACGTCTTTAAAAAGCTTGTGTTCGATAGTCTCGTCTTTACGGTTGAGGACCATCAGGCGGGCCTCATCTCTGTGTTCTGATGGATGTTCAGCCAAGAGTTCTTCCGGCAGGTGGAAGTTGAAATCAGATGTTTTCATTTTTTAAATTACGGTTTAAAAATTAGTCCCGAAAAATCTCGGGCTGCAAAGATACGGTTTTTGCCTGCCGAAGTCAAATCTGCGTTTTTAAAAAGATTATTTGCTGTATAAAGGCCAAAGTATGTCTCATAAATAATCAAGGATGATTTTCCAGCTTTCGAGTTTCTCCTCGAACTGAACGGTGTGTAGCGGGCTGGTGGAAGGCAGCACATGAAAAGGGATCTGTGAGTCTTTGCCCAAGATCTTGCGGGCTTCTTTGGAGGATTTCTGTCCATTGCTGAAGATGGCGTTAATAGAAGGATGCTCGGCCACCAATTGAAGAATATCATTATGCACTTCGTTACGGATTTTCGCGTCAGAACTTCCCTCGCGTTCACATGAGCCGATAACATCCCAAAGCGCGATCCCATGTTTGTACAGCAATTGCTGGCGCACTTCATAATCAGTACTGAATGCTTCGCCAAAAAGTTGGAACAGTATCTTCCAGAACTGATTCTGTGGGTGCGCGTAATATTGTTGCATCTGTAGGGATTTTGCACCTGGCGCAGAGCCTAAAATCAATATTTTCGGCTCATTGGGTATGATGGGCGGAAATGAATATATTCTGTCTGTCATTAATGCTACATCTTTAAAATAGAATTGGAATGATAAATGTAAGCTAAAAAAATCTAAATATATGCTTATGAAAAAGTTATCATTATTTACCGGGATGCTTTTGGTATTCTTAACGACCAGCTGCCGTGAAATTGTAAACACGGTCTTTGATGCACTGCCTCCGTTTGATGTACCATTTCAACAACGGTTGCCGTGCCGTTCGCAAGCATGAATACGACTACCTACACCCGCACCCCAGAAATCCCTATGAACATTAATCTGGATGCGAAGATCAAAGAAAACAACCCGAATTATTCCATCAATAATCTAAAATCAGTGAAGCTGAGCACACTTTCGGTAGATTGGGTAAGTTCTATCGCCGATACCCGCCTGAACGTGATCAAGAATGCAAGGATTTACCTAAAAGCGCCAAATATGGAAGAAAAACTGATTGCGACGGCTTATAATAACACCAATCCCAACACGATCACTTTCACGGTTATGGATGAGGAACTCCTTAACTACTTCCGGACCAGTCAAAACTCATTGATCTTCGAGGTGATGGCTTCTACCGCCACTGCCGACCAGCTTACCATGAGGCTGAACTCAGGCTTTAAGATCCGGGTGCAATTATAAATAAAAGAAGGTTCCCAAATTTGGGAACCTTCTTTTATGTTCTAAAGTGTTTCTTTCAGCCATTCGAAGAATTCACGCTGCCAAACAAGCGCGTTGTGAGGTTTTAGCACCCAATGATTTTCATTCGGGAAATATACGAACTTAGCTTTAAGTCCGTGTAATTTAGCGGCCTGAAATGCCTGTTGGCCCTGCTCGTAAGGCACACGGTAATCAAGTCCCCCTTGGATTATCATGATAGGCTTGTTCCATTTACTGATGTAATTACTCGGGTTAAAATCAGTGTAAGATCTTGGCAACGGATTTTCAAAGGGTGACCCCAAATCCCAGTTCGCGAAGAAGAGTTCCTCGGTTGTTAACGCCCAGGATTTCATATCATATAGGCCATTATGCGAAATAAAGGTTTTAAACCTATTTTCATGGATGCCGGCCAGCATATAAACACTGTAGCCACCATAGCTTGCACCTACCGCCCCTATTTTGTCAGCATCTACAAAAGGTAGGTTTTTAGCATAATCGGTAGCCGAAAGATAGTCCTGCATTACCTGTCCGCCCCAGTCGCGGGAGATTTGCTCGTTCCACGCGGTACCCCAACCCGGCATGCCACGACGGTTAGGCGCTATGATGATGTAGTCGTTTGCTGCCATCAGCGCAAAATTCCAGCGGGTACTGAAGGTTTGGGTGAGCGCGGATTGCGGACCACCCTGGCAATAAAGCAAAGCCGGATATTTTTTGTTGGGATCGAAGTTTGGCGGATAGATAAACCAAACGCCCATTTCCTTCCCATCAGTGGTTTTTACCATCCTTAACTCAGTCTTTGACGGAGTAATCTTTGCGTAGGCTTCTCTGTTGATATCGGTAACTTGTTTCATGTTACCATTTCTCAAGTCAACAGAATACAAATCGGCAGCGTGGTTCATATCAGTCCGGCCGACTAAAAGTGTGTTCTTACCCTGCGCATAGATTTCTGTGATATCAAAATCCCCTTTTGTCACCTGTTTTATTTTTCCGGATCTAAGGTCTGTGACGAAAAGCTGTTTCGTGCCGCGAATGGCAGAAGTGAAATAAATATTTTTGGAATCCTGCGTCCAGAAGGTGTCACCGGTGACACTCTCATCCCAGTTTTGGGTGATGTTCTGCACCGTCTTTGTCTGCCAGTCCATTATTTTGATGTCATTTTTATCCGCTTCATATCCGTCGCGGGCCATTGACATCCACAGCAGTTTTTTGCCATCCGGGGAAAATTTAGGTGCTACATCGTAGCCTTCATTGGCGGCAGTAAGATTCGTTGTTGTACCGGCAGCCAAATGATAGGCGAAGATATCGGTATTGGTACTTTTGGCGTATGCCGTGCCGCTAAGTGGTTTTGTTACAAACAACACCTGTGAAGAATCTGGGCTCCAAATGAAATCCTCTGCCCCACCGAATGGTCTTTGAGGAGAATCCCAGGCTTTGCCTTCAAGCAGATCAACCGCGCTGTCAGCTGGCTGGGTAGCATCTACCACAAAGATGTGGTTATACTTCCCTTGGTTAAAATAATCCCAGTGGCGGTGGTTCAGGTCGGTGTAGATGTGTGCGGTACTTTTAGCCACATCATTATATTTATCTTTGCCCAACACTTTTTCTACCAATACTTCACGGCTGAAGGCGATTTTCTTACCGTCTGGCGAAATCACAATATTATCGGCATTGGCTAACGTGTAAAATGCAGACCAGGTTTTACCGGCATCTTTCGAAAGAAATATCTGGTCGCCATCCTGTGCATAAAGGCCGTTTTTATCCCATTGGATAATGCTTTTCTTGCCAAGATCAATGCTGCTTGCTTCCGCGGTACGTATATTCAGGAAGTAATTGGTTTTGTTGTTCTTTTCTGTTTGCAAATCGGTTTTGCCTACCGAATATATAAGGCTGCTTTGATCCGGTGAAACAGCGGTGATCCCGATTTTGTTGAGGGTCCATAGTGTTTCCGGTGTCATTACATTTTGTGCGTTCATAAGAAATGGCGCTGCAACGGCGACCAGCGTGTGTTTGAGCTTCATAGAGAAAGTTTTTAATGATTTTGCAGAAATCTGCCCACAGCAAAGATAGCAAATAAAGCCGTTTTTCAATAGTGGCAACTTTTTCAGTTAAGACACAAAAAAAGTCTTCATGAATACATAAAGACTTATTTGAAGTAAAAAATAGTTAATCTGCTGAGCTAAATACACCACTGAGTAAAGAAGTGATAAGCGAAAGCGCGATACTGAAGATAAAGGCCCACCAAAACCATCGATCTGCATCCCGTCAATGAAATAATCGGCAATCAGAACCACCAGGGCATTGATGACCAAAGAAAAAAGTCCGAGTGTAAGTATGGTTAGCGGAAGCCCAAGAATCTTCAGAACAGGCGATACAATGAGGTTCAGCACACCGAGTACAATGGCAAAAACCAACGCGGTAGAAAAACCGTCAAAGTGTACCCCTGAAAATATTTTTGTTAGAAAAAACGCGACAACCGCGGTCAAGAGTAATCTGATAATCATATTCATAGTTTATAATTTTGCAAGTATTTCGTTATTTGTTTTTTTGAAAGTCATGGTTTTACCAATCCATTTATATTTCCAATAGCCACGGACTTTCATAAGGCCATTTTCAGTAAGCTGCGCGGAAGAGTCCCAGAACCGCCCGCTGGTAGCATCATAGATCTTGCCCTGCTCCCAGGATTTGGTCTTAGTATTGAAATGTAGTCCGTGCAGGATCTCCATACCCAGGATTTTCCGGTGCCTTAGCGCGGGGTTGGGATTTTCGGTGTCAAACCTCTTATCCATCGGTAATCCGCTGCCCAAACGTTCATCAAACCAAATCACACGGGCTTTATATTCGTTATTTTTCTTGTAAACTTCTACCGCTACGCTGTGGTCAGTCGCCAGCCATTTACCCAAAACCAAATCGGCCTTGGCTTGTGCGCCTACTTTGATTAAGAAAAAACACAGGACTAATATAAGATTTTTTGCCATCATATTTTTTCCCATACAAGATTGTTGCCAAGCTTCATTCAGTAAAAGAATCAACCCAAGAAAACCCTACGAAAAACCCCGCTTCACATCCTTCAAATTTGTACGCGTTTTTTCATATTCACAAAATTTTAATTATCTTCATCGCAAAAACTATTTTATAATGAAGAATTATGCAAAAGTGTGGATGCTTTCTGTTGTTTTCGCAACAGGTTTGCAGGCCCAGACTCAGGATGCTGTGGTAAAATCTATCATGGATGAAACGTACAACAACTCCCAACTCGAGCAGCTGGCTTATGAACTGTTGGATGGCATCGGTCCCCGTCTTGTAGGAAGTCCGAAAATGCAGCAGTCGCACGACTGGGCCGTGAACCGTTTCAAAAACTGGGGAATTAACGTCCGCAATGAGCAATGGGGAGAATGGAAATCCTGGGAAAGAGGCACCACCACTATTGAAATGGTAGCGCCTTATGCCAAATCTATCGAAGGAATGCAACTTGCCTTCAGCCCGGCTACTCCCGCTAAAGGGCTTACCGCCGATGTGGTAATGATGCCTATCTTTGCCAGCACCGCAGAGTTTAATGCCTGGCTGCCCAAGGTAAAAGGCAAACTCGTGATGGTATCTCAATATCAAGCCTCGGGACGCCCTGAGTATAACTGGAAGGAATTTGCCACACCCGAATCATTCGAGAAAATGCAAAACGAATCCAGAGCAGCCTCTGAAGTGTGGCAAAACTCAATAAAAGCAACAGGCGAAACCAGCAGAACCCTAAATGCGAAACTTGAAGCTGCAGGTGCCGCCGGCATCATCTCTTCTAACTGGTCACGCGGTTTCGGGGTGAACAAGATTTTCTCTGCCGCAACAAAAAAAATCCCGGTAATGGATGTTTCTTTGGAAGATTACGGACAACTGTACCGAATGCTTAAAAACGGAACTACGCCAAAGCTTAAGATCATCGCAAATTCTAAAGACCGTGGGATGGCACCTACTTTCAACACCGTAGCAGAAATAAAAGGTTCTGAAAAACCTGATGAATACATCATCCTGTCGGCACACCTTGATTCTTGGGATGGTGGTACAGGTGCGACTGATAATGGCACAGGAACCATCACGATGATGGAAGTAGCCCGTATCCTGAAAAAGCACTACCCGAACCCGAAAAGAACCATTATCGTAGGGCTTTGGGGCAGCGAGGAGCAGGGACTTAACGGCTCGCGGGCGTATGTGTCGGCTCATAAAGACCAAATGCCGAAAATCCAGGCACTTTTCAATCAGGACAATGGTACAGGGCGCATCGCCAACATCAGTGGACAGGGATTCCTGCATTCATATGATTATCTTGGGCGCTGGCTGAATGCAGTGCCAAAAGAGCTTACCAAAGACATCAAAACCACTTTCCCTGGGACACCGGGCGCAGGCGGTTCAGACCACGCCTCTTTTGTAGCGGCAGGCGTACCGGCCTTCATGCTGGGATCTTTAAACTGGAGCTATGGCAATTACACCTGGCATACCAACCGTGATACCTACGATAAAATCGTCTTCGATGATGTAAAAAGTAACGTGGCCCTGATCGCAATCTTAACCTACATGGCCAGCGAAGATCCTGAAAAAGCGTCCGCTGAAAAAATAAACCTGGGTATTGAGTCCCGTACCGGTGAGCCTGCAAAATGGCCGGAAGTGAAAGAACCTACCCGAAAAGGTGGTCTCGATTAATATTTTGCCTTGACAATTATTGAAACGTTCAGCGATGCTGGGCGTTTTTTTATATATCAAGTTCTATCCAAACCGGTACGTGGTCGCTGGTTTTTTCCCAGCCGCGTACTTCCTTGTCCACGCCGGCATTTTTAAGATGAGGTAAGACTTCGCCCGATAACAGGAAATGATCAATCCTTAAACCTGCATCACGCTGATAAGCGTTTCTGAAATAATCATAGAAGGTATAGATAGTTTCCTCAGGGTACAGATAACGCAACGCGTCCGTCCAGCCCTGCTGTAACAAATGATGAAATGCCTCCCGCACTTCTGGCAGAAACAGCGCGTCTTTCAGGAATTTTTCAGGCTTATACACATCTTTTTCCGTTGGCATCACATTGAAATCTCCGGCCAGAATTACCTTTTTGCCAGTTGTCACCAGCATTTCAGCATGTGCATCAAGTCGTTCAAACCACTGCATTTTATAATCGAATTTGGGTCCCGGAACCGGATTTCCGTTGGGCAGATAAAGGCAGGCGACGATCAACCCATTGATTTTTACTTCAAGATAGCGGCTGGCGGCATCATTTTCATCTCCGGGCAATCTGTCCCGGGAAATTTCGGGTGTTCCGCGACGCGACAATACGGCTACCCCATTCCAGCTTTTCTGACCGCGCCATACCGCTTCGTAGCCTGCGGCGTTAATCGCCTCAACCGGAAATTTTTCCTGCGGAGCCTTCAGTTCCTGAAGACATACGATGTCGGGTTTAGTGGTTTCCAGCCAGCGAAGAAGTACGGGCAGACGCCCATTTACCCCATTAACGTTGTAAGTTGCGATTTTCATGATGGATATTGTAAGGTGAAATGAAAAAAATCCTTTGGACGCATTTTTGATATGGCATCCTCAAAATATTTCTTATGAGAGCAATTTGGAACGGCGCCATCGGTTTTGGTTTGGTAAATATCCCTATCAAACTGTATTCCGCAACGGGCGAAAGCAACCTAGACCTCGATATGCTGGATAAAAACGACCTTTCAAACATCAATTTTAAACGTGTGAATGCCAATACCGGTAAAGAAGTGAAATGGGAGAACATCGTTAAAGGCTACAAGCTTGAAGACCGCTATATCGTGCTTACTGATGAAGATTTCGATCAGGTAAATCCTGAAAAATCCAAGTTACTGAATATCAAACAGTTTGTTGACATCAATGAGATCGACAGCGTATATTTTGAAAATTCTTATTTTCTGGAACCTCAAAAAAACGGTGAAGAAGCCTATAAACTACTGTTGAAGGCCATGATGAAAACCCAAATGGCGGGCATCGGCACCTTTATACTTCGCGAAAAGGAAATCCTGTGTCTTGTGCGCCCGTATGACGATAAGATACTGATCGTGAACAGGATGCGTTACCCGGAAGAGATCCGGAGTTTTGAAGACCTGAAAATCCCAACCGCCAAAAACCCTAAGGCAGAGGAATTAGAAATGGCAGAATCGCTGATTAAGCAGCGCGCGACTAAGTTTGATCCTTCTAAATTTAAAAATACCTATAATGATGATTTAATGAAAATCATCGAGGCTAAAGCCAACGGTAAAACCAAGAAAATTGTGAATAAAGAGGAAGTCTCTGCCAAGGCTACAGACCTGATGGCCCAGTTGAAAGCCAGTCTGGAAGCAGGCAAGACCAAAGCCGGGTAAACATTAAATATCTGAAAGATGCCGTTAGAAGAATACAATAAAAAACGCGATTTTACGCAAACCGCGGAACCTGAAGGAAAAACGGAAAAGTCAGCGGGCAAACTGCGATTTGTAGTGCAGCGCCATGCAGCGAGCCGCCTTCATTATGATTTCCGGCTTGAAATGGATGGCGTACTGAAAAGTTGGGCCATACCGAAAGGACCGTCACTGAACCCTGCTGACAAACGGTTGGCAATGATGGTGGAAGACCACCCGTTCGCCTACCGGACATTTGAAGGAACCATACCCGCCGGAAATTATGGCGCTGGCGAAGTGGAAATTTGGGATGAAGGCACCTATGAGCCACTTGAAAAAGTGAAGGGAAAAACCGATGACTTCATCATGCAACAGGAACTCCAGAAAGAATCTCTAAAGTTTGTCCTTCATGGCAAGAAATTACAGGGAGAATTTGCGCTGGTCAAAATAAAAAACGCATCTGAGGGAAATCCGTGGCTGCTCATCAAACATAAGGATCATTTTGCTACAGACCATTACGATGCGGAAGAAAACACAGCCCCCGACTCAAAAGTTACCGCCTACCTCGGTACCAAAAAAAAAGTAAATCCTCCGCCACCCCATCCGTAAAGAAATACACTGACCATAATCCCGCGTTATCAGGTGAAAAGAAACTCACTACTTACATCACACCCATGCTTTGCGGCAGCAAAGACAAACCTTTCAGTTCACCCGACTGGATTTTTGAAATAAAATGGGATGGTTACCGCGCCATCGCAGACCTTCGGAAAGAGATACAATTCTATTCCCGTAATGGTATTTCGTATCTTGAAAAATTCAGGAAAATAGCCAATTCGCTTCGGTTACAGCAAAACGAAATGATTCTTGATGGGGAATTGGTAGCGTATGATGACGAGGGTAAACCCAATTTCCAGTGGTTACAGCAGATAGGAGATAAACCGAATCTGAATGTTATCTTCCAGGTGTTTGATTTGCTTTGGCTTAATGGACACTCGACCGAAGAACTGACGCTTTTACAACGAAAAGAACTATTAAAGGAAGCCCTGGTAGAAACCGAGTTTATAAAATATCATGACCACGTTCTCGAAAATGGCGAAAAATTCTTTCAACTCATAGAAAAAATGGGCTTAGAAGGCATGATCGCCAAAAAAACAGATTCCGTATATCAGCGTGGCGCCCGAACCGGCGACTGGCTCAAAATCAAGAAACAACATACGGCGGATGTGCTGATTTGTGGGTTTACCGCGCCTAAAGGAACCAGGAAAAAATTTGGCTCACTGATCCTGGGGCGATACGATGATGGCGAATTGGTATTTTGCGGACATACCGGTACGGGTTTCACCGATAAAGTCCTTACAGAACTGCATGCGAAAATGACTCCGCTCATCATTCCTGAATCACCTTTTGCCGCAACTCCGAAAACCAATGATAAGCCTACATGGCTGAAACCCAAACTTATCGCGGAGATAAAATATACAGAGATCACTTCCGATCACATCTTCAGGCACCCTGTATTTCTACATCTTCGGGAAGATTTAGAGCCCAGCGATATTGATTTTGTCAAAGATTTTAAACCTGAAGCACCACCGGCACCTCAAAAAAAAACCGTCATGGAAAAAGATAATGAAACACTTACCAAATTCGGTAAGCAGGAGGTAAAACTCACCAATCAGAACAAAGTTTATTTTCCGAAAGATCAGGTAACAAAAGGCGATGTGGTAGCATACTATCAAAGCGTGGCCGAATATATCCTGCCTTACCTGAAAGACCGTCCACAATCCATGAACCGCTTTCCCAACGGCATAGAAGGCATGAGTTTCTATCAGAAAGACGCTTCCGAGGAAACACCGGATTGGATCGATACGCAGCAGGTATATTCCGAATCTAATGATAAATACATCAATTACATCCTTTGTAATGACCGCGCTACGATGGCCTATCTGAACAATCTCGGCTGTATTGAACTGAATGTCTGGACAAGCCGTGTGCAAACTATAGAGAATCCGGATTATCTTGTCCTTGACCTTGATCCCTCCGAAAACAATACTTTTGATGACGTCATCGAAACAGCGCTTGCCGTAAAGAAAATCGCTGACAAGGCAGAAATTAAGGCATTCTGCAAAACCTCTGGCAGTTCAGGCATCCATATTTATTTTCCTACCGGTACTGCTTATACGTTTGACCAGGTGAAAGATTTCGCCCATTTAATGATGCAGATGGTACAACAGGAACTCCCCGAGATCACCACATTGGAACGTGCTTTACAGAAACGCGACAAAAACAAGATATATCTCGATTATCTGCAAAACCGGCGTGGCCAAACCTTAGCGAGTGTCTATAGTTTGCGCCCAAAGAAAGGCGCACCAGTCTCCATGCCGCTGGAATGGGATGAAGTAAGGACCGGTTTGAAACCTACCGATTTCAATATTGAAAATGCCCTGGAGCGTATCAAAACCAAAGGTGATCTGTTTAAACCTGTACTTGGTAAAGGGTTTGATATGTTAAAAGCCATCGAAGCCCTCGGGAAATAGCATTTTTATCATCTGGCTTCATCATTTGGAAGCATTTTTGATATCGCTGAAACATGAAAGAACAGAATTACCGCAAACACCGGAAGTTTTACGCGCCTCACCATTTCATTTACCTACCGTTATTGATGGTACTATTGGGATATGGTATTTGGCAAAGTTTCAATGAAAGCCAGCAGCAGCTTACCTGGATACTGTTTTCAGTGGTGATATTTCTGTTGCTGTATTTGGCCGTGATGCTAAGGCAGCATTATGCGCTAGGGAACCAAAACCGTATTCTGCGTTTAGAGTTTAGGCAACGGTATTTTGAACTCTTTGGGAAAAGTGCCGATGATGTGCTGAAGCATTTAACATTCGGGCAGATCGCTGCACTTCGTTTTGCATATGATGAAGAGTTTAAACTGCTTCTTAGCCGAGCCATCACTGAAAAGATTTCAGGTGATACCATCAAAAAATCCATCACCAAATGGAAGCCTGATTACCATCGGGTATAACCATGTACCAAACATTAAATATAGATATTATGAAAAAGTTTACATTACTCAGTCTTTTTGCGGTAGCCATAATGACGCTTACAAGCTGCGACGCTATCGGGACCATCTTTGAAGCCGGCATGTGGTGGGGGATCTTCCTTGTAGTCGGTGTTATCGGTCTCATTCTATGGTTGTTTACCCGGGGTAGAAAATAAAAAGAAATCTTATGCAAAAGGAAGGTAAAGAAAAAATAAGGCCGGCTCAGGCACAGCCCAAGCCAGGTCTTGAAGAAAAAATGAAGCCAACTCCCGAAAGCAAACCAAAGCTTCCCGGTCCAAAACTTGAAGGCAAAGTCGCCATCATCACTGGTGGCGACAGTGGTATCGGTAAAGCCACGGCGTTGCTTTTCGCGTCTCATGGCGCCGATGTTGCTATCGCTTATCTAAATGAAACCGAAGATGCCAAGGAAACGCAGAAAGAAGTTGAGAAACTTGGCCAAAAATGCCTGCTGATAAAAGGAGATCTCGCAAAAGAAATTAACTGCCGGAAGGTTATCCAAAAAACAGTGGATGCGTTCGGTAAGATTAATATTTTAGTGAATAATGCAGGTATTCATTGGGAACAGCAGGAACTCACTGATATTTCTACCGAGCAGTTGATGAACACATTCAATGCTAATTTCTTTTCCGTATTGTGGCTGACAAAATACGCCATGGAATATCTGAAGAAAGGCAGTTCAATCATCAATACCACCTCCGTAACCGCGTATCGTGGCAGCGACCATCTGATGGATTACGCCGCTACCAAGGGTGCCATACTTTCATTCACCCGCAGCCTCTCCGCCAATCTTGCTGAAAAAGGAATCCGTGTGAATGCCGTAGCGCCGGGGCCTATCTGGACACCGCTTATCGCGTCCACGCTTTCCCCCGAAGATGTAGCGAAATTTGGCAGCGATACGCCTATGAAGCGCGCAGGTGAACCCAATGAAGTGGCTACATGCTTCCTGTTTTTAGCCAGCGATGATGCATCTTATCTTACCGGTCAGGTACTGCATCCGAACGGTGGCGAGATTATCGGTGGATAATTAACAAATATTGAAAATTCTTTTAGATCCCATGACGACCACAGAAAAAGATCCCGTAACCGCGCTTTCACCTGCCAAGATCGTGAAAATCATGAAAGACCCGGTGAAATCCGCACGGGCCGTAAGTCTGGTATATACGACTGACCGCGATATGGCGGGTATCATCCGCAGGAAAAGTGGGAAGAAATTCATTTATTTTGATGGAGATGAAAGAATAAAGGATCCTGAAGAAATCGCACGTATTAATAAACTCGCGATTCCACCCGCATGGGAGAATGTATGGATTTGCAGTCTGCAAAACGGGCATCTACAAGCCACCGGAACAGACGCGAAAAACAGAAAGCAATACCGCTATCACCCAGTCTGGAACGCGCTGCGCAACCACACCAAATTCTACCGGATGCTTCAGTTTGGCTATGCGTTACCAAAAATGCGCCTTCAGCTTGAAAAAGACCTCTCTCTAAAAACCCTAGAGAAACGCAAAGTCCTTGCAGTGGTCGTAAGCTTGATGGAGCGGACAAATATCCGTATAGGCAACAGTGTGTACGAAAAACTATATGGGTCATTCGGGCTTACCACGCTTAAAGACAAACATGTCGCGGTTACTGGCCAGAAAATCAATTTTTCATTTAAAGGAAAAAAAGGGGTGTATCACGATATCGACCTTAAAAACCGAAAACTTGCAAAAGCGGTACAAAACTGTAAAGACATCCCGGGGAAGGAACTCTTTCAATATTATGATGCTGATGGCAAGCGACACACCATTGATTCGGGTATGGTGAATGATTACATCAAAGAAATCAGTGGTGAAGACTTTACGGCAAAGGACTTCCGGACATGGTCTGGCACGGTAAACGCTTTAATTGCATTTAAAGAAATAGGTGCCGCGGAAGAGGATTCTAAATACAAATCGAAAGTCAAGGAAGCGCTAGAGATAGTGGCTGCAAATCTTGGCAACACCCCTACTGTTTGCCGCAAATATTATGTACACCCATTGGTGATCAACCTTTATGAAAACAATTCGATACGAAAATATCTAGATGAACTTGATGAAATTGAGGTGGATGACGGCAAATCCGGACTTACCAAAGAGGAAAAAATCGTAATGAAGATCCTCGAAAACGAAAAATTAACCAAATAAACATTAAAAAATAACTTTTATGAAAATTGTACATCAGGAAAACGAAATCACATTGCTGCGCCTTGGACCTGCAAGATCAGAAGCAGAAGTGGTGAAAAGAGAACTTTTTTTTGACATTAAAGGACAGGAATATTCCTGCGACGTCCTGCTTGAACGCAATGCTACGGGAGAAGATTATGATGATCCCGAGAATTTTTATCAGATGAATAAAGAAATGGTAGACGCGGCCCTTACGCTGTTCCTGTCCGAAAATCATCTGTACAACAATCTCGACAAACACCACGACAATGAATAAACAAAACAGCCAAGGTGCTGTTTCTTTTAATGGAAATTTAAAACATCTGATGAAGACCGGACTTGGCAGGCCGATCCTTGGTTTTTACAGTGATGTGAGATTTTAAAGACTAAAAATCTGGCAATTTTCATAAGCTTACTTAGATAACCTGTGAATCGTTTTTCTCTCGGAAATATTTCTGATAAAAAAGAATTGATTATCCCCGAGGATTTGTATATTTGCACCCCGAAGCCCGGATGGTGAAATTGGTAGACACGCTCGTTTCAGGTGCGAGTGCCCACAAGCTTGCAGGTTCGAGTCCTGTTCCGGGCACCTGATAAACACACTTTTGAGTGTGTTTTTTTTGTTTAAAATGATTTCCTTACAGCCGGAAATCTTGTTCGTCAGCCGAACTTTCGGGTGGTAATATCGGTATAAGAGAGCGAAAAAAACCGGCTGAAGCGCCGGTTACATTATTTTTTCTTCTTTAGGAACTTCGCGTTGATATATTCCCACACCATCGGTAGCAATGAAATACCAATGATACCGAAAATCACCGTTTCAAAGTTTTCTTGTACAATCGGCAGATTACCAAAGAAATATCCGATAAGTGTAAGGCCGAACACCCACACGAAAGCCCCGATTACATTATATCTGATGAAGGTTGCATAATTCATCGAACCAATACCAGCCACGAACGGTGCAAACGTACGTACGATGGGTACAAAACGGGCGATGATGATGGTTTTAGGGCCATTCTTTTCATAGAACGCTTGGGTTTGGGCAATGTACTTTGGGTTTACAAGTTGTTTTTCCCCCATCTTCCAGCCGAGTATGCGTAAACCGACGTTCTTGCCAAGGTAATAATTAAGGGTATCACCCAGGATGGCCGCTACCGTTAATAGGCCCAGCACGAGCCAAAGATTCAGGCTGGCGGTTTCGCCTAAAGCGCCAATAACGCCAGCGCAAAAGGTGCCTGCGGCAAAGAGCAGGGAGTCGCCCGGTAGAAACGGCATCACTACCAAACCGGTTTCCACGAAAATGATGAGGAACAGGATCAGGTAAATCCATACGCCATAATCGATGATCATGGTGAACAGATGCTTATCGAGATTTAAAAAGAAATCAAGTACGGTTTGAATAAATTCCATAGAAAATAGTTTGAAAGGCGTAAAAATAAGCTAAACAATTGAGACCTGAAAAGAAACAGGCCGTTATACACGTTACAGCAAAGCTTTAACGGTTGCCAGCACCCTGCCTGCCGACATCCCACTGTTGAGACTATCCGTCGCGATGTCAAAGGCCATCATTTCTTTCTCAAGACAGATCTCAGCAGTTTCTACGAAATGATAGAGTGTATCGGGATCGACTTCCATATCATGCAGCTCAAAGTTTTCCGCGAGCAGTTCTACCAACTCTTCATGCGTTTTCTCTCCTACATTAGCGGTGATAATGGGCATCAGCACTTCATGACTCAGGAATTCTTCACCCGCTTCAGGAAAATATTGTTGCAGTTGCGCTATACTCAGGCTTTGTTTAGCACTGGTAAGAATACAGGAAATTATCTGGTTCAGTTCGTATTCATCATTATGAATATCATCATCTTCCTCCTCCCATTCTTCATCTTCGATAGCTTCTGTTTCATTAAAGTCCTCTTCGTCATAATCAACCGATTCAGGTTCACCATACGCTTCATTTTCAGTTAGATCATCTTCCATCTCGAATGTTGGTTCAAGAGTTTCTGGCACCGAAAATTCTTGGCCAGCTTTCAGTTCATTCATAACCAGTTGATGAAAATTGGCAAATCGGAAATTATATTGCTCATCAAGCTCGGTAAGTTCGGCTTCGGTTTCGGCAAGCAGTTCGGTGTCTTCTTCAGTAATTTCTTCTGGTGTAGCCACGTTGCTTAGCCAATATTTGTCACGCTGCAATATACAATACACTTTAAAGATGACTTTTTCGGCAGCTGGGCGGTCGCTTTCAATCATCATATCGAAAGCGGTCATGTTTTCAAGGTAAAAATTTTTGTCGATCATGGGAGAAGTCTTGCGGTTGCAATAATACGAAATGCAGGCAAACTTAGGGAAAATTATCAATTACCGCCGACGTTTTTGATGGTTCCACTTGGTTTTTTTAGCCCGTGGTGGTTCTTTCTCCTATTTTTGTACATGAATTTTTTAGGAAATAACCTTTTACTTTATCGCTGCGGAAGAACTTGCTGTGACAATGATATTTTAGTCTGATACATGACTAAGAGAAAAACCCTCCCGAATATCGGGAGGGTTGATATGAAAATATATGATTTAAAGCAAATCGTAACGGTCAGCGTTCATGACTTTGGTCCATGCTTTTACAAAATCTTTTACAAATTTTTCTTTGTTGTCATCCTGTGCATACACTTCAGCATAAGACCGCAGTATGGAATTAGAACCGAATACCAAATCAACTCTGGTGGCAGTCCACTTTACAGCACCGGTTTGGCGGTCGACAATGTGGTATAAGTTTTCGGCCGCTGGTATCCATCGGTTAGCCATATCGGTGAGGTTTACAAAGAAATCATTGGTCAATACCCCTTCTTTATCAGTGAATACCCCATGTTTCGCACCACCGAAATTAGTGCCCAGAACCCGCATACCACCAATCAAGACTGTCATTTCCGGTGCGGTAAGCCCCATCAGCTGTGCGCGGTCGAGCAATAATTCTTCAGGTTTTACCGCATACTGTGCTTTGGTAAAGTTTCTGAAGCCGTCATATAGGGGTTCCAGATATTCAAATGATTCAATGTCCGTCTGTTCCTGTAGCGCGTCTCCCCTGCCAGGTGCGAATGGTATTTTGATGATTACACCGGCTAACTGTGCAGCCTGCTCTACCGCGGCCGTACCCCCTAGGACGATCAGGTCGGCGATGGACACTTTTTTAGTGAAAGCAGCCTGTATTTCATCGAGTTTTGTAAGGACTTTATGAAGTTTTTCCGGCTCATTTGCAACCCAATTGCGCTGCGGCATCAGTCTGATGCGTGCACCGTTGGCTCCTCCCCGATAATCTGATCCCCTGTAAGTCCTCGCGGAATCCCATGCAGTAGTAATCAATTCACTACGGCTAAGCCCGCTGTTGAGTAACAATTGTTTCAGTTCGGCCACATCTGCTTCAGAGAGCGTATAATCAACCTCAGGAATTGGGTCTTGCCAGATCAAATCTTCTGCGGGGACATCAGGTCCCAGGTATCTGGATTTCGGGCCAAGATCGCGGTGTGTCAGTTTAAACCACGCTCTAGCGAAAACTTCAGAGAAATAGTCGGGATCCGCCAGAAATCTTTCAGAAATGGCACGATATTCCGGATCTACTTTCAGCGCCATATCCGCATCGGTCATCATTGGGTTTCGCTTCACGCTGGGGTTATGTGCATCTACAGGCATGTCTTCTTCGGCGATGTTGATGGGTTCCCACTGGTGCGCCCCGGCTGGTGACTTGGTAAGCGCCCAGTCATATTTAAAGAGCAGTGTCAGGAATTCGTTGTCCCAACGGGTTGGTGTTGTTGTCCAGGCACCTTCAATTCCGGAAACTACGGTATTTCCTGCATTACCGGTACCTTTAGGGTTGTGCCATCCCAAGCCCTGTTCTGTAACATCAGCCTCTTCAGGATCACCGCCTAAGACAGAGGCATCACCGTTCCCATGTGCTTTCCCTATCGTATGTCCGCCTGCGGTAAGGGCTACGGTTTCTTCGTTATTCATACCCATTCTTCTGAAGGTGACTTTCATATCCTGTGCGGTTCTCAGCGGATTTGGGTTGCCATCCACCCCTTCCGGGTTCACATAAATAAGGCCCATCTGTACCGCCGCCAGTGGGTTTTCAAGGCTTTCGCGGTTCTCATCGCTGTCATAGCGGTTTTCGGTAGCGGCAAGCCATTCTTTTTCAGCGCCCCAATATACATCTTTCTCGGGATGCCAGATGTCTTTCCTACCACCGGCAAAGCCGAAAGTCTTTAGTCCCACTTCTTCATAAGCTACAGTGCCGGCGAGAATGATGAGGTCTCCCCAGGAGATTTTGTTTCCGTATTTCTTTTTAATGGGCCATAGCAATCGGCGTCCTTTATCGGTATTCACATTGTCGGGCCAAGAGTTCAGCGGCGCAAAACGTTGGTTACCGGTATTGCCACCGCCACGGCCTTCCATTACGCGGTAGCTGCCGGCGAGATGCCAGGCGGTGCGTACAAACATGCCGACATAATTTCCCCAGTCTGCAGGCCACCAGTCCTGGCTATCGGTGAGCAGAATTCTGATGTCATTCTTCACAGCTTCGAGATCAAGACTATTGAAGGCTGCCTTGTAATCAAAATCTTCTCCCAGTGGATTGGTTTTCGTATCGTGCTGCGAAAGGATATCTAGGTTTAGTGCATTCGGCCACCATTCGGTTACGGCATTTGCTGTGCCGGTAAGTCCACCATGAATTACGGGGCATTTTCCGCCTGTAGAATTGTTAGCGGTATCATTTTTTTCGTTTTCACTGTGAATGGTTTCACCTTGATGTGGATTGTTTGCTACCGACTGATTATGTGCTGTAGCCTCTTGTGCTGCATGGAACGGGCAATGTCCTTGTACTATTCATATCATTATTTTATGCAATATTATCGTAAATTGTAGCTGATGCCAACCAAAACCTATCTATAATGAACATGCATAAAATAGACATGATGTATTTAGAAATTATCAATTAATTTATAAAGTCTATTAAATATACTTAAGTTATTTTCTGATTAATAAATATATAAACTAAAAAAACCCACCGAAATGGTGGGTTATAAGTGGGTTTATAATGTATTATTTTACAGCAGTCTGTATTTCTTTTGCCTGTGTAAGATGTGCTTCAAGCGTTGGGAGTGTTTTGCCTGCCCATTGGGTAAGGGTTTGGTCGCTGCCACCTGTGTTTTGCTTACGGAATTTCTCAATAGTTTCGGTGTGGTGCTGTACCATCATATCCATATAAGCGCGATCGAACTCGGCTCCTTTTTTGTTCTTCAGGTCGTCATGCATTTTCTGCTGTGCGGCATCAGCATTGGCAGGAAGTGTATATCCGGCTCCAGTTGCCCAACTTTTCAGTTCGTCATTGGCTTTTGTATGGTCTTTTACCATCATATCACCGAATGCTTTTACACGGCTGTTTGCGCCATTCTGTGCAGCTAACTGCCCCAGCATCACTTCCATCATACCGCCTTTAGCCGCATCATCAGCAAACATCTTGTCTTGGTCGCTAAGGTTGGTGGTTCCCTCAGAAGCACTGACAGTAGCGGAATCTGTAGTCATCATCGTATCGGCCGGCATTTCCATGGCAGAACTGTCGGTGTTACTTTCAGTACTCGTGGTTTCGTTTTTCTTACAGGCCATCAGCGTAGCCACGCACATAAGTGTCAAAACTGATTTTTTCATAATAGTAAAATTTTATTGTTAGGTGATATAATGTTGATAATGAACGGAATATCTGCAAGCAACAATTCTGCCAAATCGTTAATGCATCCATCTGCCAATGAAATTAAATACTTCAATAGTAGAAGGTTCGCTTAATATATACTTTAGGTGATTGATATAAAACCTTTCCGGTTAATGGAACTCCCTTGATAAGGCTGCAATGTGGTAAGGAATTTGATAAGTGGATTCCATATTCAATGCATATGAAAATCATCAGTACTCAGTATTTAAAGGGACCTAATGTTTGGAGTGTCATGCATCATGGTCTTGTTCAGGTACGCCTTGATACCGAAAAAACCACTCTCCCCCGGGAGTTGATTAATTTTCTTCATCGTCAGCTTTATACGCTTCGGCTACAACATCCCGAAGAACTCTTACCGTCTGGGAGCGTTAATAATGCCAATCCTAAGTCTGATACCCCAGAATTTCTTGCGAAGTTTTATATAGAAGTGGCACTTGCGCTACAACATGCCGTAGGCAGTAAAGGAAGTTTCAGCGATTTGCGGCAGACCCGTGAGCCAGGTGTTTACCGACTCGTGTTTGCGTGTGATACCGAAGAAGTGGGGCGATATTCCGCGCAGGCTGCCTTACAACTTCTGCACGTCTGGCTTTCCGGCCTGGAAGCGGACCTTCATCGGCATCTACAAGAGTTACAGCAACTCAAGGCCAGGTATGGTTTAGGGCCAAGTACCCTAAGTATCGTAAAAGCTGCGGAAGAACGCGGCATCCCGTGGCTTCGTCTGGACCGTCATTCAAGTGTACAGCTCGAATATGGGAAAAACCGCCAAATGATTCGTGCCACCATCACGGGCCGTACCTCTTTCACCGGTATCCACATCACCGACAGTAAGGAACGTACTAAAAACATCCTCTGCGAAGCCGGCATCCCTGTGCCACAAGGCGGTACGTGTACGACTTTGGAAGAACTAAAAATATTGATAGAAGATATGGACTATCCATTGGTGATAAAACCACTGGATGCCAATCACGGTAACGGCGTCTGCATTAACATTACCGATAGCGCAGCGGCAGAGTTGGCCTTTCACCATGCGAAAACCTTCAGCGATACCATCATTGTAGAAACTTATATTGAAGGAGAAGACTTCCGGTTGCTGGTCATCAACGGTAAACTTAGCGCTGCCGCACACCGTTTGCCCGGCCATGTTACAGGAGATGGCAGATCCACGGTAACTGAACTGGTAGAATAGGTAAACAGACATCCCGATCGCGGCAACGGTCATGAAGCAATACTGACAAAAATTACGCTCGACTCTGATTCGGACCGTCTTCTTGCCCTGCAAGGTTTAAGTACCGACAGTATTCCAGCGGAAGGACAGCGTGTCATGCTGAAATCCACCGCCAACCTTAGTACAGGCGGCACCGCTACTGATGTGACAGATGAAATACATCCTGAAAACCGTTTTATGGCCGAACGAATCGCAGCCACAGTTGGCCTCGACATTTGTGGAATTGATGTGATAGCGCCTGACATCAGCACCCCATTATCTCAAAATGGTGGTGCGGTGATAGAGGTGAATGCGGCACCCGGCTTCCGTATGCATCTGTCGCCCAGCAACGGCACCCCCAGAAATCCAGCGCGTGAGGTCGTTGACATGCTCATTCCTCCAGGCACGGAAAGCCGAATCCCTATCTTCTCAGTAACCGGAACCAATGGTAAGACCACCACTACCCGCCTGCTCGCTCACCTTACGCAGCAGTGCGGTTATACTACGGGATATACCACTACCGACGGGGTTTACATCAATCAGCATCAAATAAATTCTGGGGATTGCTCGGGACCATCCAGCGCATCATTGCTGCTGCGCGACCCAATGGTAGAATTTGCGGTACTTGAAACTGCGCGCGGAGGTTTGTTGCGTGCGGGCCTGGCCTTCGACCAATGTGATGTAGGCATCGTCACGAATGTACAGGAAGACCATTTGGGACTTTGTGATATTCATACGCTGGAAGAATTGGCGGAAGTAAAAGCTACGGTTCCACGAACGGTAAAAGCAACAGGTTATGCGGTACTGAATGCGGAAGATCCACATTGTGTGAAAATGGCTGGTGAACTGAACTGTCAAGTTGCTTATTTCAGTATGGAGCATGATCATCCAGTGCTGCTCGAACATCTGGAGCTTGGTGGTATAGCTGCCTATATCAAAGATCCCCTTGTGATATTGGAAAGGAATAAAGTGCAAACCGAATTGGCGAAAGTGGCTGACATACCACTTACGATGAACGGTTCCGCTGTCTTCATGACTGCAAACATATTGGCGGCCGCGGCCGCGGCATTCGCCTATGGATTTTCACCGGAGCAGATCCGGCAGTCTTTCATGAGTTTCCGACCGTGCTCGGAAACAACGCCGGGCAGAATGAATCTTCATGAATTCGGGAACTTCTCGGTACTCGTAGATTATGCACACAATCCGCACGGCATGCGAGCGATACAACAGTACTTGAGCCATATCACCGCCAAGAGAAAGATTGGCATCATTTCAGGTGTCGGCGACCGACGTGACGATGATATTGCAGAAATGGCCAGATTGGGTGCAGAAATGTTCGATTATCTTATTATCCGTCAGGAACATGACCTGCGTGGCCGCACGCTCGAGGAAATGCACCGCCTGATGACCACAGTGCTTGCGGAAACGCACCCCCAACTGAAATATACCTTGATCCCTGATGAGGCCAAAGCCATAAAACATGCGATGGAGATGGCCGGGTGTGGCGATTTCATTGTCGCCCTGTGCGATGATTACCGCCATGTCACCGACATTATTGAATCTTACCGAAAAAGCAAAGCAACCATTTCTACAGAAGAAACTTTGGATTATCTTAACTAATGAACTAATATGAGAGGCAAATTATTGATTATCGGTGGCAATGAAGATAAAAGCGGCCACGAGCAGGAATTTTCAGAAAGCAACATCTTAAAAAGATTCATTGATGAAAGCCGGAAAGGCAATAAATCGAAAATAGAAATCATCACCGCCGCTGCCAGCATTCCTGAAGAAGTCGCTGAGGATTATCTGGAAGCCTTTGGCAAATTGAAGGCTAAAAACGTAGGCGTCATGATCATGCAGAACCGTGAAGAAGCCGACCACCCAGACATACTTGAAAGACTACGGAATGCAGATGCGGTCTTCGTTACCGGTGGTGACCAACTTCGGCTCACCTCGGTACTTGGAGGATCCAAATTCTACCAAATTTTAAAAGAAAAACTTAATGAACCCGATTTTATATATGCAGGGACCTCCGCCGGCGCTGCAGCCGCTTCGGAAAGTATGGTGTTGAACGGCACAAGTGAAGAGGCTCCCTACAAAGGAAAAGTACATACTTCAACCGGTTTCGCTTTCGTGGAGGATGTGATTTTCGATACGCATTTCATCAGCCGTGGCAGGATTGGCCGTCTGTTTGAGATCATTGTCAGCAACCCAAAGATATTAGGCGTAGGGCTTGAAGAGAATACGGCGTTGCTTGTCCACCGCAATAAGATGGAAGCTGTAGGCCCCGGATGTCTGATCATAATAGACGGACAGCACATCATACAAAGCAACCTCAACGATGTAGAAGAAGGCGCACCGCTTTCGATTGAAAACATGGTACTTCACCTGATGAGTGAGCATGACATATTTGACCTGAAAACACGGAAATTAAAAATCATCAATCCCCCGGAAGAAGAGATTTAAAAAAAACATCTGGCACTGGCAGAAGTCAGTGGAAAGTTGTGACTGTTATTTTTTAATAAATATTTTAATTAAAGACATCAACCATTGGTATCAACCGGAAAAATATTTATCTTACGGCCTATAATTTGAAGCCAGCGCGTTGTTAAACACACTTGATGAAAACTTTTTTATACTACGCAGCGGTAATGAAAACCGCACTGCCCTTGGCGCTGATGGCGGTAAACATGCTACCCGCCACCCCATTTCTGGATAAGCCATATATACCAAATGGCGGTGTTAGGCACCTTGATTCTATAAAAACGAAGATGTACGGCCAGCAGCAAAACCTGGATATGTATCATGTCATCAGAAACAAAAAAAATGCATCAAAAAATCGAATCAATATAGTTAATGTAAAAAATGGTTATCTGGTGACGAAATACGACCGTGTAAATATCAGAAAACAGCCCAACATGAGTGCCGAAATTGTATGTAATCTTCGGCAGGATACCAAACTTATTTTTCTTGAAAGACATGTGTCTTGGTATAAAGTTAAGGTACCACGCACGGGACAGATCGGTTTCATACATCAATACATGGTAAAATAAGGCATAAAAAAAGCCGTCTGCAGAAAAGTGCGACGGCTTCTTTCGTTAAAGCATCATTAGTCGATGATCAGTTTCGCAGACTGGGTTTTGGTAGTGACGAAATACACTCCTTTCGCCAGTTTTTTCAGCACGATTTTCTGTTGATTGTTCACATTATCGAAGCGCTGCAACAGTTGTCCGCTAAGGCTGTACACGCTTACGGTTTCCTTATTGCCAATCCCACTAATCGAAAATTCGCTGTTTCGTACCGGGTTCGGGTGAATCTTGATTTTATTAGACTTCACCGCACTCTGATCTGTTGATAACGCTGAAAAGCAGGTCCAGCTAAGGTCATCAATAGACATTCTTACGCCGCTGGAATTATCAGCAACCAGTTCAATGGTGAAGTCACCTGCCACATTGATGTTTGCAACAGTAACCGTCTGCGCTGTTTTAGTAGCGGTTATTTTGCCTTTTTCCACCCCATTGATCTTTAAGGTGTACGTAGCTGAGGTATCAGAGAATGGGAGATAAGTTTTTACGGACAAAGTGCCGATGCCTCCTGAAATAACGGAAGACTTCAAGGTCCCATTTCTGATGCATATCGCCTGGCTTCCGTCAATGTAAACCGGCGAATCATTGCGTGCTGAGGTAGCCGTCCAGTTGATACCGTTATTGTTCCAGGATTTATCAGAATAAGACGAAGAACTGCCCGATACGTTGTTGAAATCTTCGGTACCGCACGTAGTCCCTACACCTGTCGGTGGTGCGGTGGTAGTAGCTTCGGCCACATTACTGGCGGCAGAACGGTTGCCAGAGGTATCACTAGCGATGACATAAAAAGTGTATGAGGTAGCAGGGGCAAGACCGGTAACTGTGGCTTCCGTACCAAATACCGTGATGTTCGGTAATCCGTTTACATATACTTCATAGCTTCCTAAAGCCAGGTTGTCGGTAGAGGCCTTCCAGGATAGGGATACCGAGGTCTGTGCCTTGGCGGTAACTGTGAGTTGTGTAGGAGCTGTTGGGGCTTCAGTATCGCCCGCAGTACCGCCACTGAAAGTATCTGGCCAGTTGTTCTGTGCAGTTGGCCCACCCCAGATCGCGGTCGCAAGATAAGGGTTGTCGATGAACGGGTTTCTGTTCTTCTGTGTTTGTGCTACCACGTTATTCCGTTGTATTTCAAAGGCAGACACAGGGTCTTCCACGTTCCATTTCAGCAGTATATCTGGGAAATCAGAGGAATATGTGCTGGGATTCATCGTGATGTTCAGTGGCAGCGCGCGGCTGTTGTATCTTACGTACATGTACATCAGGATCCTTGCGACATCACCTTTCCATTCATCACCTGGGAACCACCCCCCACGGCTGGTTTTGTACGCCTTAGCACCCGCACCATCATCAAACAGCAGACTGCCGCGGGTACTGTTGAGTGAAGTATCGGCAGGACGGAGGTGATGACCGTCGGCACCTGGGCCGGAAGTCCCGAGGTTGGGTGTCCCTTTGGATTTTGCGTACACATGCTCGCGGTTCCATGACCCGCCCTTCGGCCGGCTTCGCTGGTGTGTTCCTGATGCCTCAGAACCATAGATGAGTAGCAGGTTAGATGAATTGCTAGGATCTACATCACTGGTTTTCATAAGTGTCTGCAACTCACTGTATGAAATCACTTTGCTGTGCGTATTGGTGATTAAATTGGCGAGGTCCTCTTTCAGGGCGTTGCCTTTTTTAGTAAAATTAACACCCGAATAATAGCTGGGTGCACTTTGTGCGTATAGTAAGCATGAAACCACACTTACTAAAAAAGATAGTTTAATTCTCATATCGTTTGTTTGAATTATGAATCGTCATGTGAAGTATCTGGTCAGTATATACCTCAAGGCTGCCATTGAGTATCGTCACCGGAACTTCGTTCTGGAAGACAATGAAGAGGTCCTCCCCAATACGGTGCAACATTGCCAAAGGAAGATGCGATTGGATAGTGGAAACAACCTGTGCGGATAGCGGATAGGTGGCCGTATTGAAGTTATCGCTGGGTATCGCATGATTTAAAGCAAACCGGAAAACACATGCTTTCAAACCCGGGTGGTCAGCCCCTTGCCCAACAAATAGGCGGTTTTCGCGTTCATCAATACCGATGACGAACAGTGGGGCTTTTTTTCCGCCAACCCCAATGCCTTTACGCTGCCCGAGCGCAAAATGTTCGCAACCCTCATGCTCACCTACCAGAAAACCATCGAATAATGAATATGATTTTGGGAAAGCGGCCTGCTGCAGTAGGTCAGCCGTAAGAAGCCCTTCAGTAGCGCCAGCCTCATAAATGGTTGAGGTAGCAGGGATTTCTACGATTTGTCCTTTCCTGGTCATACTGAACATTTGCATACCAAAAGCCGTATGCAAGCCTTTAAATTAAGGGTAGCTAAGGTAGCTATTTTCTGGGATAAACGGCATGACAAATTTCAGTAGTTAAAAATAATGATACAGTAGATAAACACGCGTTTAAACATCAGTTGTAAATATGTGATTATATGTTCATTATAACCTGAAGGTACTCAGGTAACATTTGTTGATTTTTATCACGTATCAGATCCTAGATCTTAAATACGTTATTTATGGATCACCTGAATTTGCAGCTGGCTGGCTTTTTAGGCAGATAAAAAGGTTATGATAATGCACAATTTTTATATCAAATACAATAACCGCCCACACCGTTCATCTTGAAAAAAAACCGCAAATTTGCACTCCGATTCGAACAGGTAGTTGATTATGAAATTATGCATTGCCGAAAAGCCCAGTGTGGCCCGTGATATTGCCAAAGTCTTAGGTGCAGACATGCCTAAACAGGGATATTATGAAGGCAACGGATATTGGGTGACCTGGACCTTCGGGCACCTCTGTACCTTGAAGGAACCTCATGACTATAGCCCGCACTACAAATCGTGGGACCTGATCTTCCTGCCCATCATTCCGCAGAGTTTCGGGATCAAGCTCATCCCGAACCCGGGCGTTGAGAAACAGTTTAAAATCATCGAAAGATTAGTGGCAGACTGCGAAGAGGTGATTAACTGTGGGGATGCGGGACAGGAAGGGGAACTTATACAGCGCTGGGTACTGCAAAAAGCCAAATGTAAAAAACCCGTACAGCGATTATGGATTTCTTCCTTAACTGAAGAAGCCATTAAAGAGGGATTCGCCAACCTAAAACCCGGCTCAGATTACCAGAATCTTTACCTGGCCGGCAATGCCCGTGCGGTAGGCGATTGGCTGCTCGGTATCAACGCTACGCGACTTTTTACCCGAAAATTTGGCGGTGGCAACGGGGTACTCTCTATCGGGCGTGTACAGACTCCTACTTTGGCCATGCTCGTGCAGCGCCAAAAAGAGATTGACGCGTTTACCAGTGAAGAATATTGGGAACTGAAAACCACCTACCGCGACGTACTCTTCAGCGCAGCGATAGACCGGTTGAAAACCCAGCAGAAAGCAGACAGCGGACTTGCTTACCTAAAGCAGCACCCTTTCGAGATTGTGTCGTTTGAAATCAAGGAAGGGAAAGAGAAAAACCCCAGACTGTTTGACCTTACCGCACTACAGGTGGAGGCCAACCGGAAATTCGGGTTTTCCGCAGACCATACCCTCAAATACATCCAAAGCCTTTACGAGAAAAAGCATACCACATACCCAAGGGTAGATACCACTTACCTCTCTGAAAATCTTTATCCCAAGATCTCTGGGATCTTGCAACGCATGCACCATTACCAAGCCCTTATCGCTCCCCTGCTCGATGCGCCTATACCCAAAAGTAAAGCTGTGTTTGATGATACGAAAGTGACCGATCACCATGCCATCATCCCCACCGAGGTACCGCCAACCGCAAGTCTAACAAAAGAGGAAAAGCAAATCTATGACCTCGTCGCCCGACGTTTCATCGCGGTATTTTATCCTGAATGTAAGATATCTAACACTTTAGTGGAAGGAAAAGTAGGTACCATACCCTTCAGGGCCAACGGTAAACAGATCCTGGAACCGGGCTGGCGTGCGGTGTATGATAAAGACAAAAAAGAAGAATCCACTAAAAAGGATAAGGAGGAAGAGCAGCATATCCCGAATTTTACCAAGGGCGAACAAGGCCCACACGAACCCCTGGTACATCAGGGTAAAACTTCGCCACCGAAACCCTATACCGAAGCCACCCTCCTGCGCGCGATGGAAACAGCAGGAAAACAGATAGATGATGAAGAGCTGCGCGAAATGATGAAGAACAACGGTATCGGTCGCCCGTCAACCCGTGCCAACATCATCGAGACACTTTTTAAAAGAAAATACATCGAACGGAAGAAGAAAAACATCTTCGCCACCCCGACCGGCATCGACCTTATTGATACCATTGATGACGAGCTGCTGAAAAGTCCTGAACTTACCGGGGAATGGGAATACAAGCTACGGAAGATAGAGCGTGGCGAGTATGAGGCTCAGCTTTTCAAAGAAGAACTGGTGACGATGGTGACCGATCTTACCCGGAAAGTCATTAATGACAATACCCGCACAGTGACATTTCATGCAAAAGCCGAAAACGCTGAACCCAAAATAAAGAAACCACGAAAGATACAGGAAATCGTTTGGGATTCACACCCATGCCCGTTATGTAGTAAGCCTTTAATGAAAGGTAAAGCCGCTATCGGCTGTTCGGCCCACCAGCAGTGCGGTTTCAGGGTTCCGTTCGTGGTGATGGATAAGAAACTCACCGAAAAACAACTGCTAGACCTCATCACCAAACGGAAGACCACTAAGTTGAAAGGCTTCAACGGACAGGCAGAAGGCATCCTGATACTGTCAGACAGTGGTGAGGTGTCTCTTCAACAGAACTAATTCCTACAGCACTGTATTTTAATTCAAAAGTTTACCTTTGTAGCAGGAATCTTCCTTATTATTATTGAACAGAGTCGCCCATACGCCGCTCAAAAAAACATCACATGACAATAGACAACAATTACGTAGTAGCACTGCACTACACCCTAAACGCCGTGGAGGCTGACGGAACCCAGACCTTCATCGAAAAAACGGAGACAGAGAACCCTTTTGTATTTCTGTATGGCGTAGGCATGATGCTGCCTAAATTCGAAGCGGAACTTAGCGGCCTAAGCGCTGGCGACAAGCGTTCCTTCACCATCACACCTGAAGAGGGTTATGGCGAAAGACAGGAAGGAGCCACTACCCAACTTCCGGTAGAAATGTTCGAGCAGTCGGGTATGCCACCGGTAGGCGCTATGCTGCCGTTACAGGATGCTGATGGTAACCGCGTAAACGCCGTGGTATTGGAAGTAACACCTGACACGGTTGTGGTAGACCTCAACCATCCGATGGCTGGTAAAACACTGACTTTCGATGTAGAGATTGTAGCTACAAGGCCTGCGACCGAAGAAGAACTCAATCATGGTCACGCGCATGGCATCGATGGCCACAGCGGACACTAACAACCCGTTGACAATATAAAGAGGCTGCTTCCAATATCGGGAGCAGCCTTTTTTTAATTGTAATATAACGTGGAATCATAAATCCTGTGATCCATATCTCTCTTTAACCGCAAAAACCAACAGGATATTCCGTGTCTGTCTACAGCTATTAACTGAGATGCGGAGTAATAAGCGTTGTGAGTGATTAAAACCTAGCGAGGCCCATAACTTCATAAAGGATTACGGATTTGTCGAGAAAATAGAACCATTCGCAATCAGTGCGCGGCGGTTCATTTTGAGGATATCACGTACCCATTCTGCAAAATCTTCGGGCTGAAGTATTTTCTCCGGATTCCCATCTGTGAGTCCGCCCTGGATCGACATGTCGGAGGCAATGGTACTCGGTGTGAGGGTAATCACCCGGATGTTTTCCTTGCGCCATTCGGCCATCATGGATTGTGAAAGAGAGATGACTGCAGCTTTTGAGGCGGCATAAGCGGACATGTTCGGACCACCTTTCAGCCCGGCTGTTGAAGCCACATTTACAATGTCGCCGGCCCCGGCTTCCTTCAGATAGGGATAAACGGTTTTCGCAGCGTAATATACACCGAATAGATTGGTTTTAATCACCTGCTCCCAGGTTTCGCTTGACATGTCATTCAATTTCCCGAAATCACCAATCCCAGCGTTATTCACCAGAATATCCACACCGCCAAGTTCGCGGGCCAGTGTTTCGATACCTTGTCTTACCTTTACTTCATCATCAATACTGAATACCGCATATGTCGCCTTTACACCAAAGGCTGCCAGCTCGCTGGCGGCGGCTTTTAGGTTTTCCTCATTACGGCCGGTGAGGCCAATATTTACGCCTTCTTTAGCCAGAGCGGTCGCAACCGCTTTCCCAAGTCCACGTCCACCACCGGTAATAATCGCGTTTTTTCCTTTTAAGTTCATAACAAAATATTTTGTGCAAATTTAGGGATTTGAAGCGAGTTGTTTGGGAAAGAGATAATTCAAACAAAATCTACAGTGTTAGTCCCGTCCTAAAATAGGTTACAAAAAAGTAAAAGATTAAAGAAAGAAAAGCTGTTAGGACAATCAAATAATCTTAGATTTCCACGTTCTTGTTAAAATGCGCGACTTAACCACGGGTGAGAGACGTCTACACATCTATAAAAAGTATCGGTAGGATCCGCGAAATTTTAAACCCGAAGTGACAAAGACTATGCTGAGAAAATTGTATTTGAAGCGTGCGCCTTACTTCGGCTTTCCTTTTGGTCTTCTCTCACCCTTCTTCCCAAATTGGCCTTTTTTCCGAAGCAATCCGCAACAAATCCGCAACAAGCCTGCAACAAAACTGCTTTTGGTGCCGACTTAGACGGACACAGATGGACACCACCAGACAAAACCGGACAATAGCGGACAATGGCTTTATTTTTCGCTGTGGTGGTGAGAAAAGTGAAAGCTCAGTTAGGTACCGATTACTTTTTGTGGAAGATGTATCGTACGATGTTGAGGCAAACACTGCATCAATCTATCCTTCTGAAAGTTTTTTATGTTGTAAGAAATTTTATTAAAAAGTATTTTTTTTCAGAAGGTTATGATGACACATTAACAAACGGAATTGCACTTTGTCCAAATCTTCACAGAGCATCTGATAGAGGCTTGATTTCTATCTCTGATGATTATAAAGTAATTATCAATAAAAATTTTGTAGAAAAACCTTCGATTTACAATATTTCTCAATTTGCAGGAAATAAAATATCACTCCCAATAAATTCTAATTTTCATCCTGCTTTAGACAATCTTTATCAACATCGAAAGAGATTTAATTTCTGAACTATTACGCGTTTGCGTGAGGGATAGAAGCGAAAAGCCCACAGCGAGGAACGAGCGAGGACTTGTAGCGGATAGCCCGACCCGAAGGGACACGCCCAAGTAAAAAAACCTAAATCACTTTCATATTTATTATCTGTATAATACATTTATGAATATGGATAAAGTGCCTATTGAGGACAATTATAGCGGTCTTCGATATGTATTACATATTGATGAAGCCCATAATGTATTTAAAGAAAAGAAATCACAAGAAATTTTAGAAAAATTGTTGCGTGAAGTCCGTTCACAGGGAGTAGCTGTAATGCTTGTTTCACAAGGCATTGAAGAATTTAACCAACCAACATTTGATTTTTCTGAAATGTGTCAATCAGCATTTTTAATGCAAATAATAGACGGCAACAATTGGAAATCTGTTAGTAAATTCTTAGGAGCTGGAGAAAAGCAAAGAGGTAAAATAAACCGATCAATGGAAGCCATTAATCCAAGACAAGCAATTTCCAATATTAAAGAGTTTGAGTTCGGAGAAATTTTTAATACGAAGTAAAATGCTATAGATAGTAATCAAGATAACATAATTCAAGGAAACCCAACCAAAACATTTTTTATTGAAATGATTACGAGATATTTTGATTGCTCCTAAGGTAGAAATTGAAAAATATAATGATATTTACAAATATTTACTAATCACATTATTATAATTGCAATTTATATACAATGTAAAAACACAGTCTATTTCCCGATACAAAACTTAGAAAAAATATTCCCCAATACTTCATCGTTCGTGAACTCGCCTGAGATTTCTCCTAAATGTTCGAGGGCATTGCGAAGTTCGTAGGCGAGCAGTTCGGTGGAAATGCGCGAGGTGATGGCCTCCTCCACCCGTTCTACGGCATCCAGAGATTTCTGCAATGCTTCAAAATGCCGCTGATTGGTAATGACGACATTGCTTTCGCCGGTTTTCAGCTGTGCCACGTAGGCTGAAAGTTCATTCTTTAACTGCTCAAGATTATGGTTTGATTTTGCTGAAATCTCAATGAACGTAAAATCCGTTCCCAGCTGCTGGCGGAAATCTTCTTCCATCTTTTTGTACTGATGCGCTGGCGCTTCATCGGTTTTGGTGGCACAGATGATCGTCTTCAGTTCAGGGCGCAACAGGGGCTTGAGCATCGCTATATCTTCTGTGAGGTCCTGCGTGTTGGCATCGGTGAGGTAAATCAGGATTTCTGCCTGATCCACTTTTTCTCTTGCTTTCTGTACGCCGATGCGTTCAATCTCATCGGTCGTTTCGCGTAAACCTGCGGTATCAATCAGGCGGAAGGCGTTGCCTTTGATGTGTATCACCTCTTCAATGGTGTCGCGCGTGGTGCCTGCGATGGCGCTCACGATGGCGCGTTCTTCTTTTAAAATTGCATTCAGCAGCGTTGATTTTCCGGCGTTGGGCTTCCCTAAGATTGCCACCGCTACCCCATTTTTCAGGGCATTTCCGTACTGGAAACTATCCAGAAGTGAACGCAGTTTTTCTTCGATGCGGCTGAGCAGATGCTGTAGCGCGCTGCGGTCCGCAAACTCTACATCTTCCTCAGCGAAATCAAGTTCAAGTTCAATAAGTGATACAAAATTCAGGAGGTCTGTGCGAAGCACCGAAATTTCATTCGTGATGCCACCTTTCAATTGGTTCAGCGCCACCTTTCGTGAGGCTTCATTTTCAGAGGCGATGAGGTCGGCGATGGATTCCGCCTGTGACAGATCTATTCGACCGTTCATGAAAGCGCGCATCGTGAACTCCCCGGCTTTGGCCATCCGCGCACCGTTCTTCAGCAATACTTCGAGAATCTTTTTGCCAATGTAAGGCGAACCGTGATAGGTAATTTCGATGGAATTTTCGGTGGTGAATGTTTTGGGTGCCAAAAAAACTGAAACCATCACTTCATCCACCGTTTCTTCGCCGTTTTTGATGAAACCGTAATGCACGGTGTGCGATTTCACATCTTCGAGGTTTTTACCCTCGAAAACACGGTTGGTAATTTCGACCGCCTTTTCGCCCGAAAGCCTGATGATTCCCAGAGCTCCGGTTCCGTTGGCCGTAGCTATCGCGCAGATTGTATCGTTATGCATGACGCAAAAATACGCAATAATACGAGTTTATATAAACTCTAAATTTATCCTTTTGGCAGGACGCACTATGCTAGTACTAAAAAACCGACTAATAAATATGCTGTAAGCCATAAACGCCCTACGGAAATTCTGAAAAACGAGTTATGTACCAAATCTTTAGAGGATGGTTGGTATAACTACTGATCTCAAAATATTTCTGACAGATTAAAGCTTTAATGAATTTTAATAGCTCCAAAAACTCCACTCAGTGCCATTGTAAACAGCCAACACCATCAGTTCTGCGTTCCGTAAAAGAACCATCGTACCAGGGGCAGGATTTACAATATTCTGGTAAGCGTTAGTCATTGGCAACACCATTGCTTTTGTGTTCGATTCAAGTACCAGCACACCGTCAGCGGATGAAGCAGTACTGCCAATTATGGCTTTTGCACCGTTCTGCTCGGTAGTTCCGGCCTGTAAAGCAAGCGCGGCTGATACGTTGCTGTGTTGTACAGTCAGGTTTTCCCATGTAGTTCCGTTGAAAACTTTTACAAAAGCCGCGGTAGGCACCGAAGCATCCAGCACGATGGTACCAGGAGTGGTAATTGCCGATTTGTCGGTCACATACGGAAGAATAATTCCGCGGTCGCCGGTGGCTGCAAATTCAAGCAGAACCGATGTTTTATCTGTCGCTGTGCCGGTGGCATCGCCAATGATGACCTGCGCGGAAAGGGCAAGACTCCCGGAAATAAGACCTAATAACACTAAAAAATTCTTCATATCAGGGACATGTTTTTCTGTTAAAGCACTTCCAACCCACCAGAGCGCCTACATAAATTTTAAGACAATTATCCGTGGTATCGTAAACCATCATTCCTTCCACCGGTTTCTGAATGTTTGCGAGTTCAGCGGTGGACATTCGGGTAGGCACAAAACCTTTTTTACTTGATTCAAGCGCTATAAATCCACCGTTGCGTGCCTGTGGCCACTCGTTCGGCGCCGCACCTGCCCGACCTAAAGTAGTGACTCCCAGTTTTGTGGGCACACTCAGGCCCACGCTGTTGGCACTTTCCAGACAGTAAATAGACATCGAGTTCGCACTGTATGCCGAGAAAGCCACATCACTCTCTCCAGAAAGAACCTGAACAAAGCGAACGGCACTGCTGTAGTTTGTTGCGGTAATTCCGAAATCACTTAATTTAAAGGTAAGCATCCGAACATCCCGGGTGGTATTAGATAAACCCGCACCGGTATTATAAGTGTGCGGACAGCCGCTTACATTATAAAAATTCCAAAGTGCCTTTCCTAAAGAAGTTACACCATCAAAATTCACCGTTATTGGGTTTCCTACGGTATTCCCATTCACATCGGTAAATTTAAAAACATCCGCCTTTGTACCGGGCTGTCCCACTTGTGTCACAATGATATCCGGAATATTGTCTGAGATGTAGGTTGGATTGATATCTGCCAATACATTTACCAGAAAAGAAAGTTCCTGAGTTGGGATATTAAACATCGCGGTGCTGAGGTCAAGACCGTTTTTGCCATCCCTTAAATAATAACTTAATGGAATTTCGCAAGAGATTGAAGGCCGCACCGCTTGGGTTTGTTCAACGCCATTTTGGTAACGCGCGGTGCCGATAAAGTAACTTGTACCTCCGCTACTTGTCGTTAGAGAGGTCGGGAATCCCCTGTAGTTCTCGTTCACGTATGTTCCTACTTTAGACCCGAACAGCACAGGATCAATACCAGTTGAATAATTCACGGTACCGATCGTAAAACCTAAAAGATTATTATTATCGTCAGCAGTAACATAGGAAGTACTGTTGTCTTTAGAAATCCAATATCCTTTATAATCACCGTAAATTGCATCAGGTCTTACCTGCCCTTGCACCGAAATCCCCATTAATAAACCTTAACTTAAAAATACTTTAGCCAGTTTGCGCTGTATCATTCAGTAAAATTTTAGAAGCGCAAATCTATGAAAAAATTCCGGTTCTGCCGCCTTCCGGCTTGATTTACAATTGGTAAGCTATCTTCTTCGCAAAACATCAGATGTAACAGTCCTTGGAATCTTGGCTTTGGTTTCGGACTCAGTCCGTCCTCACAGTGGATGCATGAATTTTCCACTGGCCAGATGCAGAATCTTCAAAATCGGCTTGTCACAACTCACTCCTTAACATCACTTTTGGTGTTGGTTCTAATGACCATTCCAGGCACTTAAAAATACCGAAGAGGGCCGAAAATATAACCTTAATCCCTAAACATAAAATGATGAAAAACTTAACCGAACCGCAAGCATTCCGCGGCAACGACCGGTTGCTTTACGGCATTATCCTGGGCGTTCTGGCCTTTTGGCTGTTCGCACAAACTACTTTGAACATCAATGTCGGTATGGCCCAGGACCTGTCCATGGAAATGGACATGATGAACATCGCCGTCTCGATCACGTCGCTTTTTCGGGAATCTTCATTGTCGTGCTCGGCGGTCTTGCGGATCGGATCGGGCGGGTGAAAATGATTCAATTAGGTTTTATTTTCAGCATCATCGGTTCGGCATTGGTCGCTATCACCCCCGCCGGCATACTGGCGACTCCTGTACTGATGGCGGGCCGCATTTTCCAGGGACTTTCTGGCGCGGCTATTATGCCTGCCAGTCTGGCGCTTGTGAAAGCCTACTGGGACGGCGCTGCGAGGCAACGCGCGGTAAGTCTATGGTCGATCGGCTCATGGGGCGGCTCCGGATTCTGCGCGCTCTTCGGTGGGCTCATCGCTTCCAATCTCGGCTGGCGCTATATTTTTTGGGCAACGGTAGTAGTTTCGGTTATTGGATTTTTAATGGTAAAAGGCACACCCGAAGTAAAGGCGAACCAAAACCCGGCTATAAGTTCGATTTGGCTGGCGTGATCACTTTTATGCTGTCGATTATTGCGCTGCAGATTCTGCTGAGCAAAGGCAGCGATTTTGGCTGGACAAGCCTTTTGTCGATCGGACTTTTCGTGGGTTTCCTGATTTTCGGATTTATATTTTACCGGATTGAAAACGGCAATTTCAACGCTTTTGTAGATTTCAATTTATTTAAAAATTCCACCTATACCGGCGCCACGATTTCCAACTTTTTATTAAACGCCACCGCCGGAATTCTGATTGTCTCGTTGTCTTTGGTTCAACTCGGCGCAGGTTTGAGTTCACAGGAATCAGGTTTACTGACTTTAGGATATGCCATTGCGATCGTAGTGTTCATCCGTGTGGGTGAAAAACTGCTGCAAAAATTCGGCGCAAGAAAACCGATGATTTGGGGCTGCCTGATTGTAGGTTTGTCGATCATTTTGCTGATGCAAACGCAGCTGATGACCGACACGTACAAGATTCTGGCGGTTATCGCTTATACGCTTTTCGGTCTGGGACTGGCTTTTTATGCCACGCCGTCTACGGATGCTGCTTTATCAAATCTGCCCGAAGATCAGGCTGGTGCAGGATCCGGAATTTATAAAATGGCATCCTCGCTGGGCGTGGCGTTGGGCGTTGCCATTTCTGCCGCAGTATTCACGGCATTAAGCGGAAATGACGGACCGATCGAATGGATGGACGGTCTCATCAGTTTTGCTGGCCGGCAGGATAATCTCGCGGTTCGGCAAGGTGCTCTTGTCGCCTTGGGGCTGAATTTAGTTATGGTGATTTTGGCCATTATTTCAATTGTCATGACCGTTCCCAAACACCAAAAAACCAATTAATAATTCATGTTTAATCCTATTAATAATACTGAAATGGACACTGCAGTTTTAGATAAAATAAAAGCGGACAAAGAAACGCTGAGATCGTGGATGAACCACATGCACCAAACGCCTGAGCTGGCAATGGCTGAAACGAATACTTCGAAATTCATAACCGAAAAGCTGCACGAAATCGGTGGTTGGGAAATTGCCGATGGTATCGGAAAAACCGGTATCGTCGCCTCTATGACTGTAGGTAACGATGAAAAATCAATAGGTTTACGCGCTGATTTTGACGCCCTTCCCATTGAAGAAACCAACCATCTTTCGTATAAAAGCACGATTCCCGGCAAGGCGCATCTCTGCGGACATGACGGCCATACGACCATGCTGCTGGGGGCGGCGAAATACTTAGCTGAAACCAAAAATTTCAACGGAACAGTCCGGCTCATCTTTCAGCCCGGTGAAGAAACGATGGAAGGTGCGCGGGCGATGATTGAAGATGGACTTTTTGAAAGATTTCCGGTAGATGCCGTGTTTGGAATGCACAATATGCCGGGTCTTGAACTCGGGAAATTTTATTTCAACACCGGGAAATTCATGGCCGCGGTAGATAACTGGGAAATTGAGATTACCGGAAAAGGCAGTCACGGCTCGATGCCCGAACTCGGCATCGACCCCATCGTGTGCGGCGCATCGCTGGTAATGGCGCTTCAGACCATCGTGTCGAGGAATCTGTCGCCGTGGCATAATTCGGTGGTGAATGTTGGTTCGTTCCAATCCGGACTTGCGGGCAATGCGGTGCCGCAGAAAGCACTTTTAAGATTAAGTATCCGAAATATGGATCCCGATGACCGTAATATGGTTTTGGATAAAGTCCGCGCAATCACAAAAGCACAAGCGGAAGCATTCAGTTGCGAGGTCGAAGTCCGTGAAGGAATTCCGGGCACGGTGCTGGTAAATTCAGATGAAGAGACACATTGGGCAGCCGAAGTGGCGAAGAAAACTTTTGGTGAAGAAAATGTCGTGACAGATGCTCATCAGTATATGGGCAGCGAGGATTTTGCGTTTATGCTCGAAAAGAAAAAAGGCAATTACTGCATGGTCGGAAACGGTGACACCTACATGGTGCATCATCCACAGTATGTTTCTAATCAGGAACTGCTGCCGGTTGGCGCAAGATATTGGGTGGCATTGGTCGAGAATTATCTTCAATAACAGGATTCACCATTAATAAAAAACACGGCTGCAAAAATATTGCAGCCGTGTTAATTTTAATTTAAATACTCCTACAGTGGTTTCACCTGTTCGAGGAACCAGTCTTTCACTTCGCCTTCAAGGTCGTTTTCAAGTTTTTCGCGGCACCAATCGTGGTAGTTGTTGAGCCAATCTTTTTCCGGTTGAGTCAGCAGTTCAACATCAATAACATTTCGGTCGAACGGGCAGATGGTTAATGTTTCAAATTCATAGAAAGTACCGAAATCGGTTTTTTCTACTTCGCGTACCGCAATCAGGTTTTCGTGACGGATTCCGTAATGGTTTTCAAGGTAAAATCCAGGTTCGTTTGAAAGCACCATTCCCGGAATCAGCTCCTGCGGATTCATGTCCTTGCGGATGTTCTGCGGCCCTTCATGAACGTTCATAAAGCTGCCCACACCGTGTCCTGTGCCATGATTGTAATCTTTGCCCTCCATCCACAACGCCAAGCGTGCAAACGCATCGAGCTGAACGCCGCGTGTTTCTTTTGGAAACTTCACCATCGAAAGCTGGATCAGACCTTTTAAAGCTAAAGTCGAATTGCGTCTGAACTCATCTGACGCAGATCCAAGCGCAAATGTACGCGTAATATCGGTGGTACCTTCAAGGTATTGTCCGCCCGAATCGACTAAGATCGTGGCTTCATTTGTTATTTCTTTGCTGCCTTTTTTTGGCGCTGAATAGTGCATGATTGCGCCGTTTTCTTTAAAACCGACAATGCTTCCGAAACTTTCGCCCACAAAATTTTTTCCTTCCGCACGGAAACCGCGGAGTTTTTCGCCAATTGAATATTCGTTCATCGCTTCTTTTCCGGCCTGATGCGTCAGCCAGTACAGGAATTTCACCATTGCCACGCCGTCGCGCTGCATCACGGTACGGAAACCTTCCAGTTCGGTTTCATTTTTAATGGCTTTCATCAGATTTCCCGGAACAGGTGCTTTAATGAATGTATTACTGTTTTTTAAAGTCTCAAAAATGGATTGATTACTGTTCGGTGAAATCAGGATCTTTTGGTCCTTCACCTCCTTCAAATAATCAAAGAAAGCATCATAGTCCATTACTTTTACAGCTGAATTCTGCATCTGCTGTTTCGCCTCTGCGTTGAGTTTTTCCTGATCAACAAAAAGTATGGCTTCATCCAGTGAAAGGACAATATATCCTAAAAAACCGGATTCGACTGTACATCGCTGCCACGTAAATTAAGCGTCCACGCCACATCATCAAGACTTGAAATGATGTGCCGCGTCGCGCCGAGATCCTTCATCTTTGAACGGATATCGCTGAGTTTTTGCTTCACTGATTTTCCAGCTCTTTCAACCGGATGTACGAAAATAGGATTTTTCTCTTTGTTTACACTTCTTTCGAGCCAAATCTCTTTAAGTAAAGGCAAATCAACCAGTTGGATATTTTTAGCCGCTAATTTCTGCTCTACAGTTTCCCAGTTCAGATTGGAAGTTGCTAGGGCATTCAGCGCCACTCTACCGTTTTCGGGCGTTTGGGAAATAATCCAGTCGATGTAGTTGGGCGTAGATTCTTCGCCTTCCTTCATCAGATCGATGCCTGAACCTTCGAGTTCTTTCGGTGCCTGCACGAAATAGCGGCCGTCAGTCCAAAGTCCTGCTTTTTCTTTGGCAATCACCACGAATCCTGCGGAACCTGTGAAGCCCGATATCCACGACCGCTCCTGCCATTCATCGGGCAAATATTCGCTCATGTGAGGATCTGCCGAATAGATGATGAAGGCGTCGATGTTATTTTCCTGCATTTTGCCGCGCAGTGCCGCTATTTTTTTTGAAGAGGTCATAATTTGAATAATTTGAGGTGAATTTACGAAGAAAATGAGATTTTAACGCTTTAAAAAGTTTAAAAACGCCCCTAAGGAAATGATTTAATAGAAAATGCACCGGAAAAAACCAGTGCATTTTACTAAGTATGTTTGAAATTTTTATTTTTTGCCTGCCTGCATCGCGGCTTCTTTGGCTTTAAATTCCTGGAATTTCGCTTCTTTTTTGTTTGACATGTATAAACCTTTCAGTAAGCTCACCGCGTCGATATTCTGCTGGTCGGTTTCGTACCATTTTTCGGCATAAGGCAGTGCGGCAGCCAGACGCGCTCTTCTCGCTTCAATGATTTTATTAGCCAGATCGGTTTTGCCGGCTTTCTTGGCCGCGTTGTAATCATCAATTGCTTTAGCGTCGTCACCCATGGTCACATACGTCAGGTTCTGCCAAGCCTGTGCCATATCAGGTTTTATTTCTACGGCTCTTTTGTAGGAAGCAATAGCGTCTTTCTCGGTGTTAGGATCCTTGCTCTGCAATACGCCCAGGTTGTACCAATTGGTGGCATCGTTCGGATTCTTTTCGATCTGGGTTTTCAGGTTGGCCACAAATTGATCCATCTTACCGGATTTGTAATAGGCTGTCCCCTGAAGTTCAGACAGTTTGGCGTTAGAAGGGAATTTCTTAAGCCCTTTTTCGATTAACACAAGCGCATCGTCATATTGGTTGTTTTCAATCAGTAAAGCGGCGTTGGTCTCATAAAGCTCTTTTTCGATGCTTGGTGAGGTTTCGATTTTGAAATCTGTATATTCCGAAGTGGCGCCTAACTTTTTATTAAGATCCCAGCTTACTTTATCCAAAGCTTCCAGTTCGCCTGATTTTTTGTTTTTGGCGCTGTAGGTGGTTTGTATCCCTGTATATCCAGAATCGATAAGTTCGTTATATACCTGGATGGCAGGTGCTTTCTGCTCGGCCAACGCGTAGTTTAGTCCGGCATAATAAAGGTACTGCTTGTTATCATTTCCACCCGCTTTCAGCAGGTCGTATACTTCCTTGAATTTAGGTGCGGCAACTGCGTAGTTCTTAGCGGTGTAAGCTTCCATCGCAGTTTTGTTTGCTTTCTCGATGAGTGGGTTGATTGTACCACCAATTTTTGAAACCATAGATGGCGTGTAAGTTTCCTCTTTCAGCCCCTGGATGCCGGATTTATCAGCTTCTGATTTCCCTACGAAATATACTTTGTTCTTGCTGCTGTCGCGACCGGTATAGATCTTATTCTTTCCGAGATCACTCATTTTGGCTAAATAAGCAGCGCCCTCAGCATTCTTACCTGATTTAATCAGTGACATGCCTTTTGCGTAATAATACTGTTCCAAAACGGCAGGTTCCACAAGGTAGGTCTTGTCTCCCATGGCAGTTTCGGCGGCGGCGATCTGGCTGTTGGTAGTGGCCACATCACCTGCATCTACGGCTTTAACCGCAGCAGCAATCTCTTTTTTCTGTGCAAAAGCGAACGCAGAAGATACGACCGCAATGCTTAATAATATTTTTTTCATTATATATTAATTTAAAATGGTTTATTATTGGGGTTCATCAGTGTTTTGATCTGGTGAGTCCTGCTGAGGGTTTCTGTTCTGTCTTTCTTCTTCCTCTTCAATCTTCCTTAACGTTTTTTCGTCGCCCATATTGCTTACCGCATTGTTGCCGGTTTGCGGAACTTCACTGAATTCCACCAAATCACTGTTTACGGAGGCTGGTAAAGCTTCGGTTTCCGCAGTCTCTTCCTCTACATCCTTATCCATCTCTACTTTGGCAATTGCGGCGATGGAATCGTTGTTTTTAAGGTTGATCATGCGTACGCCCTGGGTATTCCTGCCCATCACACGCATCTCATCCATTGCCATACGGATCGCTACGCCGGATTTGTTGATAATCATCAGCCCGTCTTCATCGGTTACATTCTGGATGGCAATTAGGTTACCCGTTTTCTCGGTGATATTCAGGGTGATCACCCCTTTTCCGCCACGGTTGGTCTCTCGGTAATCCAGCACGGCAGTTCTTTTACCATATCCTTTTTCTGAGACTACCAGCACTGTTTCACTCTCAAGATCATTGGCGACAATCATTCCGATGACTTCGTCGTTTTCCTCTAAGGTAATACCCCGCACACCGATGGATGTTCTGCCGACTTCCCGTACTTTCTCCTCAGGGAAACGGATACATTTGCCAAACTTGGTAGCGATCATTATGTGGGAATTACCGTTGGTGAGGTACGCGCTGAGGAGTTGGTCGTTATCCCGGATCTCAATGGCGTTGACCCCATTGGTCCTTGGGCGTGAGTAAGCTTCAAGCGAAGTTTTCTTGATGGTACCGTTCTTAGTGACCATCACCACACTCATCTGGTTGACGTACTCGGCGTCTTTAAGGTCATTGGTTCTGATGTAGGCTTTTATTTTATCATCCGGCTCAATGTTGATAAGGTTCTGTACGGCACGTCCTTTGGCTGTTTTGGAGCCTTCGGGAATCTCGAATACCCGCAGCCAGAAACACTTCCCTTTTTCGGTGAAGAACAGCATGTACTGGTGATTGGTGGCGGCAACGATATATTCAAGGAAATCCTCGTCTCTTGTAGTGGCCGCACGGTTACCTACGCCACCGCGGCTCTGGATTTTATATTCTGAAAGCGAAGTACGTTTGATGTAACCGGCGTGTGAAATGGTAAGCACTACTTTTTCATCCGGAATAAGGTCTTCGATGGACATTTCTCCACCTGAATAGTCGATTTCCGAGCGTCTTTCGTCGCCGTATTTTTCTTTGATTTCTAGCAGTTCGTTCTTGATGATTTCATATCTGCGCGGCTCGTTTGAGAGTATATCCTCAAAATCGCGGATCATGTTCATGATTTCCTCGTACTCGGCCCGGATTTTATCCAGTTCCATGCCGGTAAGCCTGGCCAGTCGGAGATCGAGGATGGCCTGTGCCTGAATTTCGGAAAGATCAAATTCATCGATCAATCCTTGCTTGGCTTCTGCCGGATTGGCACTGTGCCGGATGATGGAAATGGCTTTATCAAGATCATCCTGTGTACCGATCACCTTCATGAAGCCTTCGAGGATATGCGCTCTCTCGCGGGCTTTCTTCAATTCATATTCGGTGCGGCGGATCACTACTTCATGGCGGTGTTCCACGAAATGATAGATGATATCTTTAAGGTTCAGCTGCTCCGGACGGCCTTTCACCAACGCAATATTATTCACACTGAATGAAGTTTGCAACGCGGTGTATTTATAAAGCATATTCAGCACCACGTTCGGTATCGCGTCGTTCTTCAGTTCATAAACGATCCGTAAACCCTGACGGTCAGATTCGTCACGGATTTCGTAGATGCCAGGGATTTTATCTTCTTTTACGAGTTCGGCCGTTCTGGCGATCATCTCCGCTTTATTAACCTGATAAGGCACTTCTGTAACGATGATGGCATTACGGTTGCCGACTTCCTCGAAATTGATCTTCGCACGCAGCATGATACGTCCGCGGCCTGTATGGAACGCATCTCGCACGCCGTCGTAGCCATAAATGATCCCACCAGTCGGGAAATCCGGCGCGATGATGTGCTTCATGAGCTCATCAATGGTAATTTCTTTATTATCAATATATGCTACGATAGCATCTACACTTTCAGAAAGGTTGTGTGGCGCCATATTGGTCGCCATCCCTACCGCGATACCCGACGCGCCATTTACAAGCAGGTTCGGTATCTTCGTAGGCATCACCGAAGGTTCGGTAAGGGAATCATCAAAGTTGTTCTGAAAATCCACCGTTTCTTTATCAAGGTCGGCAAGTACCTCATCCGAGATTTTCTTTAGCCTGGCCTCAGTATAACGCATGGCTGCTGGCGGGTCACCATCCATAGAACCGAAGTTCCCCTGCCCGTCCACTTGTGGATAACGCAGGCTCCAAGGTTGTGCCATACGGACCATGGCATCATATACGGACGAGTCGCCGTGGGGGTGATATTTGCCTAATACATCGCCTACGATCCTGGCTGATTTAAGGTATTTCCGGTTAGAGAAAACGCCGAGTCCATACATACCGTAAAGCACTCTTCTGTGAACGGGTTTTAAACCATCTCTTACATCGGGCAGCGCTCGAGAAACGATCACCGACATTGAATAGTCGATATAAGAGGATTTCATTTCATCAACAATGTTGATAGGAATTAACCTTTCTCCTTCTTTTTGCATAATCTTTTTTAATAAAATGAAAATCAAGCGTTTAAAGTTACGCCTGATGGTTCCTTTCTTTTTAATTTTAAGAACGTGCTAATTTACGAAAAAATTACCGATTTTTGCGTGTGAAATTCATCATAGAACAGAAAAATAACTAATAGATCATGAGTGTTTTAAGCATCACCTTCCATACCCCTGCAGACCTGATTCCGGCCTGGACCGTCTTTATAGAGAATGACCTGCACCAAATGGCCGAAAACCTGATGGATGTGGAGAAATACATCCTCTCTGAGGTACAGAGCGACATGATCAATGAGGGTAAAAACACCAATCTGCTGCTGGTATTTGCCGATGATGAAAAGCGGGAAGAGTTCCTAAGTCTGGAGCTTAAGAATATCATCGAAAGAATGGAAGGCAAGTTCGGGCAGGATGTAATGGTCTTCAAAACACTGCTTGACCCTGTAAAATCGCGCTTTTAGATCACTTCAAGAAATCTCATCGTATCCACATGGTCGGCATAGGTGGATAAACCGGGCTGCTGCGCTTTCCCCAACGGCACCGTCTCGAAACCTAGATCTACGTTGCTTACCACCGCCTGGATGTCATTTTCATGTTCCGCCACGAATGCGCGCACTTCACCCAGATCATTGTACCGTGAAAAATTGATTACTGAGAGTGGCGAGAACAGCTGCTCATCTTCTTTCAGCATCACAAAATTATTGTCCCAAAATTTCTCTTGATTCAACAGATATACCGCACGGTTGTATTCGTAATTGTTGGCGTATTTATGGTGATTGATGACCTCTTTAAAGTTGATGAAATTTTCAAAAAGCCGTGAGATTTCAAAGTTTTCCGGAATCAGGAGTCGCGTCACATTCCGACAACCCAACCCGAAATAGCGGAAGATGTCTTCCGCCAACAGTTTCAGTTCATCGTCGGTTTCATCTCCACCCAATACAGCTATGGAAGTGCGATTTTTACGGATAATGCTTAGATAATCCTTAAAATAATACTCCAGATATCGGGCGGTATTGTTGCTGCCTGTAGCGATCACCGCATCAAAATTATCGAGTTTTTCAACAAACTCATATTTTACGTTTCCACCAGAAAATTCCTTCCATTTTCCCATGAGAAACGGCAGTAACTGTCTGTCCTTTGACGACGGCTTGATTACCGCGGTATGATTGCTTAAGACAACAGCCAATACATCGTGAAAGCCCACCATAGGGATGTTCCCGGCAAGTATGAGGCCGACACGTTTACTGGTCTGTGGCACTTTATAGGGACTCAGCCAGGCATTCAGTTGAGATTCCGTAAGCAGATTTGCCCAACTTTCAAGTGCATGACGTTGGTTTTCCTGCGTAAACCAAGGATTTCCAATCTCAGATTTTCGGAGTAAGGCTGCCAAATAATCTTCCTCTGAAGTGTATTGATGCGGTTCTTTCTTCAAAAAATCAACAAAAAATTCTCCTAAACGGCAAAGTCCTACAATCTGCTGGTGTCTGTTCATAACTGATAATAAGTTGCAAAAATAGGATAATCACCGCAACTTTAGTAGAAATTCAGGATAGTTTTTGCACCGGCCATCTTTATGTAAGCACTTCAAGCAACGCATCAATGATTTTTATCGCATAAATCTCCTGGTTTTCAGCTAAGGATTTATTCTTTTCCCCCATAATTTTTCTTGACAATACTGTCTTGCCTTCTTTAGCGATTGAAATGTAAGCAAAACTGTTATTGATGCCTTCTTCAGGGATAGGTTCAGCGTATCCGGTGATGGAAATACCAAGCTCTGCATTAAACTTCCGTGAAATCTCCAGCGCCATTTTTTCAGCAATATCCTTAGAGACCGAGTTGCATTCTTCCGCAAAAATAGGATTGATGTTCAACTGCTTGGCTTTTTGGCCTTCATTATAGGCAGTTAGGCCGCCCTGAAAGAAAGCCATGGAGTTTTCTGCCTGTGAAAAAACAGTCTGCAGAAGGCCAGAAGTACAACTTTCAGCCACCGCCAGGGTGAGTTTCTGTTTACGCATCTGCACAGCGACTTGGGCAAGGTTTTTGTTATCTTGAAAATTCATCGTAAAAAGCTTTTAATTCTGCTCTGTGAAGGTTTTCACAAATTTGATTGAAGGTGATTTTACACAAAACTTTAACAAAAACAATTCCAAATGAATAGAGACGGCTATAACAAAAGTATCTGGGAAAATGTGAAGTTTGCCCCACAAAATACAGCCTATGAACTCGAAATTTACGACACTGTTATTGTAGGTGCAGGCATTACCGGACTTACCTTGGGGCTTGAACTGCAACAGCGTGGCCAGCGGTGCCTTATTCTTGAGCAACAAAACATTGGTTTCGGTACCACTGGTGGCACTACCGCGCACATCAATACCTTTTTTGATGAATCTTATGACCGGCTTATCAGTAAATTTGGTGAAGATAAAGCACAGACGATCGCGGATCATGCGGTGAAGGTACCTGAAAAGATTAAACAAATCATACAGCAACACCAGATAGATTGTGAATTTGATGTATGTAAATTTTACCTTTTCAGCGCTGAAAAAAACAGGACAAACAACTAGAAAAGATCCTCGAAGCGCATGAGCAGTTGGATGTACCATCACGCAGCGTGGATGAGATTCCGTTTACTGTACCGTTCCGTAAAGCGATTGAGATCGACGGGCAGGCACAGTTCCATCCCCTTAAATACATCAAAGGTCTCGCCGCTGCATTCGTTGAAAAAGGCGGTAAAATAAGAACCGAAGCCCGCGTTGTAGAACACGAAGCCAAAGAACAATACATCCAGATCGCGTGCGCAAATGCAACCTATCGTGGTAAAAACTTGGTTTGGGCCACACACATACCGCCAGGGATGAACCGTTTCAGTGCCCTCACCGCTCCCTACAGAAGTTACGCACTGGCCGCGAAATTAGCCACATCACCGGCACAGATGGCACAGGCCGCTGACCTGTACGATCTTTACCATTACTTCCGGTATCATCAGGCTGAAGATGGCTATTATCTGATCGTAGGCGGTTTCGATCATAAAACAGGTCATGAAGATGATACTGAAAAACCTTTTGATGACCTCGTTAACTATGCCACAGAAAATTTCACTTTCACAGAAATCGTATCGAAATGGTCGTCACAGTTCTATGTTCCGGTAGATGGTTTGCCTTATATCGGTAAAATGCCCGGGGAAGAAAATATATTCGTGGCTACAGGTTATAACGGAAATGGCATGACTTGGGGTACCCTAGCCGGAAGCATACTGGCTGATGTGATTTTAGGTAAAGAGAATGAACTTGGCGACATTGTTTCTCCAGACCGAATTGAAGTTACCGCCAGCGCCAAAGAATTTGTTAAGGAAAATGCAGATGCTGTTTTCCACCTGATCCGTGATCAATTTACCGCTGATAACAAAAGTGTTTTAGAGGAACTGCTGCCAGGCGAAGGCAAAGTCATCAATTATAATTCGCAACGGGTGGCCGCATACAAAACCGAAAAAGGAAATCTCGAACTTGTTTCGGCTGTTTGTCCACACATGGGCTGTATCGTAAACTTTAATAATTCAGAGAAAACATGGGACTGCCCTTGTCACGGGTCACGTTTTAAGACATGTGGCGAACTGATTACAGGACCCTCATTAACCGGACTAAAAGAAATCTAAAGCACATATGGAAAATTCAGAATCAAAAACCGCCCGAGGGATGACCACGGTGATCCCCGGTAGAAACACCACCGTACATCATGGTTTGGGTACCACCAATATTATCGTTTCACTGTATAATGTGGCTACCGGCAACGAGCTGAATAGTGGAATTACCATCGTGGATGAAAACAATGTCTTGATTACCACGGCCAGTGGCACACCAGAGGAAATAAAAGTAGTCGTTATCGGCTTTTAGACACACCGCAATGCAGAACCAAATGAAAAATTATCATTTACAACTTATAAAAATGAAATTGACGATGATAAACCGTTAAAAGTAATTCTAATTAATAATTTATCCTTTTTTAAACATTTATAATAGGCCACGGAATCTTCTGTGGCTTTTTAAGTAAAACCCTGTATGTCAGAGATCATATTGCCACAATGTTATGTTAAATGAAATCCTCATATTGTACAATAAATAGACAATAAAGCAGGGAATTTTTTTTATCTTTGTGCAAATTTAAAAACATACCATAGCAATGGCTATCAAAATAACTGATGAATGTATAAACTGTGGTGCCTGTGAGCCAGAATGTCCTAACAATGCGATATACGAAGGCGCGGTGGACTGGAAGGCCTCTGAAGGGACAGCACTGAAAGGAAGAGTGGTGATGAAGTCCGGACTTACCATTGATGCTGATGAGCCACAGGAACCAGTAAGCGACGACATCTATTTCATTGTCACCGATAAATGTACCGAATGTATAGGCTTCCATGAAGAGCCACAATGCGCAGCGGTTTGCCCGGTAGACTGTTGTGTGCCCGATGAAGACCATGTAGAGTCTGAGGAAAGCCTCTTGAACAAAAAAGCTTTCTTACACGGAGAATAATACTTCCGCTCACTCATTGTGGGCGTTTTTTATATCCCAAAAACACATATTAACGATAAACAATTTTATGCCTAACCTATGAATAAAATTCATAATTTCAGTGCAGGGCCCTGCATTTTGCCGCAGGAAGTGTATGAAAAATCAGCGGAAGCTGTTTTAAATTTTAACGGAAGCGAGCTTTCATTACTCGAGATTTCCCATCGCAGCAAAGATTTTGTTGCGGTGATGGATGAAGCGCGTGCCATCGTAAAAAGGCTGATGAAGCTCGGCGATGAGTATGAAGTGCTTTACTTGGGCGGTGGCGCCAGCCTTCAGTTCCTGATGGTCCCCTTCAACCTGTTGAAAGCCGATGGTGGAAAAGCCGCGTATCTGGATACGGGTACTTGGGCCGCCGGTGCAATCAAAGAAGCCAAATATCTCGGGGATGTCGATGTAGTTGGTTCCTCAAAGAAAGACAACTACGCTTACATCCCCACAGATTATATCGTAGGCAGCGGGTATGATTATTTTCATTGCACTTCAAACAATACCATCTACGGTACGCAGATGAAAGAGTTTCCGGAAGTGGATACCCTTATGGCCTGCGATATGAGTTCCGATATATTTTCCCGCAAAATAGATTTTTCAAAATTCGACCTCATTTACGCGGGTGCCCAGAAGAACATGGGGCCAGCAGGTGTCACCCTTGTTGTCGTTAAAAAAAGTATCTTAGGAAAAACAGGGCGCACCATTCCGTCTTATCTGAATTATCAGTTGCACATCGAAAAAGAGTCTATGCTGAACACCCCACCGGTATTCCCCGTATATGCATCGCTGCTCACCTTGCAACAGCTCGAAAAAAACGGGGGAATTGCCGCTGCGGAGCAACGCAATATCGCAAAAGCCCAACTGCTGTACGATGAAATCGACCGTAATCCTTATTTCGAGACTTTCTGTCGTAATGAAGACCGTTCACTCATGAACGTTTCATTCAAAATTACCGATGAGTCGAGAAAATCCGCATTTGATGAAGCCTGGAAAGCGGCCGGAATTAGCGGCCTGAACGGTCACCGCAGCCTAGGCGGTTACCGCGCCAGCCTTTATAACGCGATGCCTATTGAAAGCGTGCAGGTGCTGGTGGACGTCATGAAAAACTTTGCATAATTATTACTGATTTTTATGAAAGTTTTAGCAAACGACGGAATTTCCGACTCGGGCAGGATTGCCCTTCAAAACGCAGGAATTGAGCTGATAGACACCACTGTATCCCAAGAACATCTGGCGGGTTTCATCAATGAGAACCAGGTGGATGTACTGTTGGTTCGCAGCGCCACTAAAGTACCGGCAATACTGATAGACGCTTGCCCTACCCTGAAAATCATTGGACGTGGTGGCGTTGGTATGGATAATATCGCGGTGGAACATGCCATTGACAAAGGTATTTATGTCATCAACACGCCCAAAGCATCGTCAAGATCTGTAGCAGAACTGGTATTCGCGCATTTTTTCTCCCTCGCAAGATTCCTTCATGAATCTAACCGACTGATGCCACTTGAAGGCGACACCCATTTCAAAGCCATGAAAAAAGCATTCTCATCAGCTGTAGAACTGGAGGGTAAAACGCTTGGTGTCATCGGGTTTGGTGGGATCGGTCGCGAAGTGGTTAAAATGGGTATTTCGCTGGGAATGAAGGTAAAAGTCTTCACCCGAAAGCCACGCACAGAAACCGTTTCCATCAGTTTTTTCGATGGGCAGCAAGTTGATTTCAACATCACTTCCGGCAACGACTGGGACGAGTTTCTGGCCGACACGGACTTCATCAGCATCAATACACCAAAATCCGAAGAGTACATTCTCGACACCCCACAATTCATGAAAATGAAAGACGGTGTTTTCATCGTAAACGCGGCAAGAGGCGGAGTTTTAAATGAAGTCGCGTTGCTCGATTTTATTGATAACGGGAAAATCGCAGGAGCTGCACTGGATGTTTTCGAGAACGAACCTGCGCCGGAGTTGCCTTTACTGATGAATCCCAACCTCTCCTTATCACCCCATCTTGGTGGTAGCACCCGCGATGCACAGCAAAAAATAGGTGCCGAACTCGCAGCACAAATCATTGAATTAAAACACAAACTTTAGTTATTATATGCCAACCTTTAAGCCGTTCCGTGGAGTAAGACCCAGCGAAGATTATGTTGACGTATTCCCTACTCACCCGCTGGATAATTTTTCACAGGAAGAAATTAATAAAAAAGCCCAACTGGAATCCTCTTACATACAAATGATTAAACCGTATGTAGTAAGCAAATCAAAAGATATAGACCGCAACCTGCGCAAGATCCGTACAAATTTCGAGGAATTGCTGGGTGACAAAAAACTGGTACAGGACAACTCTTCCTATTACCTCTATGAGCAGGTTTTGCCTAACAAATCTGTGTACCGCGGACTGCTAGGTCTTGTAAGCGTGGATGATTTCTGGAATGGGAAAATCAAAAAACACGAATCTACACTTACCCACAAAAAAGAAAAACTTGCATATTATCTGGAAAAAGTTAACATCCAGGCAGAACCGGTATTGCTAACTTACATGGCCAATCCAAAAGTGGAACTGCTGATGAACCATGAAGAGAAAAATGTACCTATACTGAATTACGTGGATGACAGCAAAGTACGCCACAAAGTCTGGAAGATTGATAACCGCCTGAAAATGCAACAGTTCAAGGAAGTTTTGGAGCAGATTGACTCCTTCTACATCGCTGATGGACATCACAGGATTGGCTCTACCGCATTGAATGCCAAAAACCAACAGGCAAAAAACAAAAAACATACAGGGACCGAACATTATAACTACGTGTTCAGTTTCATCGTATCAAACCAATCCATTAAAATACACGATTATAACAGGTTGTTGGATGATCTTAGTGGCCTTTCGGAAGAAGAATTTCTGTCGCGTATTGAAGAGAACTTCTTGATTCATAAAAAAGGTGAATCTCCTTACTATCCTTCGCAGAAATTCCATATCTCCATGTATTTAGGGGGCGAATTTTACTCTTTACACGTAAAACACGACCTCAGGAAAAAGATGAGCGAAATGAATGACCTCGACCATTTTCTGCTGGAGGAGTTTATTTTTAAAGACATTCTGGGTATAGAAGATCCTAAAACTACCGATAAAATCACCTACATCAAAGGAGACTCCAGTGTGAAAGGAATTATTGAAATGAAAGAAAAAATAGATTCAGGCTCACATAAAGTTGGTTTCGGCATTTATCCGGTGAGTTTCAATGATTTACGAAAAGTTTCTGATAAAAATATTAAGATGCCTCCGAAGTGCACTTACATTGAGCCTAAACTGGTAACCGCCCTCATCATGTACGATATGAAACAATAAATACTTCTTTCCGCTCTTTTGGGAGCGGCTTTTTAATTATATAACTGTATGAAAAAACCGTCTTTTTACCGAAGTGTACAAAATGCGCTGCGTGGTGTAGGTGTAATGATCTGGAGTGAAAGAAACTTTCAGATTGAAGTTTTGGCTTTGCTGCTGAATGTTTTTCTGATAATATTTCTAAAGCTGTCAGCTACACATTCAGCAATGATCCTGTTGGTTTGCTTTGCCGTTTTAAGTGCCGAAATGCTCAATACAGCTATTGAAAAGCTATGTGATTTCGTACATCCAGATTTCAGCAAATCTATAGGTATCATTAAAGATGTGGCTGCCGGCGCTGTCGTTCTTTTAGCCTTCATTTCGGTAATTGTTGGGGTTTTGATCTACTCACAATACTTTTTTATTTAAGAAAATCTTAGATATTCTACTAAAAAAAGCCATTTCACAGGAAATGGCTTTTATTATTTTATTGAAATTATTTCAGCAGGTATTCTTCCATGAAGCGGATGACTGCTAAACGCTGGAAATCTACATTCTCTTTCTTCCGGAAGCCATGGCCTTCGTTTTTCGCCTCCAGATACCACACGGTGTTGCCCTGGGCTTTCAGTTTGTCGCGCATCTGTGTAGCTTCGGTTACTGGCACGCGCGGATCATTCGTTCCCTGGATGATGAACATGGGTTTTTTAATTTTATCGGTGTTGTTTAATGGCGCAATTTTCGTGAAGAAGGCGCTCATTTTAGGATCGCGTTCGTCACCGTATTCTACCCTTCTCAGGTCACGGCGGTATTCTTCGGTGTTTTTCAAAAAGGTATTGAAATCTGATATTCCTACAATATCTACAGAACAGCGGATCTTATCGGCATACTCATACGCTGTAGCCAAGGTCATAAAGCCGCCATAACTTCCGCCCATGATCATGATCCTGTCCTTGTCGAGTTCAGGTTGTTTCGCAATCCAATCAAGCAAGGCACCGATGTCTTTTACAGAGTTCATACGGTTAAAGCCATTATCACTCGCAAGATATGTTTTACCGAAACCTGAAGACCCGCGGACATTAGGGTAAATAAGTGCTACGCCCATTTCGTTTGTGTAGTAATTACTAGAACCTAACGAGGATGCCATCGACTGTCCTTCCGGGCCACCGTGGATGTTGATGAGCACCGGTCTTTTACCCATGAATTTTTTAGATACAGGATAATAAAAACCAGTGATTTTCATATTATCGAAACTGTTCCATTCAATGAGTTTTGGCGCAGACATGTCTGATTTTTGCATTTCACCCTGCTCACTTTCTGTCCATCGTTCTATTCTGTTGGTTGCGAGGTCGAGGCGGTAAATATCCGCAGATGAATCATAAGTGGATTGGGAGAAAAACAAGGATTTTCCGTCAGCAGTGAATTCGAAATTATTTACAAGACCGATAGGCAAGCCTTTGATCTCTTCATATTTTTTAGTCGCTGTATCCATCAGATACAGCTTGTTCAGGCCGCTCTCATTGGTTTCAAATACAATTTTAGCACCGTCTTTAGAGAGGTTATAGTTAGAAACCTCCCATGGGATGGCACTGGTAAAATAATTGATTTTCTTTGTTTTGAGGTTAAATGTAGCCAAACGGTCAAACTCATTATCACGGTCGGTCACAAACCAGATTTCATCAGTATTTTTACTGAATTTGGCACTTCCCTGAACGATTTGTCTATCGTTCCTGTTGGTAATAGCTTCAAGTTTTTGGGTTTGGGTATCGAAGAGATAAAGATGCGATTCGTTAGCAGAAACATACTCTCCGATTATCAGTTTCTTGCCGTCTTCTGAAATATCATTAATGCCCCAGCCGCCGCCTTTTACCTGAAGTACGAGCTTTGTTTCGGCTGGTTTCAGCGGATTCATGAAATAGATGTCGCGGTCGCCGCCATTTCTTTTCGTAGATGAAAAATAAAATCCGGAACCGTCTTTTCTCCATGTGATTCCACCATTTTGCGACCTGCCGCCATCGGTAAGCATGGTAGATTCCATGGTTTTTAAATCGAGTTTAAAAAGTTGCCCGAACTCATTACCACCGATATCTTTAGTGTAGATCAGATATTCGCCTTTTGTAGGTTCATATTCGGCACCATTTACCGGCTCGTCGAAGAAAGTAAGCTGCTTTCTAGCGCCCATCGGTTGTGAAAGTCTGTGAAGCTGGTTGGTTGATGCAAAACGCGTCACCATAATCAGTTCCTGGCCATTTGGATGAATGGCAGTGAAGTTGGCACCGCGGCTTTCAGAATATTTTTTTATTTTTTCGCTCAGGCTTTTCGGGATCGCCGGGATGTTTTCCGCGATAAGATTTTCATTGGGCACAATGACATCATTTTTGGCTTGCGCAAAAAGCACGGATCCGGAAAATAAAAGTACCGGGAAGATATACTTGTAATTCATGAATTAATTTTTTGTTAAGATATGAATTTTATCAATAAAAAAAACCACAGAAAAATCTGTGGTTTGTATCATATTCAATAATGAACGGTTAGATGTGGATTACTTCACCATAAGCAGCCGCCGCAGCTTCCATGATCGCCTCAGAAACGGTTGGGTGCGGATGAATCGCCTTGATGATTTCATGACCGGTAGTTTCAAGTTTACGTGCAACGACAGCTTCTGCAATCATATCGGTAACACCTTCACCAATCATATGGCAGCCAAGCCATTCGCCATATTTCGCATCAAAAATCACTTTGATAAATCCATCGGTATTGCCATTTGCGGTCGCTTTACCACTGGCTGATAACGGGAATTTCCCTACTTTAATTTCATAACCTTTTTCCTTGGCTTGTTTTTCAGTAAGACCTACTGAAGCTATTTCGGGACTGCAATAAGTGCATCCTGGGATGTTGCCATAATCTATCTTTTCTACGTGCAAACCTTTAATTTTTTCCACACATGTAATCCCCTCTGCAGAAGCTACGTGGGCAAGTGCCTGGGTCGGCAGGATGTCTCCGATGGCATAATAACCCGGAACGGAAGTTTCGTACCACTCATTCACCAATACACGGCCTTTGTCGGTTTTAATACCTACTTCCTCAAAGCCTTGGCCTTCAATATTTGCGGCTATACCAACTGCGGAAAGCAAGATATCAGCCTCTAAAGTAACATTACCATTTGCTGTTTTTACATTTGCCTTCACGCCATCGCCTTTTGTATCTACGCTTTCAACAGAAGCATTGGTCATGATTTCGATGCCTGATTTTTTCAGGGATTTTTCAAGGTGTTTTGAGATTTCCTCATCTTCTACAGGAACGATGTTCGGCATAAATTCTACGATTGTCACTTTAGTTCCCATCGCATTATAAAAATCCGCAAATTCTACCCCAATCGCGCCAGAACCTACGACAATCATGGATTTTGGCTGTTGTGGTAAGCTAAGTGCTTGGCGGTAACCAATTACTTTTTTACCATCCTGCGGCAGGTTTGGCAGTTCGCGGGATCTTGCGCCGGTTGCAATAATGATGTGCTGCGCGCTATATTCTGTCGCTTTACCGTCTTTATCGGTAACGCTTACTTTTTTACCTTTCTGAACTTTGGCCGTCCCCATGATCACATCGATCTTGTTCTTTTTCATCAGGAAAGAGATCCCACCGCTCATTTTGGTGGCAACACCGCGGCTGCGCTGTATGACTTTGGAGAAATCGAAACCGGGGTTTTCAACAGGATTGAGTCCATAATCTTCCGCATGTTTCAGATAATTAAAAACGTGCGCTGATTTCAACAATGCTTTGGTAGGAATACAACCCCAATTGAGACAAATACCGCCTAAATTTTCTTTTTCGATGATAGCGGTTTTAAAACCTAACTGTGAGGCTCTGATGGCGGTTACATATCCACCGGGACCACTGCCGATGACAATAATATCGTAGTTCATGAATATTAAATTTATGCGAATTTACGTAAAATTTCCCACTGTTGACATAGTTACAGTGATTTCAAAGGCGCGTTGACGGTTGGTCTTAATTACGGGAAAGCCAATTTTGCAGGAAGGTGATTTCTTTCTGCTGTGCAGCGACGATTTCTTTTGAAAGTGCGAGTAATTCGGGTTGCTTACCGTATTTCAGATACACTTTTGCCATGTCAACTGCACTCTGGTGGTGCGGGATCATCTGTGCCGCATAATCTTTATCTAAATTGTTATGAACTTGGGGTTTTGCGTTCATCATCGGTGCCATCGAAGCCTGTAATTCTTTCTGGAAAGCGGCGTTGTCCGGCGATTTTTCTTTAAGATCATCGAAGCGGTCCATCAGGTCTTTTTCTTTTGTTTGGCTCTGTACCACTTTTTTTGCGAAATCCTTAAGTTCCTGGTTGGTGCCTTTTCTCAGCAGTATTTCAGAGATTTCAATTGCGCCTTCATGATCTTCGGCCATCATTTCCGCAAAATCGGCATCGTTATTCCCAGTGGGTTGCTTGGTATGCATATCCTGCATCATCTCTTGCATTTCCTGTAAAATCTCATTTGATTGTGTTTTGCCGCTGGTTGTAGGTGTACTGCTTACATCTTTAATATCGGCCTGACCAGATTTTGGCTTGTTATCACATGAAACCAAAAAGAACGCAAGTGTTGCTGTTAAGAATAGTTTTTTCATAATGTTTTTTCATACGCTTCTACAAAAATGATGCTGCTTTGATACTTGTGTAAATATCACAAAAAAGCGACTCCCTGAGTCGCTTTGCTTTTCTTCGATCCAATTAAATTTTCGGAAACTTCTGTGGATTGTTTTCATGAAACATGGTATAAATTTTCTCAACCATATCATCCACACTTGGTTTACTGAAATAATCTCCATCGCTGGCGTAAGCCGGACGGTGATTTTCTGCACTGATGGTGAGCGGATCTGCATCCAAATACCTGAAAGCTTTCTGTTTTTCCATGACTTGTTGCAGGATAAACGCTGATGTACCGCCTTCTACATCCTCATCAATAACAACCAGTCGGTTGGTTTTTTGAACGCTTTGTGCAATCTCATGTGTTAAATCAAACGGAATGAGTGACTGAACATCAATGACTTCGGCGGAAATACCAATTTTTTCGAGTTCCTCGGCCGCTTCCATCACGAGTCTCCATGTGGAGCCATACGTTACTAAGGTTACATCTTTTCCTTCCTTTGTAATTTCAATTTTACCTACAGGCACGGTAAACTCACCTAAATTTTCAGGTTGTTTTTCTTTAAGACGATAACCGTTGAGACATTCTACAATCACAGCAGGCTCATCGCTTTGCAGCATTGTATTATAAAAGCCGGCAGCTTTAGTTAAATTACGCGGTACAAGTACTAAAATCCCTTTTGAAAGATTGATTATACCTGCCATTGGTGAGCCGGAATGCCAAACCCCTTCAAGTCTGTGGCCACGTGTACGGATAATTACGGGTGCTTTTTGCCCGCCACGTGTTCTGTATTGTACTGTGGCCAAATCATCGCTCATACCTTGAATACAATATAAGATATAATCAAGATACTGTATTTCCGCAATAGGTCTGAGGCCACGCATGGCTAAACCAATGCCCTGACCGAGAATGGTAGCTTCACGGATGCCGGTATCTGCCACGCGAAGTTCGCCGTATTTCTCCTGCAAACCTTCCAGACCTTGGTTGACGTCGCCAATGTTACCTGCATCTTCACCAAAGACGAGTGCTTCAGGATATTTTTCGAAAATTTTATCAAAATTATTCCTTACTACAACTCTGCCATCCACCATTTCTGAGTTTTCTGCAAAAACAGGTGCTACTTCTTTTATATTAGTAGCTTTCCACTGAGATTGTGAGTACAGGTGAGAGGAGTAATTATCTTTCTCTACAGCAAAAATTTCATTGTATAGATTTTCAAGTGCTGCTCTTTCCGCGGAATGGCTGCCACGTGAAATAAACAATGATTTTCTCACCAAATGGAAAATATCTTTTTTTGCGACAGCAATAAGTTTCGTGAATTTTTCCAATTCTTCTGCAACGCCTGTATGCTGAGATTTCAGGTCCTCTATCAGTGGTAATACCCTGTTTTTAAGATCTAAAATTGGTTTCTGATAATTTTCCCAGGCTTTTTTCTGTCCTTCTTTCACCAATTTTTTTGCTTCTTCATCAATGCGGTCAAGTTCTTCCGCGCTTGCCAGCACTTCTTCATTTCCTTCAATATCTATAGAATAGTCCAGAATCCATTCACGGAATTTTCTTAACCCATCAAACTCACCTTCCCATTTCAGGCGGTCTTCATTTTTGTATCTTTCGTGAGAACCAGAAGTTGAATGTCCTTGAGGTTGGGTAACTTCTACCACATGAACTACCACGGGTACACTTTCTGTTCGGGCAAAATGCTCTGCGCGCGCATACGCATCTAGCAGTGATGGATAGTCCCAGGCCTTTACCTGAATAATTTCGCAACCCTGGTTTTCGCCTTCTTTTCGTTGGAAACCTGAGAGCATTTCTGCAATGTCTGCCTTAGCACGCTGGTTCTGTGTAGGAACCGAGATTCCGTAGCCATCATCCCAAATCGACACTATCATGGGAACCTGTAATGCACACGCAGCATTAAGAGATTCCCAGAAATGACCTTCAGCAGTAGAAGCATCACCAATGGTTCCGAAAGCGATTTCATTACCGCCGTTTGAGAATTTCTCGGATCCTTCGAAGTGTACAGTTTTATATACTTTAGATGCCATTGCCAATCCTAGCAATCTGGGCATTTGGCCCGCGGTGGGCGAAATATCTGAAGAAATGTTTTTTTGCTCCATCAGGTTTTTCCAAGAACCGTCTTCATTTAAACTTCTGGTAGCATAGTGGCCGTTCATTTGTCGGCCTGCTGAAGCTGGTTCGCGTTCAATACTGGTATCTGCGTATAATTGTGCGAAGAAACTTTCTATAGTTACAGCGTCTATGGCCATCGCAAAAGTTTGGTCGCGGTAATATCCGGAACGGAAATCGCCATTTCTGAAAACTTTTGCCATTGCGAGCTGCGGAAGTTCCTTGCCATCGCCAAAGATGCCGAACTTGGCTTTGCCGGTAAGCACCTCTCGCCTACCTAAATAAGACATTTCGCGGGAAATCCTGCCGAGTTTATAATCCTGAATTACTGAAGTCCTGAAGTCCTGAAAAGAAATCTGTTGCGTTTCTATGTAGGTGCTGTCCATATAAAAGTGGTTATTTTTCAAAGATACGAAAATAATGAAAGTTGAATAAACTATACTGGAAATGCTGAATTTTATTTACTGCATAAAAAAGGTTCTTCCGCGACGAATCACGGAAGAACCAAACACAAATGATGAAAAAAAATATTATAGTTTAGGTGGTTTTATTTTCTTGGCGGTGGTAATAATTCGCCGTCTGCTTCCAATGGTGCTGGTGTAGCTAACTCTGTATTGGCATTTAATGCACTGTTAGGATCTTGTATTTTCTTTAATGTTGCTATTTCTGTTGGTGATAGGACTTCATCTGACTGTCTGCAGGAGTTTAATGTTAATGTAGTAAAAACTGCTGCTGCGATAAGGGTTAAATTTTTCATGCGTTTAATTTTTACAAATGTATGCCGGTTGATAGGTATATAGCAAAAAATTAAACAGGTGTTTTTTAAAAAATCACACCAATTTTATAAATTAATTAATAGGATTTCCAAAAATTGCACTATTATTGTAAAACAAATGATTGAAAATGATTTATCTATCTGTTAATCATTTTATTACGACAGTATGCAGCTGAAAATTAGTTATCCAATTATACTCCTGATTTTTTTATTTTCATGTGTTTTTTATAGCTCACAAGACCTAAAAAAAGTGACTTTGACCAATGAAGAAATTGAAAAAAGGATTGATTCAAATAATAATGATTCTGTGCAAATGTGGAATTTAATAAATCTCTACATTTCAAAATCAAAAAAAGAAAAAAACCTCGAAGCATTATTCTATGCATATCGTTATGGAAGCATAGCAGGTAAATTCCCGACAAACATAAAATATGCTGATAGCGCATTATCTGTAGCGAAGAATTCAAATCTAACAAAAACTTTGATTGATGCTTATTTGAACAGAGGTAATATCAATATGGCAGAAGAAAATTATCAAAAGGCTTTAGAAGATATATTAAATGCGAATAAACTCTCACAACAAATAGGTAACGAGTATATTTATAACAAAACTATATATATAATTGCTCAGAATAAGATATATTTAGGACAATATGAAGATGCTAAAAAGGAACTAGAGGTTTGCTTAACGTTTTTTAAGAGTAATTTACACAACAAAACAGCGCTTGGGAAAAATTATGAGATGTATTACCTCTATTCCCTGATGAGTTTAATAGATTCTAATACAAAACTTGGTTTATTTCAAGAGAATAGAATACATTTAGCAGAAGCTTTCCAGTATGTGAAGAATAATAATCTTAATCAGTACCTTCCGTATTTCATAACTTCTGAAGGACTTATAGCTTACTATTCTAAAGACTACACTACGGCAATCTCAAAATTGTCTGAAGCTATCCGGCTGTATAATGACCAATGGACGCACATTACCGAAATTTACTATCTCGGGCTTTCCTACTGGCACACCGGAAAAAAGCAGCTTGCCATTAAATACCTGGAAGAAATCGATAAACATTATACCAAAACTAAAAAGCTTGATCCACAGTTCCGCTCTGCGTACGAAATCTTAATTAAATATTACACCTCTACCGGTAATACCGATAAACAGCTTGAATACATTAACAAGCTGATGTACCTCGACCGTTCCTATGAAAAAAATTATAAATATCTCTACCAAAGAATCGTAAAAGAATACGATACCAAGAAACTGGTAGCAGAAAAAAACCGTATTGAAAATACCCTTCAGAACCAACGCATCATGTTTGTGGGCGTATTAGTGGTGATTGTGGGTGGTTTTGTATTTTTTGGCATCCGGATTTACCGCGAAAAACAGAACTATAAAAAAAGATTTGAAGAAATCCTCGCCCATCAGAGTGCGGAAACTCCGCAGGAAGAAACCGTTGCGACACTCAACTCGCTAGATTTGCCTCAAGAACAGAAGTTCGATTACGAATATTACAACAAAATCCCAGGCTTGAATCCCCTGTTTGTAGAGAACATTCTTCAACAACTTGATATTTTCGAGACTGAAAAAAGATTTTTGGATCCCCAGATTTCACAAAAGTTGCTCAGTGAGGAGTTTGGCACCAATTCTACCTATTTCTCGAAAATCATCAATACCTATAAAGGCAAAACTTTCACCTTATATATTAATGACCTGCGTCTTGATTATATCATCAATCACCTGAAAAATGATATAAAATACATCAACATGGATGTAAAAGAACTTGCTGCCATCGCAGGATTCTCCAGTGCGGAAAATTTCTCATCCAATTTCCGCCGAAAATTTGATATGAAACCTTCGGTTTTCATTAAAATGATGCGCGATAAACTATAAACAACCAACAAAAAAAACCGGAACTAAAAAAAATTAGCTCCGGTTTCTGTAAAACGTAAAATTTAAAACTATGATATAGGTTTTAGGGTTTCAGACTAAGGTCGAGGTCGGACTCTTTTAGGTATTGGTCAATAATTTCAAAAGCTCTTTGCTCATCCTGCAGGTTTACCATCAGGCGGATCGTGTTAGCGGTAGGCGTTGTTGTAAAAGACATATACTTATCATTAGTGAAAGCTGGGATTTGCTGCGCTTCAAGCTTAGATTTTATCAACTGAATTTCGGCAGATTTCTCACTTTCAAACACAGATACTCTCGTTTCTCTTTCCATTTCTTATAATTTTGAGTTATAAATGTATAAAATAAAGCTGGTAAATAAATATTAATTAATATTAAAATTTAAAACTTCATGAGTTATTGACCTTAAATATATAACCATATCAAATTTTATGCAGATTTTCTGCAATTTTATTTATCGCTAACTGAATCTCTTCCTTTGTCACATTCAAATGAGGCCGAAAGCGGATCGAACGCATGCCACACGCCAAAATAATGAGTCCGTCATTATAAAGTTCTTCCCGAAGCTGGTCTCTGGCAGCTCCCGAAGGTAAATCAATCGCACACATCAAACCACGGCCCCGAGCATTTGATACTTTATCCGGATATTTCTGCTGAAGTTCCTGTAGTTTTTCGAGCAAAAATTCACCGACAACTTTGGCGTTTTCTACCAGATTTTCTTTCTCGATTACCTCCAAAGTCAGTTGAAAGCGCAGCATATCGATGAAGTTTCCTCCAAACGTAGAATTGATTCTCGAACTTTCACGGAATACATTCTGCGGCACTTCGTCAAATTTTTCTTTGTTTGCCAGGATTCCACAAACCTGGGTTTTCTTTCCAAACGAAATGATGTCTGGTTTCGCAGTGAAATGTTCAAAAGCCCACATTTTGCCGGTAATCCCAATGCCCGTTTGCACTTCATCGAAGATCAGCAGCACTTCATTCTCATCGCAAAGGTCACGCAAACCGGTGAAAAATTCGTCGCGGAAATGATTATCACCGCCTTCTGCCTGAATAGGTTCAATAATAATACACGCCACCTGACCCGGATTGCTGATAATCGCCTCCTGAATGTGCAGCAGCGCAAGTTGCTCATTTTTAATGGTTTCTTCTAAATTTTCTTCCGTAATCGGGAAATTCAGGTGCGGATTGATGATTCTCGGCCAGTCAAATTTTGGGAAATACTGATGCTTGCGCGGATCCGCCGTATTTGTAAGGCTTAATGTATAGCCGCTCCGCCCGTGAAAAGCCTGTTTGAAATGAATACAGATTCCCGCTTCCTGATCAAGTCCTTTTTCAAAATTCTTACGTGTTTTCCAGTCGAAACATGCTTTCATGGCATTCTCCACGGCTAATGCACCGCCCTCGATAAAGAATGCGTACTGCAGTTCTTTCGGAATCGCCACGCGTGAAAAAACGTCCATAAAATCTGCAAACTCCTGCGAATAAACATCCGCGAGCGTGGGTTTGTTTACGGCCATTCTGCCAAGCCAACCTGATTTTTCCATTAAGTAAGGATGGTTGTAACCGATCGAAGCGGAACCAAACATCGAAAACATATCAAGGAAATCTCGGCCGGTCAGCCTGTCATGAATCCAACTCCCGTGTGATTTTTCAAAATCCATCACGAAGTCGAAACCATCGGCCAGCATGTGCTTACCGAGTGTTTCTTTTACTTTATTTATCGTTTGGGGTTTAGAAGCGATTGCGTCGTTCATAGTTTAAAGTGGTTTTTTAGTTAAATTTTGAATGGTCAAACAGCATCGACTTCATCCTTCGCGTCACCACTCAGGTCGAATTTTATTCCCTGCGCCAAAGGCAGACTGGTCGTATAATTGATCGTGTTGGTTTGGCGTCTCATGTAATATTTCCAGACATCAGAACCGGACTCGCGGCCGCCGCCAGTTTCTTTTTCCCCACCGAACGCGCCACCGATTTCCGCACCGGATGTGCCGATATTTACATTCGCGATACCACAATCAGAGCCTGAATGTGAAAGGAAAAGTTCGGCTTCACGTAGATTCTGCGTCATGATTGCAGAGCTCAAACCTTGTGGAACATCGTTCTGCATCTCTATCGCTTCTTCCAGCGTCCGGTACTTCATGACATATAGGATGGGTGCAAAAGTTTCGTGCTGCACGATCTCAAACGAATTTTCGACTTCCGCGATGCACGGTTTCACGTAACAGCCCGATTCGTAATTTTCTCCATCCAGTACACCGCCTTCTACAGCAAACTTTCCGCCTTCTGCTTTTATTTTTTCAATGGATTCGAGATATTGTTTCACCGCGTCCTGATCGATCAGCGGCCCGACATGATTGCTTTCATCAAGCGGATTCCCTATTTTCAGCTGGCCATACGCCTGAACCAACCGATTTTTCACTTCTTCATATTTGCTTTCGTGGATAATAAGTCGTCTCGTCGAGGTACATCTTTGTCCTGCAGTTCCCACCGCGCTGAAAACCGCACCGATAATCGACATGTCCAGATCTGCATTTTCAGTAATGATGATCGCATTATTTCCGCCAAGTTCAAGAATCGATTTGCCGAAACGTTCGGCCACATTTTTGCCGACTTCACGTCCAACTTTGGTGGAGCCGGTAAATGAAATGAGTGCGATGTTTTTGTCTTTAACCAAAAGATCACCGATCACGTGATCGCCTACGATCATTGTTGAAATTCCTTCCGGCATGTCGTTTTCCTTAAGGACCTCATTCATGATATTCTGACACGCAATAGCGCAAAGCGGCGTTTTTTCTGATGGTTTCCAGATCGTTACGTTTCCGCAGATCCACGAAAGCGCAGTATTCCACGACCAAACTGCAACCGGAAAATTAAACGCTGAGATGATCCCGACGATGCCAAGCGGATGATATTGCTCGTACATGCGGTGTCCCGGCCTTTCGGAATGCATGGTGTAGCCATGAAGCTGGCGCGAAAGTCCAACCGCGAAATCGCAGATGTCAATCATTTCCTGCACCTCGCCGAGACCTTCCTGTAGCGATTTCCCCATTTCATACGAAACGAGTTTACCTAAATCATCTTTATATTCACGTAATTTCAAGCCGAACTGTCGTACCAACTCCCCTCGTTTCGGGGCCGGAATCATGCGGAATTCTTTGAAGGCGGCTTTTGCTTTTTCCACGACATGCGCATAGTCTTGCGCGTTGGCTGTGGTGATTTTCGCAATGAGTTTTCCGTCGGTTGGCGAGTAGCTTTCAATGATATAACCGTTCGCAAAAAACTCTCCGCCGGTGGAAACACCTTTGTTCTGTTCCGAGATTTTTAGGTTTTTAAGGCTTTGTTCAATTCGGTAGTCAGTTGATGTGGGCATTAATATTTAGGTTTTTAATTTCACCTAAATTACAAATTTTTGGCTGACCGGGAAAATTTTACAGCGATTTCGATAAGTAAATGCTTTATATTTTTTAATGATAAATCTGCTATAAATTAAGTTCCTGAAAGAGTCCACTGCTGTGCCGAAATCGTATAGATCACATTAGTTTTGGGTGTTTCACCAAAGTAAGCGATCTCTTCTTCGCCGGTTTTTATCGCGCCCAGTCTTTCTATCGCGATCTGCGAGCGGATATTCTCTTTTCCGACATGAAAGATAACTTTATCCACATATTGAAAAGCATAATCGAGCATTAATTTTTTAACCGCCGGATTAATCTTTTTGCCCCAGGAGTTCCTTCCGTAAAAAGTATAGCCAATCAAAACGGATTTGTCATCTGCATCGTAATCGTAAAAACGTGTGCTGCCCAGCACATCGTTGTTCTTTTTATCTAAAACCAAATAAGCACCCTTACTTTCGATGGCTCCTTTAAAGAAATTTCCGAAAACATCCCTTTTGTAACGGTCCGGGTTTGGGTGCTGAGCCCATATCTCCGGGTCGGAAGCAACTTTGTACAGTCTTTCAAAATCGTCTTGCTGCAACTGAATCAGTTTTAGTTTTTCATTTTCAAGGATGGCAGGTATGGGGAAACTCATGATGTGATGTTTAAAATAATATAGATTTTTCCAGTTCCAGCAGTTTTTGTTTGCGCCATACGCCGCCGCCGTAGCCGGTCAGCAATCCGTTGCTGCCAATGACGCGGTGACACGGAATAATGATCGAAATCTTATTCAATCCATTCGCGTTCGCCACCGCGCGTACGGATTTTGGGCTACCCAAGATATTCGCCTGCTCCTGATAGCTGCGTGTCGTCCCATACGGAATGTTCCGCAAAACTTCCCATACTTTTAGCTGGAAATCAGTTCCTACAGGTGAAAGCGGCACCGTAAATTGCTGGCGGGTTCCTTCAAAATATTCCGCAAGTTCTTTTTCTAAGGTTTTAAAATGCGGATTATCACCCTGCATAATATTGGCTTTAAAGTGCCGCGAAATGTCTTTAAGTTCCGTTGGCAAAGCTTTCCGGTCCGAAAATTCGAGCAGGCAGATTCCGTTTTCATCTGCGCAGGCAATCATCGTTCCCAGCGGCGTTTCGATTCTTTTTAAGTCAATCACCTTTTCCGACTTACCCTGAGAGGGTGCGACACCGAAGATATTCTTAAAACTTTCACCAAAGCCGCTGAGGCTTTCGTAACCACATTCGAACGCGGCGTCGGTCACATGCTCACCGGAATTCAGTTTCTTAAAGGCTGAATTCAGTTTGAACATCCTTTGAAACGCATGGAAAGTAATGCCGTGATGCTTTAAGAACCATCGGCGCACGGCCGCCGGCTCCAGACCGCGCTGCACAAGATCGTAATCTTTGATTTTCAAGGACGGGTCCGCCGAAAGTTCACTCAAAAGCTGCTGAATCGCCGGCGGGGTGCCTTCAGGATTCTCGAGGGGTTTGCAGACTTTGCACGGGCGGTACCCTTTCAGGATCGCTTCTTTGGTATGGCTGAAGAATTCCACGTTTTCCGGTTTCGGTTTGCGCGCATTGCAGGTCGGGCGGCAGAAAATACCGGTCGTTTTTACGCCCATCCAGAAAACGCCTTCAAAGTCAGGGTTTTTATCAAAGGACGCTTGGTACATGAGTTCGGCTGAAAGTTCCATGTTGTAAATTTAAAGCAAATATAGGTGTGCACGGATGTGTCTTACAACCGAAAAATGGACAGGTATTTTTTTAATAAAAAACCTTTGTCAATTAATGACGCCTGATTTTTAAACGAGGCTCGCAGCCCGGCTTGAGCGGAAATCCTTTTATTTTTGGCGGCGGCAAAGCCTCCGCCAAAAATAAAAGATTGGGAGCGGAAGACGGAAAAAGCTGCCCAAAAAAAGCCCCAAATATGATTGAGGCAATTATTGATCATTGTCTATTTCTTAGCCGCAGCATCGCGTTCGATCTGGCGGATTTCCTTTAGTTTGTCCACCACTTTGGTCGTCAGTTCGGGGTTTGCTACTTTTATGGGAACCGAAACTTTCGCCATGTCCCATTTAATCACCATATCCAGCGCGTTGTCATCCACCGGATTCAGTTCAATCCCGAACCACTCCTGCTTTTCGCTGAGGTTCTGCACCGGCGCGGAAACCTGCGTGACATTCAGTTTTTCGTCATAAGCGTACGCACCCCACTGTTGCGCATCTTTGTTCAGGATAAGTTTCCATTCCTTGTCTGTCGGGATTACAAAAAGACCGTAGGTTCCTGCGGGAACCGTGTTTCCGCCAAAGTTCACCGCCTGATCGAAGGTGATTTTGGTAGAAGAGTTCGCGCCCGCACGCCACACTTTATTATAAGGAACGAGTTCACCAAAGATCTTGCGGCCTTTCACGCCCGGACGGCCATAGTCCACCGTGATCTTAGAGGTAGAAAACTGCTGCTCCACTTTCTGCCGCGGGCTGGCAGCCGGCAAAGTGTACTGCGAATAAGCGGCCACCGAAGCCAGAAAAAGCGTGCTGAATAATAGTTTTTTCATGTCGTCAATTTTGAGTCCTAAGATAAGATTTTTTGCGGAAGAAAGAGCGGTCTATCGATAAACCACCCTTCAATTTCCTATTTAAATAAGTTTAAACTTAAAGATCATTCTACACTTTTTACTTTGATGCCGAGTTTCTCGAGCGTCTGATCGTCAGGGAAAAGCACTTTCGCAAATGAAACCAAGCGCGTATATTTTGGGTAAAGCAGATCCAGCGCTGTATCGCGGACTTCAGTGGCTTTCTGCGCTTCCCCGAGTTCTTTTTTCTGCGATTCCTTCAGCGCCGAAATCTCTTCTAAAGCCGCCTGCTGTGCCGCAATGGCAGCATCATCAATATTCACCGTGGCAGCTTTGGCTTTGAAAGTGGGATTGGCCAAAATCTGCGCATAGAAATTACTCACCTGCTGATACCACGCCGGGTAGGCACGCTTCACTTTTTCATCCGTGCCCAGTGTGGTATGTGCCTGGCGGTCACCGTTCATCGCGATCTTTGCCAGGTTCCGGTGGCGTCGGTAGGTGTTCTCTATCTCCGCTCTTTTCAGATTGAAACCTTCGGTTTGGGCGTACTGTTCACCATATTCCTGTATTTGCTTTTGGCTGAGAAGTTCCAGGTTAGTAATTTCATTCAGGTAACCGTCCAACATGGGTTCGGTGATGCCGACCGTGGCCAACTGGCTCAGGATCTCGGGTTGCTTCGCGTTGCTGAACGCGATTTTCATCTTAGCAATCAATTGCTCTGCGGAAATGTACCGGTTCTGTGAACTTGGCTTACCGGTGTCAGGCGTTTCATTTTTTGAGGTATTCATCATTTGTGTTATTTAAATGTAAATATAACACATAAATTGCATATTTAATGCATATTATATTGCAGAAATGGACGGGACATGTGTCCGGACCATTCCTGCAACCGTCCCGTTCATTTCTGTAAGTGTCCCGACCGTTTCTGCAGGTGTCCGGACTGTTTCTGTAAGTGTCCCGATCGTTTGTGTAATAGTCCGATTCATTTCTTCAAGTGTCCCGACCGTTTCTGCAATAGTCCGATTCATTTCTGTAAATGTTCCATACATTTCTGCAGGTGTCCGGACTGTTTCTGCAAGCGTCCAATACATTTTTGCAGGTGTCCGTTCTGTTTCGGCAAGTGTCCGGTTCATTAATAATACTCAAAGGAAGATTTCTACAGGTGGCGGAAGGATTGTAGGTTGTGGACTGCTCTACTCTTTGGGCATCCCTACAAATGCTGGCGAGAGTACAAGGTGGAAAAACATCCACCCTGCGTGGTCTTAGCCGAATTTATTAATGAAAATAAAAAGCGTTGCCAGAGTTTAAACCTTTAACAACGCTACTTTTTGGCCTTAAGCCTATTGCCTGGAAGGTGTTGCCTTAAATTACATCGCCTCCATCTTGAAGCTCATGCTCTCGATCACTTTCAGGATGGCTTCCACCGTATCCATCGAGGTCAGGCACGGCACGCCGTTCTCTACAGACATGCGGCGGATTTGGAAACCGTCGCGCTCGGCCTGCTTGCCTTTGGTGGTGGTGTTTACCACGTACTGCACCTTTCCTTTTTGAATGAGGTCGATCAGGTTGACATCTTCTTCGCCGATCTTGTAACCGATTTTCACCGGGATGCCGGATTCCTCAAAATATCTGGCCGTACCCTCGGTGGCCCAGATGCGGAAACCGACTTCGTGGAAGCGCTTGGCGAACACAGCGGCTTCTTCTTTGTGCTTATCGGCCACGGTAAAGAGAATGGAACCGTGTGTGGGGACCTTTCGGCCAGCTGCTATGAAGCCTTTGTACAAAGCTTTTTCAAGTGTGGTATCTTTGCCCATTACCTCGCCGGTTGACTTCATTTCCGGCCCGAGAGAAGTGTCCACCTTGGTCAGTTTAGAAAAGGAAAAGACCGGAACTTTGACAAATACGCCTGGTTTATTGGGTGCCAGACCGATCTGATAGCCCAAATCCGCCAGTTTCTTACCGAGAATGGCTTTGGTGGCAAGGTTCGCCATCGGGATTTCGGTGATTTTAGACAGGAAAGGTACGGTTCTGCTCGATCTTGGATTCACCTCGATCACATATACTTCATCGTCTGAAAGTACGTACTGGATGTTCATCAGGCCGATGACCTTCAGCCCTTTTGCGAGCCTTTGGGTATAATCTACCAGGGTATTGATCTGCTGCTGACTGATGTTTTGGGGTGGATACACCGCGATAGAGTCGCCCGAGTGAACGCCGGCTCTTTCGATATGCTCCATAATGCCTGGAATTACGACGGTTTCGCCATCGCAGATCGCATCGATCTCTATTTCTTTGCCTGTCAGATAACGGTCGATGAGGATCGGGTGTTCTGAACTTTCCTTCACCGCGTTGGTCATATAGTGGCTGAGATCTTTTTCATCGTAAACGATTTCCATAGCGCGGCCACCCAATACATAACTTGGCCGAACCAACACCGGATAACCGATCTCTTCGGCGATGACGATGGCCTCTTCTTTGGTGAAACACGTTTTGCCCAGTGGCTGCGGAATCTGAAGCTCCTGTAGGGCAGCTTCAAATTTGTTACGGTTTTCCGCACGGTCCAAATCTTCAAGCGAAGTGCCGAGAATCTGTACGCCGTGCGCTGCCAGTTTATCGGCCAGGTTGATGGCAGTCTGTCCGCCAAACTGCACTACCACGCCTTTTGGCTTCTCGAGTTCGATGATGTTCATTACCTCTTCTTCCGTTAAAGGCTCAAAGTAAAGTTTATCTGAGATCGAGAAATCTGTGGAAACAGTTTCGGGATTGTTATTGATGATGATAGCCTCGTAACCGAGTTCCTTAATGGCCCAAACCGAGTGCACGGTGGCGTAATCGAACTCCACGCCCTGGCCAATCCGAATCGGCCCGGAACCCAGCACGATGATTTTCTCCTTATCGGAAACAATGCTTTCGTTCTCCTCTTCATAAGTTCCGTAGAAATAAGGTGTTTCGCTCTCAAATTCAGCAGCGCAGGTATCTACCATTTTATAGACCGGCATGATATTGTTCTCTTTCCTGAACTCGAAGATGGTTTTCTGGTCAGATTCCCAAAGATGCGCGATGTGCAGGTCAGCAAATCCTAACTTCTTGGCCTGAAGAAGGGTTTTTGTATCGAACTTATTTTCAGCGATCACCTTTTCAAAGTCGATGAGCTTTTTGATTTTCCAGATGAAGAATTTATCTATTTTGCTCCATTCTACTATTTTTCCCCAATCGTAGCCACGTCGCAGGGCATCACCGATGATGAAGAGCCGCTCGTCATCGCAAACGCGGATTCTTCTTTCAATCTCTTCATCCGTCAGTGCTTCGGCCTGCTTCGTTTTCAAACCGATATGCCTTAAACCAGTTTCAAGGGAACGGATGGCTTTGTGCAAAGACTCCTCGAAGTTCCTGCCGATGGCCATCACCTCACCTGTGGCTTTCATCTGGGTTGAAAGTCGGCGGTCCGCGGTTTCGAATTTATCAAACGGGAAGCGCGGGAATTTGGTCACGACATAATCCAAGGCCGGCTCAAAGCACGCGTAGGTCTTGCCGGTAACCGGATTCATGATTTCATCTAAAGTAAGTCCGACAGCGATTTTTGCCGCGATCTTCGCGATAGGATAACCGGTAGCCTTACTCGCCAAAGCTGATGAACGCGACACACGCGGATTGACTTCGATGATATAATATTTAAAGGAAGCAGGATCTAAAGCAAGCTGTACGTTACAACCGCCTTCGATGCCTAAAGCGCGAATGATCTTTAAAGATGAATTGCGAAGCATCTGATATTCGCGGTCCGACAAAGTCTGCGAAGGTGCCACCACAATGGAATCACCCGTGTGAACGCCCACCGGATCGATGTTTTCCATATTGCACACGACGATGGCGTTATCGTTTTTGTCGCGCATCACTTCGTATTCAATTTCTTTGAAGCCGGCGATGGATTTTTCGATGAGGCATTGGGTAACCGGTGAATATTTAAGTCCGAAACTTGCGATTTCTTTTAGTTCCTCATCATTATGCGCTATTCCGCCGCCCGTTCCGCCCATCGTAAAGGCAGGCCGAACGATGACCGGATAACCGATGTTGTGCGCAAACTCCAAAGCACCCTGCACCGTGTTTACAATGTCGGAATCTGGCACCGGCTCGTTGAGTTCGCACATCAGCGCGCGGAAAAGGTCGCGGTCTTCGGCCTGGTTGATCGCCGAAAGCTTGGTGCCGAGAACTTCAACTTTGCACTCCTCGAGAATCCCGGATTTCTGCAATTCTACCGCCATGTTGAGTCCGGTTTGTCCGCCAAGAGTTGGCAGAAGTGCGTCCGGTCTTTCCTTTCGGATGATGTGGCTGACGAATTGCAACGAGATGGGTTCGATGTAAACTTTGTCGGCAATCTCCACGTCCGTCATGATGGTCGCGGGATTGGAGTTGATGAGGATTACTTTATAGCCTTCTTCGCGGAGTGCGAGACAGGCCTGTGTGCCTGCATAATCGAATTCCGCGGCCTGACCGATAATAATGGGTCCGGAGCCGATAACAAGGATGGTTTTTATGTCGTTTCTTTTCATTTTTTATAATAGATTCAAGAGTCAAGAACCGAGATTCAAGATTTTTTTACAAGGTTGTTTTTAAAGGAATAGATCATTTTTTGAATTTCAGAGACATCGGCAATCAAGTCATTGGCAGAAACATCGCCTAAAAGTTCAAGTTCTTTAGATAAAATTAACTGTGTCTGAAGCTCAAATGCAGATCCTAGTGCGATTGCGAGGAAATGATTGAATTCTTTATCGCTGTTTCTACCGGAACCTTCAGCAATATTTGAGGGAATTGAAATTGCGGCACGTTTCATTTGAGACACCAATCCAAACTTCTCGTCCACGGGAAGTTGTGCAGAAAGAAGATAGATCTTCCTCGCGAAAGCCATCGATTTCTGCCAGAATATCAATTTTTCAAAATTGTGCATGCTCCTGCTCTTGATTCTTGGCTGTTGATTCCTGATTCTTAAAATCCTTCATTAAACTGATAAAGTCATCAAACAAATAGTTGGCATCCTCCGGCCCGGGGCTGGCTTCGGGGTGATACTGTACGGAAAAGCATGGGTGGAACTTATGCCGCAGGCCTTCATTGGTACGGTCGTTCAGCGCGATATGAGTTTCAATGAGGTCGGTGCTTCTCAGACTTTCCTGATCGATCGCATAACCGTGATTCTGGGAAGTGATGGCGACTTTGTTCTTCTCTAAATCCAACACCGGATGATTGCCGCCGCGGTGTCCGAATTTGAGTTTGAAAGTTTTGGCCCCGCAGGCTAAACCAATCAGCTGATGCCCAAGACAGATGCCGAAAATCGGTACCTTTCCTAATAATCCGTTGATAAGCGCAGGCGCGCCCTTCACATCTTCGGGATCGCCGGGACCATTCGAAAGCATGATTCCATCGGGCTTCATCAATAAAATCTCCTCAGCGGTGATGTCTTGTGACACTACAATCACGTCGCACTCGCGGTGCGTAAGTTCGCGCAAGATGCCGAGTTTGGAACCGAAATCTACCAGCACGACCTTTAGGCCTCTGCCAGGGCTTGCGTACGGCGTTTCGGTTGATACACTGGCAACCTGATCGGTGGGCAGACCGGTGGTCTTAAGGTTTTGTACCACAGTACTTTCATCTTCATCGGCATTTACGATGATGCCTTTCACAACACCTTTATCCCTTAAAACCCTTGTGAGTCGTCGGGTATCGATCTCGGAAATACCTGAGAGGTTTTTATTCCTAAAAAACTCATCAAGCGTCATCTGGTTACGGAAATTAGACGGGAAATCACACAGTTCCTTTACGATCAGGCCTTTTATGGCGGGTTCTATACTTTCGTAGTCATCGCGGTTGATGCCGTAGTTGCCGATGAGCGGATATGTCATGCACACGATCTGTCCGCAATATGAGGGGTCGGAAATAAGTTCCTGATAGCCTGTCATTCCGGTATTGAAGACCACCTCGCCGAGGATATCCTGATCAGCACCGAAACCCTGACCATGGAACACTTCGCCCGTTTCTAATATTAATTTTTTGTTCATTTATTTTATATTTTAGAATCAAGATGCAAGACGCAAGACTTTGCACTGCAGATTCTTCGTTTACAGCTCTTGGCTTCTGGCTCTTGGCTCTTGACTTCAGCTTCTACTTAAACTTAAATCCTTTAGTTTCCAGCGCATCTTTAAGGATCGCCATGCGCGCGAAAACGCCGTTTTCCATCTGTTTAAAGATTCTGGAGCGGCTGCATTCAACAAGCTCACTGTCGATTTCCACATTTCGGTTTATAGGTGCCGGATGCATGATGATTGCGTTTTCCTTCATCATCTTCTCGCGGTCTATCGTCAAACCAAACTTACGGTGATAGCTATCAAGCGAAATTTTCATCTTTTCGCCATGTCTTTCATGCTGGATTCTTAGGAGCATCAGCACATCCACTTCCTTCACGAGTTCATCGATGCTCATATAAGTTCCGTTGATGATGGTGCCTTCATCGAACCACTTTTCAGGACCGGAGAAAAACACCTTAGCACCCAGTTTCCGCAGTGCTTCAGCGTTTGAATTGGCTACGCGGCTGTGCTTCACATCTCCCACGATGCCGACTTTCAGGCCTTTGAAATTGCCAAATTCCTGCTGAATAGTCATCAGATCCAATAGCGTTTGAGAAGGGTGATTACCGCTGCCATCGCCACCGTTGATGATGGGGATATCAATATTCCGCAGTTCTTCATAATACTTATCCTGCTTATGACGGATGACAAGGAGATCGATACCTAAACTTTGCAGTGTCTTTACCGTATCATACAGCGATTCGCCCTTGTTGACGGAACTTGAATTAACGGCAAAAGGTACTACCTGCAGACCAAGCTGGCGCTGTGCCATATAAAAACTGGTTTTCGTGCGGGTACTGTCTTCAAAAAACAGGTTCGAAACATAGATCTCCTCTGTTGCCCTAAGTCTTTTTCCCTGTGCAAATTCTTCCGCTGAGCGAAGCAGCGTCTGGATTTTTTCAGCGGTTAATTCGTTTGTTGTAAGCATAGTTATGTACTTTTAAATCAAAAAAAAACGAAGCCAAAATGACTTCGTTAAATAAAACAAATATTGTTATGCCCGGCATCGCTGCCAGCCTCTTTATAAACTAATGGAAATGTGTTTCTCATTAGTTGCAAAGATAATAATTTTTCATAAATAGAGATAAAAATATTCGCATTGGGATAAAAAACCTTCCAAAAAGATAAGGGCAGATATATGTCAGTTTAAATTGTGTCTCTTCGTTACCTAAAAAATGATTTCAGAATCTTACCTTTGTACAAATCAAAAAAAATATATGAAATTTTTTATCGACACTGCCAATCTGGATCAGATTAAAGAGGCGCAGGATTTGGGAATTTTAGACGGCGTTACCACCAACCCTACGCTTATGGCGAAGGAAGGAATCTCTGGGAAAGAAGCCATCAATAACCATTACAAGACCATTTGCGATATTGTAGATGGGGATATTTCAGCAGAGGTTTTAAGCACCACCTACGAAGAAATGATTAAGGAAGGTGACGAACTCGCGGCCATCCACCCAAATATCGTAGTGAAAATCCCGATGATTAAAGACGGTATTAAAGCGTTAAAATATTTTTCGGACAAAGGAATCAAGACCAACTGTACGCTTATATTCTCGGCTGGGCAGGCCTTACTTGCTGCAAAAGCTGGTGCGACTTATGTTTCGCCATTCTTAGGCAGACTTGATGACATTTCTGTTGATGGTCTTAACCTTATTGAAGAAATCCGCGTAATTTTCGATAACTATATGTTCGACACAGAAATTCTTGCTGCATCTATCCGTTCTCCGATGCATATTATCAATTGTGCAAAGATTGGGGCAGATGTGGTTACTTCCCCACTGGCTTCTATTTTAAACTTACTGAACCATCCACTTACCGATAAAGGGTTAGAACAATTTGTATCCGATGCCAAAAAACTTGGATAATTACTTGAACCACTTTCTCCAAAGTGGTTTTTTTATTTCTTGAATAAATAAGTTGTGTGCAATTTAATTGTTTACTATCTTTGTAATGTAAAAAAATTTAATTTTATGTCACTATTAGAGAATCTAAATTGGAGACATGCGGTGAAAGCCTATGATCCAACAAAAAAAATTGCCGAAGAAGAACTTAACAAGATACTCGAAGCCGCACGCTTGGCACCAACCTCCTCTGGTCTGCAGCCTTTTCGTGTGATTGTAGTAGAAAACCAGGAGCTTAAAGAAAATATGGTAAAAGGCGCCCTGAACCCCGAAGTGATGAGAGACTGCTCCCACGTATTGGTCTTCGCCGCATGGGATAACTACTCTGCCGAAAAAATTGATAAAGTATACGATTATCATACTGATGTACGAGAGTTACCGCGAGGACGCTTTGGCAGCTATACCGACCAACTGAAAACAATATACGGCGCACAGACCGCAGAGCAAAATTTCGCACATACCGCACGACAAACTTACATCGCATTGGGACTTGCCATGGCACAAGCCGCAGAACTGAAGATTGACAGTACCCCAGCAGAAGGATTCAGTAATGAAGTGGTTGATGAAATACTAGGACTTAATGAACTTGGCCTGAAAAGTGTTACACTGCTGTATCTGGGATATCGTGATGCTGAAAATGACTGGCTTTCTAAAATGAAAAAAGTCCGCATCCCGATGGAGGAGTTCATCATCAGGAAATAATAACAGTAACCATTATGGAAAACAGCCAAACGCCTAAGCTTGGCGAACAGCTTTGCTTTCCGTTTTATCTAATTGCTAAGGAAATCGCAAACCTGTACCGTCCTTTTCTTGAAGAGCTGGGCATTACATATCCGCAATATCTGGTCATGATGATCCTTTGGGAAGAACAGCCACAGACGGTAAACCAGATCGGGGAAAAACTTACCTTAGACAGCGGCACCTTAACGCCACTCCTTAAAAGACTTGAGGCTAAAGGCTACCTGACCAGAAAAAGAAAAGTTGAGGATGAACGTGTGGTACAGATTTTCCTTACCGATGAAGGAACTGTCTTGCAGCATGAGGCCTGCCTGATCCCAGGAAGAATGAATGAAAAACTGGGCTTAACAGACCAAGATTTATGCGAATTGAAAAACACCCTTCATAAACTTTTGACTACCATTAAAAAATAAAATATGAAAACATTGTACAACACAAGCGTTACAGCCACCGGCGGACGCGACGGACATGTGAAAAGTGATAACGGCATCCTGGAACTGGATGTAAGAACACCGAAAGCTTTAGGTGGTAAAAATGATGACTTTGCGAATCCTGAAATGTTATTTGCCGCTGGTTATGCCGCCTGTTTCGATAGTGCGCTAAACCTAATGATTAGAAAAAATAAATCAGCCGCGGGCCAGACTACCGTAACCGCAGATGTAGGCATTGGGCCGAATGACCAAGGTGGTTTTGGCCTTCAGGTGGCGCTTCAGGTAAACGTACCCGGCGTATCGCTGCAAGAAGCACAATCTCTGGTAGAGCAGGCTCATCAAGTTTGCCCATACTCCAACGCTACCCGTAACAATATTGATGTAAGCTTACAGGTCACCAACAATTAGACGGTTCTGAAACACAAAAAAAACGAAATAAAAAACCGGCACACTTCCCAGGAAGTGTGCCGGTTTTCGTGTGACCGCGGAGGGATTCGAACCCCCAACCCTCAGAGCCGAAATCTGATATTCTATCCAGTTGAACTACGCAGCCTTATTTCAGTCGGATCGGTAACCTACTAAAAGGAAATCTTTAATCCTCCTAAAATCTGTGTTCCCAATACTTTATATCCTTTGAAGGTTTGGTAATTGGTGTTCAGGAGGTTATTTCCGTGGGCAAAAATACTGAAATTTTTGTGAATTCTATACTCTGCAGATAAATTTAAATCCGCGAATCCACCAACTTTATCATCCCCGTTTTCATTTGATACATAAAAATCCGGCGAAGTGCCTGATGCTGTGTAGGAAAACGAATTGGTCGTACGGTCGGTAGCGAAGATCATCTTGGTCCCTAACGTCAGTTTTTTGCCCAAAAGGGTATAATTCGCTCCGATGTTGGCGCGCAGCAAAGGTACGTTATAAATGTGCTCATAAACATCAAGGTCGTATTTGGTGAACTGCGCTTCAGCACTGAGTACAAGGTTGGCCAGCGGGAAATACTGCACACTCGCGTTCACTTCGCTCACTGTACCGTTGTCATACACGGCGGCAAACGTATTGGCGTAGTCATATGCCGCCCTGTTGGCTGCAACAGCGGTATCAAAAAGATCATTGGCACTATAAAAAAGGATGTCATTTACTTTACCGAAACCTGCATTGAAGTCGTACTTTATCGTCTGGTCAATATCGCCGCGAATGCCCACATACCCCTTATATTTGACTTCGGTGGGACGAAGTTGCTGGTCGGAAACCAGGTAAGGATTTTCCTCTAACATGTAGGCATAGCTATTGAGCGTCAAACCACCTTTTATGCCCGCGTAAAACTTAAATTCCTGCGCCGCGGAAAACAGGATTTCTGCCCGCGGAAACCAATATGTTTTGTTCGACTTCTGCTGTTCAGCCATTAAATTAGTGTTGTATTTACCACTAAAGAAAGAAAAATCAGAGCCAATCATCAGATAAGAATCTCCTTTAAAGAAAGTAAGTTTGGGTGATACCGAGGCATTTAGGAAACGTGTGATGTTTTGACTAAGAAGTTTAAAGTCTGTATTTAAAGTTTCCACGCCTAAGCCTAAATCTGTATTCAGGGTGATGTCGTTTATAGGCAGGGCGATGTCGTGTTTTGAAAAATTAGCCACGATTTCTGCCTGAGTTTCCCTGGCATCGAAATGATCGCTAAGGAATGATGATTTCACTCGGATGTCGTTGAGGATTTCATTGCTGTAAAAATCATAGTAGCCATTCACCTTGAAACGATTGGTTTTCTGCTTCAGATTGACATCAGCGGAAGGATCAAAGGCGTAGATGCCATAGTAATTGTAATCATTTAGGCCATAATCTGCGATTACGTTGAACTTTCCTTTGTTGTTGTAAGAATTCAGGTAAGCCGCTACATTCCCTGTGTTTTGTTTAGAACTCCACGCATATTCTTTTTTCAGACCCGAAGTTGAAAGTACATGCAAATCCGCACCTACTTCAAGATTATTCTCCAGTTTTGCGACAATATTTCCGTCTGCCAATACCCGTCCGAAATTGCCCATTCCCAACTGGAAGTAACTGTTTTGGTGATCAGCATCAAATTTCGGCGAAATATCTTCCCCCTGAATGGTGGAAGTTTTAAAATCAGACGCAGCCGGAACATTGGTAATCTGGTAACGTAAATTAAGAGAATCCTGCGTTTTTTTCTCCTTTGGCGGATAGTTTTTTTCTGCTGCAACCGATGTCTTTTTCTTTTCGATATTCTTGACTTCAGGTTCGCGCTTGCGGTCGAGGATGAGTTTTTCTTCTTTAATCTGCGCCAAGGCAAACTGCGATAAGCCTAGGAAAAACAGAGCTATGATGGAGATTCTTTTGTTCATTAAGATAAATTTTTTAGAGGAAATTCAAACCAAATTGTACGGGGGTTATTTTATCAGTTTCTTGATTTCTTTGGCCTCCGCTACAATTTCCGGAAAGTCTTGGTAATTGTCGATAATCTGATCCACGGTATAACTTGCCTGATATTTATCTTTCAGCCCGATATAGTTTCTTGCCATCAGTACAAGAGCTTTTGCGCCCCAATATTCTTCTGATGCATAGTTATTTGCCAATTTGAAAATGGTTTCGTTAGAAGATTTGAACGCTTTTGCTTTGTTCTGGTAAAATGCTTTTGCGTAAAAAGCTTCGGCAACAACTTCGGTATTTGATGACCTTTCAAGTGCGGCGTAGGCAGCTTTGGCTTCGTTATCGCGGTTGCGGTTCATCAGGCTTCGGGCTTTCACAACCTTGGCCAGTTCGCTGACCGATGCGGCATTTTTCGTGTTAGCCAACACCAGATCCGCAAATTTCTCTGCCTGCGCGAAGTTTTTCTCTTCGGCAAAGATCTTCATCAGTTCCAGATTTGCGAAATTGCGTACATTTTGGTTAGATGAGCTGCTGAGTGGCTCTAGATATTTCTTAGCTTCTGCGCGGTTGTTCTGTTCTATATATATCTGTGCGATGCGGGTTTGCGCATCTTCCTGGTAATCATTCTGTACAGCTGCAAGTTCTTTCAGCACTACCAGAGACTGTGGTAGATTACGGGTTTGATAGAAGCTTTCGCCCAATTCATATTGCGCTTGGTACAGCCCCTCGCCTGTCGGGTTTTGCGTAAGATATTTTTCGTACAGTGGAATGGCCCTTTTGTAATCTTTAGCGGCGTAATAGTTTCTAGCAGTAGTCAAGTTTATTTCATCCAGTTCCGAAGCAGCGATTTTTACACCTAACGTCTTCGCGAAACTTTCGTAGCCGGCAACATCACCATTCTTAATGTAAACCGGTCGTGCGGCCTGCACAATTTTAGGGGCATAGGCAGTGTTTCGGTATTGGTTACCCAGAGATTTTAGTTCCGAGAGCGCACGCGAATCTTGGTTAAGATCTATATAGTTTTGTGCACGGTAAATTTGCGCGTTTGCCACCAAATCTTTGTCGGTGCTGCTTTTAATGACTTGCGCGAAATAATCGTTCGAGGTATTATAGTCATCATTAGCGGCATAGGCAGTGGCTATTTCGTACTGGGCATCATCGATATATTCCGAATTCTTGTATTGTGAAAGTAACTTTTTAAGTTCAGAAATCTTAGCTTCCGTGTCTCCTTTAAAACCATAGGCCATGGCTTTCTGGAACATCGTATAGTCATCAGCATTTTCGGCTTTATCATAGATCGCGATGGCTTCATTCAGTTGATTATCTGCATAATACGTATCAGCAAGCCGAAGTTCGGCATCTGCCTTAAACTCTGGTTTTGGATTGTTCAGATAGGCCGCGAAATATTTTTGAGCCTGCGCAAACTTCTTTGATTTGAAATATGCGTATCCGAGGTCATACGGCAGCTGCTGTTTCTCGCTGAAACTTTCATTAAGAATCTTTTCATACCGAACAATTGCAGAAGCATAATTTCCTTTCTGATAATAAGTTTGGGCCAGCCAATAAGTGGCACGTACATTAAATTCTTTATTGATATTAAATTCTAGACTGCGCAGGAAATAGGTTTCCGCCGCATCGAAATTCCCTTTATTGAACTCTTCTGTACCTAAAAGGAAAGAAACCTCCTGGTCGATCCTGTTCAGTTCAGGTGTGGAGTTGGGCATTTTGTCAATCGCACTCAAGGTTCCTTTGTAGTCGCCGGAATAAAGGTAAGATTTCACCAGCAAGGATTTCATCTCCTCAGCCTCCGTACTGCGCGCATACCGGTTGATATAATCCTGAATCACCACAGGCGCAGACTCGAAAGGATTACCGATATCATAACTTAGCTTTGCGTATTGTACATGTGCCAATTGCTGCACTTTGGCATCATAAGTCATTTGTTTTGCCGACCGGAAAGCCGAAAGCGCCTCCTGTTTCTTACCCACTTCCAGATACGCATTCCCAAGTTGGTAATAGGCATTTTGCGAGGTAGGCGAATTACTGTTGATCAGCTGGTTATAATAAGATACAGCTTCATCATATTTTTTGAGTTGGGCCGCAACAAAGCCCATTTCATAAAGATCGCTTTCCGAAGGTGTTTCATTACTTTCAAGATAAATCTTAAGGTGTGGATAGGCCGAGGCATACTCCCCTTTCATAAAGTAACTTTCACCAATGATTTTATGAACTTCTATTTTATAACTATTTGAAAATGAAACATCAAGCAAAGCATTTCCTTCCTCGATAGCACGGTCGAAATCACGGTTATTGAAATACATCTGCACATAATACGGCTTTACTACACGCGCGTATTTTTCCTCGTTTTTAATGGTATCAAAATAACTAAATGCACGGTCGTTTTGGCGGTCGGCATAGTATAAATGCCCCAACATATAAGCAATGTCGCTTTTATCAGTACCTTCAGCGTTTATATAGGCCGCGTCTAATGCCTCAATAGCGCCCTGGGAATCTCCGGTCATAAATCTGGCGTAGCCCAGTTTCATGATATACTGTGTGTTTTCTTCGCGGGAAAGTTGGTACTGATTAATGTTCCCCAGCATTTCAAGCGCTTTCGGGAAGTCTTTCTGTGCCAGATAGTAGTCGGCGAGCGGCAGGTTGGCCTGTGCAAAATACGCAGAATGGGGATATTCGCGGATGAATGCCTCCAAACCCTGCTCCGCATAGTTCTTCCGAAGTATCACCCCAATGACATTATCAAAAAACTGTGCCGCTTCCTGTTGCGACGCAACCAGTTTTCCGTTATAAAAATACTGCCTCGCGTATTCGAACTGGGCAGCACTGTATATTTTGTTTTGATAAAGATTTTCTGCAAGTCCCAGACGGTACGTTTCGCGGTTACTGAAATATTGTGACTGCTGTGCCTGAGCGTGACCGAAATAAAATATAACGGCTGCAAGAACTATTTTTTTTGACTTCATTGAATCCGGATTTTCAAAAAGAAGCGGAAAATCCAGCTTTTTCGGGCTGAACTTTCCACGTTTAGTGAACGAAAATAAGAAAAACTTATTGCCTGCACAAGATGCAGCGCTCTCCTGGGATGCCTTTTATACCGAGGAAAGGGCTGGTTATCATCATGTAAAAACTTTTATAAAACAGCTTAATCTCTATTTTTAAGTAAAATCCAGCCTTGGCGCTGCGTTGTCTTTTGGGTTATCGGGTCGTACCAAGACAGCGTGTACCAATAGGTTGAACTGGGGAGTGCTTTTCCGCTCATCGTACCGTCCCAGGCAACTGTTTTGGTGTCCCCGGAAGCAAATACACGATTGCCATAGCGATCAACAATCTGGATAGAAACCCGTTCCATTTTGTCAAGGTTTTCAACCTTCCACACATCATTCCTACCATCACCATTTGGACTGAAAGAATTAGATATTTTAATAAAATACACCGTTTTTGGCGGGCCCAAACAACCCATAGCCGACTGTACCTGAATTTCATAATTAAGTTCCGTAGGGTTTTGGAGGATATTCGATGTCTGCATGATGCCATTGAAATAATATCTGTATGGCTTTGCGCCGCCAGTTGCAATAACCTCAATAGCGTTCGACGTTTGGTTTACGACCTCTATTTTCGGCTGGTTTTCATCGGAAATAACGAAATTGTGCGTGTACGGACAACCATCCGCGCCATTTTTCAGCACAACTGAATAGCTTCCCGACTGCGTGAAATAGGCAATCTGGCCCGTCTTCCCATCGCTCCAGCTGAAAACTGTGTTTTCTGCTCCGGCATCAATGGCCAAAGTTTCACCATAACAGATAAAATATTTGTCAAGCAAAGTACCCGATTTTACGGGCGTGTTTACTTTTAAATTGATCTTTGCTGTCGACGGACACTGGCCTCCAGAGGTAATACGAACATAAACCGTTTGCGCAAAGGCCGTTTCATTAATATATGTCGAAGGAATGGTGACCGTAAAACCGGAATCTTTAAAATACTCAAAAACCGCTGAAGCATCAGAGATAAATTTCGTCTTCAAAGTATCCAAATTAAATGTTGTTTTTCCGTCAAAATCCTCGTCACACAGCTCGTAATCGGTTTGCGTTGAAATCAGCGCTGTGGGTGAACCTTGCACGAAAGTGATGCTTTGAAAATCGGATGTGCAACCTGTACTGTTGTTCTTCATATAGAACCGTACAGTGAGCGGTAATATTGTCAGATCAAAATTTGAGGGCAGTGGATTGCCGAACTCATCTGTAAACGTGTATTGCGGCTCATTTACGATGGCTTTCCGTTTAAAATTCTGCAAAGCATATGTGGTTTCGCCGCAGACGGCGATTTGGGAAATGAGTGCAACAGGTTTCGTAAGTTCTATCAAGTTAAACTCAATTCTGTCTGAACATTCCAAATTGTTGGTTTGGTTATAAACAAAAACCATATAAGGTCTTCCCCGAACACCAGCATCATAACTTTCCCATTCGACCTGAGAAAGAGCTATATTAGAGGCATCAAAATAACGGATTTCCGGATACTCGCTCCAAGTACCAATATAATCTTCAATCACAGTCGTCAGATTGTAAATTTTGGTACCACAAATCGAAAACTTGGTTTCGGGCGTTGTCTTTATAAGCGAAGGTTTACGGTATATTCTAAGCTGCAGTGTTGGAACGGAATCAGCGACGCATCCAGTCACTATATTTTCGACTTTAATGTAAATTGTTCCGCTCCCCCGATAATTCAAGTCTGTAATTTGGTCAGTAAGTTCTATATTACGATAGAATGTCGCAAGAATTTCTGAAGAGTACTCAAGCTCCGCTTTTGTAATATTTAAGTCAAAATATTCAGTTGTACTAAAGCAATGCGGCGGAAATGTCGAAAATGGTTTAATTTCAACTGTCGGATGAAAATCAAAATTCAGCTTTACAATACTTTGGCAGGTGAAATTGGGGTCTGTAATTTTTACCCAAATGCTTGAATGTGTCTGCGGATTTACCGGTGTAGTATTAAAAGTAGTTCCGTCTGTTGAAAACTCAAACTGGAATGGTGAGCCGGCGAAAAATTCGGCTTTAAATTGCGGAACTGTGTAAGAATTTACATTATCGCAAATCTTTGCCGACGTGTAAACCGTATTATCTGGTGGAAATGACTGATACGCAATGCTGAAATTTTTGGTGAAAGTACACGCAGGACTTACGCCGGCATTCGTGGACACTTTTATTGTAAAATTCTTGGTTTGACCTGAAAGTATGGAGGCAGAGGTTATCGGTGCGGAGGTACCTGTCTCGAAATATTCAACCGTATAATCTGCGCCTGGCGGATAACCCGTAACCGCTGCGAGATCAAATATTTGCGATGGCTGCCCGCTCTTGTCGCAAATGCGGATCGTCAGCCCATCATGCACAAAAGTGGGCAAGATCGACGAGATATCTACAACCTGACTGGCGGATCTTAGGGTACACGTACCGGCCGTGTTCTTCACCTGTACATAATAACTTCCGTTACCGACCAGAATGCTGGTACCAGTTTGGCTGAATGACGCATCTGTGTCTGAACGCCATTCGTAAATCAGATTCGGGTCTGGACTTATCACATGCAACTCGGCCGGATTTCCGCAACCCGCCGTGTAAGTCGGTGCCGAAATCTGTGGATTTTGAAGTAATTTAAACTTAACTTCATCCGACACCGCCGCACCTACCTGTGCGCCTGAAGGATCGTGATAGGTGACTACGACCATCAGGACATCACCATCATTGGGCTCAAAATTATTTACAGTATCAGAAGTTTCTCCCGGAATCTGCGTGCCGTTCCGAAACCATTTGAATTGGGGAGTAAGATTTTGGTTTGGAGTGAAAACCCATGCCACACCCTCGCTTCTCCACGGTCCGTTATTGTAGTTATGTGTTGGGACTTTAAATTTGGTTGCGTTTTCATTTTGAATACCAAGGATCGCGTTATATGAGTTTTGAGTCTTATTGCGCACTTCAATTATAATTTCGCCGCCTTCAATCAAAAGGACGAAACTATTATATGGCGCACTAGAATCATCTCCGGTACCGTTTGTACGAATCTGATTCTGAAAGGAGATTAGCAATGCATTCTTGCCATTTACACTGATGTTTTTATAAAAATAATCGACTGAAGACTTGGTTGATTTGGGAACGAGATCGGTATATCCGAAAAAGATCTGGGCTAAATTAAGTTCTCTTTCCGGTGCATTGCGGTAAACTTTATTGTAATCCGTAGAAGGTAGCCTTGAGTAATCATTGTAGCCCGTAATCCCACTGAATGTTCTGTCCTTATACACATTAATGTCCTTCAGGTCTTCCAGTTCGGCATCGTTTGTAAATACCAGTCGGCCGTTACTGCCTAAGACTGCTTTTGTGTAATTTTTTTCGTAAAAGCTAAAGGTAAAACCAATGGGAAATGCTTCACTGAATTTATCGGCACCTGCACTTTGAAAGTTGATGGGGATGTTGCCTGCCACGAGCGGAAAAGTTGAAGCGGCTTCGCTAGATATTCTGTAATCCCCGGTTGAGGTGGACTCCGCGTTTACTTTAAAGTCAAGACTTTCTCCCACGCAAAAATATTGCTGCGAAGGATATAGAATCTCGGTTGTCGGATGATACAAATCTATTGTCTGGGCAGTATTATAGATACCCAGAAATAGCAAAAACAGTACATATATTCTCCTCATCACAGTGAAATTTAGTCAAAAATACATTATTATTTAAGAACACATCTTCTCGTTTTAGCATCTAAAACATGTAAAAAATAACAGTTTCTGCAATTTTCTTTTACTTTTGCATCAATAAACTATTTTATGAATCAACTTTTCAGGAGAAAACATTATTCTGAAACCGAGCAGCCCTCTGGTTTGCGCCGCGTTTTGGGCGTATGGGATATTGTATTTTTTGGTATCGCGGCCATTATCGGGGCGGGCAGTTTCAGCAGTTTGGGTGAGGCCGTTTTCCGTGGTGGGCCGGGGGTGATCGTACTCTATCTGATTTGTGGCTTTGCGTGCGGTTTCACTGCACTTTGTTATGCGGAGTTTGCGAGCCGCATTCCGCAGGCTGGTTCGGCTTATACGTATGCATACGCAAGTTTTGGTGAGCTTATCGCTTGGGTGATCGGTTGGGCGTTGATTATGGAATATTCTTTCGGTAACATCTATGTCGCTTTTTCATGGAGTGATTATTTTACGAGTTTTATGGAGAGAATCGGTATTCACATCCCCGATTATCTGAGTTGTAGTTATACCGAAGCTAAAAAAGCTTTTTTCGGGAGCTCAGGAAATAAAGAACTCATCAATGCCTGGAGTTCGGCGCCTGTAATCGGCAATCTGAAGATTATTTTCGATTTGCCTGCACTTGTAATTAACGGATTAATTACGTGGCTTTGTTATGTAGGTGTGAAAGAATCTAAAAACTTCAATAACATCTTCGTCCTACTGAAACTGTTCATTATACTATTGGTAATTGCTGTTGGAATTGGCTACATTAATACCGGAAACTGGTTCCCCACAAGCAGCGTCACTGGTGAAGCGTCTTTCATGCCGAACGGCTTTACCGGCGTAATGAGTGCTGTATCGGGCGTTTTCTTCGCTTATATTGGTTTTGATGCGCTGAGTGTTTTATCTGAAGAGACCAAGGATCCACAGAAAAACCTGCCACGTGGGATGTTGATATCTCTGGTGCTATGTACCGCGATTTATATTGTGCTGACACTGGTACTAACCGGAATGGTGGATTACCGAAAATTTGATGGTATTGGTGACCCGCTGGCTTTTATTTTTGAAAGTTCTAACGCCAACGTGCCGTGGATGGAGTTTGTAGTGGCACTTGCGGCGATTATCGCCATAACGACTGTGCTGCTTGTTTTCCAGATGGGCCAGCCACGGATTTGGTACGCCATGAGCCGTGACGGACTGATGCCAAAAAAATTCATGGAAATTCACCCAAAACACAAGACCCCCTCCTTCGCTACCATCATCACCGGTATTGTAGTGGGTTTACCTATTCTGTTCACTGATAAATCTTTTATACTTGATTTTACCAGTATCGGGACGATATTCGCCTTCGTACTAGTCTGCGGGGGCGTGCTTCTGCTGCCGGCCAAACAGAAACGGAAAGGCCGTTTCCACATGCCCTACATCAACTCAAAGTTCATTTTCCCTGTATTGTTTTTGGGTGGGCTAGCCTTTTTCTACTTCTGGCAACCGACTTTCTTCCAACAGTTAATGGATTGGAGTGATCCTGCGGAAAAGGAATTCCGGATTTCGATCCTGGTGTACATCATCCTGAATCTTATCCTGTGTGTGATGGCTTTTGCCAAGAATTTATCTTTAATTCCGTTGATCGGACTTACTTCCTGCCTCTATTTACTAACAGGGATGAGCCATGATAACTGGTTTTGGTTTCTGCTTTGGTTTGCGATTGGTATGATTATTTATTTCTCCTATGGGTTTAAAAACAGTAAACTCAATAACGAACTCAACGGAGATTTAAATTAAATAAACATGTCAGAAAGGATAAAAACTTATCAGGAATTTTATATTTATTATTTATCACAACATCAGAAGACCGCGACTAAAATCCTGCATTTTATCGGGATAATGATTGTACTGGGTGTGGTCGCGTATGTGCTTGCCTCAGGGAAAGAGAGGTTTCTGTGGTACATCGCCATTGTAGGATATGGTTTGCCACTGCTTAGCCATTATACTTTTGAGCGCAATACACCTACCGCTTTCCGGTACCCATTGTGGACATTTATATCAGATTTTAAGATGTTTTTTGAACTTATTTTTGGTAAAACTAAATTTAAAAACAATGCGTAATAAAAATCCCGAAAAACCAGTGTTTTTCGGGATTTTGTATTTTAGTGGAAATGTGTAGGCGGCGGTGGCGGAAGTTTGTCTTTCGACGTTTCTTCAATTTTTTGTGTGGCCGCCATCGAAACCACCAGGTCATTCAGCATGGAACTTGCCGCACTTGGCGAATTAGGCAATAATACCAAATTGCTTCGGTTGTTCGCACCAATGCTGTGTAGCGTGTCGTAATGCTGTGTCACTACAATCAGCGCAGACGCTTCCTGCGAACTAATGCCAGCTTCGTTCAACATTTTAACAGATTCCTCCAGACCTTTCGCAATCTCCCGGCGCTGGTCGGCGATACCCATACCCTGAAGTTTCTTGGATTCAGCTTCGGCCTTTGCAACAGCAACGATTCGGATTTTCTGTGCCTCAGATTCGTATTCAGCGGCCGTTTTTTCGCGTTCTGCAGCATTGATCCGGTTCATTGCATGTTTTACCTGCTCATCAGGATCAATGTCGGTGACAAGCGCTTTGATGATGTCGTAGCCATAACTCTGCATCGCGTCCTGAAGTTCGCCTTTCACCGCGATTGCAATATCATCCTTACGAACGAAAACATCATCGAGTTTTAGTTTCGGTACTTCCGCACGCACCACGTCGAAAACATAAGAAGTTATCTGATTCTCAGGGTTTTCAAGTTTGTAGAATGAATCTGCCACTTGCTCTTTGATCACCTGATACTGCACCGAAACTTTCATACGGATGAATACATTGTCAAGTGTTTTGGTATCAATAATCACATCAAGCTGCTGAATCCGCAGGTTCATCCTTTTGGCTACCTGATCAATAAACGGGATCTTAAGGTGCAGACCTGCGTGGCGCACCGAATGGAACTTGCCCAATCTCTCTACAATAGCCGCTGTAGCCTGCTTCACCGTAAAAAAAGAGGCAAACAGTACGACAAGGCCCAGGAAAATAATAATACTTAATAATGTCATTCGTAAATATTTAAAAGTTAACTAATTTGTATCTGAAACGTCATAAATATAGTAAAAAAAATTAAAATTTCGTCTTAATCGTATCAAAATTCACTGAAAATAATGATTAGACTGTCATCCCGATTTCAATTCCTTTGATTTTCCGGTAGAGATCGGTGGCAAAATTATCCGTCATGCCGGATACAAAATCAATGACTCCCAATACGCGTTGATAATCGCTTCCATTCTCATAAACAAACTGTTGGGGCAGCAGTTTCAAAGCCATTTTATCATAAGATTTCCGTTCTTCTTTCGGTTTGATGATCGATGGTATGAAATGATCTAAAAGTTCATACATCACGTTATAACCGGCATTCTCGATTTCTATGACTGCTTTGTGATTGTAGATTTTGGCTATGGAGAATTTTTCGATTTCAGTTAGGGCATTGTTTTCTGTTTTGTATATATCCAGCAGGGCACAATCTAGTTCCCCATTTAGGATAGCATCGAAATTTTTCTCATAAATACTCATGGATTTATTGATTAGTGCATTAATCACTTTGGCGCGCAGATAAGAAATCCGCTCGTTGGCGTTCATAATCGCTGCAAGTTTGTCTTCTACCCTTTTGATGTTTTGGTTTTCAGACTTTATAAGTTCCAGGAAAAGACCCTCGCAATCATTTGATGATACGATACCGAGCCGGTGCGCGTCTTCCATGTCAATGATGTTATAGCAAATGTCATCCGCAGCTTCTACCAGCCACACAAAGGGATGGCGACGAAAAATATATGGTTCAGTACTTTCCTGTTTTAGTTGCAGGGTATTGGCGATCTGCAGGAAAGTTTCTTTCTCATTCTGGAAAAACCCGAATTTTTTACGGTGCAGCACCCCTCTTTTCTTAGCAACCGCTTCACATGGATATTTGGCGATACTGGCAAGCGTGGTAAAAGTAAGTTGTGTTCCGCCTTCATCTTTACCGTTTTGTTGGTGAGTCAATACGCGGATGGCATTGGCATTTCCTTCAAAATTTACCAGATCCGCCCATTCCTTGTCGCTGAATTTCGGTTTCAGATCATTTTCATTCTTTTCAAAATAGCTGGCAATGGCATCTTCACCGGAATGGCCAAAAGCCGGGTTTCCCACATCATGGCATAAGCAGGCTGCGGCGATCACATTATGCAGGTTATGCTGATAGAAATTCTGCGCGTCTTCTGTCAACTCATTATTAAAATTTTTAAAGATGAATTCACCTGCTAAGCTGCCCAAACTGCGACCTACAGAGGAAACCTCTAATGAATGGGTAAGCCGGTTATGTACAAAGACACTCCCAGGAAGCGGAAACACCTGTGTTTTGTTCTGCAAACGGCGGAAAGCCGCGGAAAAAATGATACGGTCGAAATCCCGCTGGAAATCGGTTCTGCTGGTGATGGTGGCTTTGTCTTGTCCTGTCCTTTGGTTGGTGAAGATATGATTTAGATCCATAGGCCAAAAATACGTTTTTATTGTGGTTCATGTTTTGAATAAGAGTTTTTTAAAAACCAATTAAACATGCCTGAGGGACCATCCATACTCATTTTGAAACAGCTTACCGAAAAATTTATTGGGCAGCAAATTCTGCAGGCAGCGGGAAACGCCAAAATCGCGAAAGAGAATTTAACAGGGCTGGTGTTCGAGGAATACCGCATTTTCGGAAAACAGTCTTATCTTGTTTGTGGAGACTGTGTCATAAGGATTCATTTGCTGCTCTTCGGCTCCTATAGTATTGATGAGCAAATTAAACCAGACCGGCAATTAAGGCTTCATCTGAAGTTTATGAATGGGGACCTTTACTTCTATTCTTGCTCGGTAAAATTGCTCGACCGCCGTGTTTTGAATGACATTGACTGGCAAGCGGACGTGCTGAGTGATGACTGGAGCCCATTACGCGCACGTAAAAAACTGAAAGCAAAACCTGAAATGATGGTTTGTGACGCTTTGCTGGACCAGAATATATTTTCGGGTGTGGGCAACATCATCAAAAATGAGGTACTTTACAGAATTGGTGTGCACCCGGAAAGTTTGATAGGCCACCTACCGGCAAAAAAATTATCAGCACTTATATTTGAAGCCCGCAACTACAGTTTTGATTTTCTGAGATGGAAAAAGGATTATGTGCTGAAGAAAAACTGGCTGGCACACACCAAGAAAATTTGTCGCAAATGCGGAGAACCGCTTACGAAAAGTCATTTGGGAATAACCAACAGACGCAGTTTTTACTGCGAAAAAGATCAGAAACTGTATTCCTGAAATTTAATATACTTAAATCTGCAGAACTATTAATTATACGGAGATTTTATTAAATTTTCAAGTAATACAGCAATAATATTATAATTATCTTTGTAAAAAAATTATATGAAAAATATGTATTTTCTGGCTGCGGCACTATTTTGCAGTTCAATTTCTGCACAGACCACAATTTCTTTCGAAAGTAGCGAGGGTTACGCTTTAGGAAACATTAATAACCAAAACGGTTGGACAGTTACCCAAACCAGTGACGGACCGCTCACAAATCAGATTGTTACTAATGAAGTTGCATCCGCAGGAACTTACTCATTTAAAAATGCCTATGTACCAGAATACGGCGACCAGTGGTTCCCAATATTCGGCGTTGAAAAATCTTTTTCTCCAGCTTTAGATTACAAGAATACAACAATTTCTTATGACTTTTATGCTCCGCAACAGGGAGGCGCCGATTTCGAATTTGCTTTATATTCAATCAATGAAGAGGAAGATGTTTTCGATATTTTGTTGGCGGTTGGCTTCGAAAACAGAGGTCTTATTTATATTTATCCAGAGAAGAATTTCGGCGGATTTACTTATGCGGAAGCTGAATGGCATGCAAACCAATGGTATAATTTAAAGGTGGAAATAAAAGAAGAGACCATTAAATATTTTTTAAATGGCGCGGAAATCCATTCAGGACCGAATACCACTAAAGTGAATGTAAACGGAATGAATTTCTTACATAATAATTATGGCGGAAGCGCTTATTACGATAATATTGTTGTAAATGGAACTAATATGTCTACAACTTCAGTTCAAAAAGGCAGCATAAAGGTTTATCCCAATCCAGTTATCGATGTAGTAACTATCGAACTGCCACAGGGTGAAAAACTTGACGGCGTTGAAGTTTATTCTTTATCCGGACAAAAAGTGGTAAGCATACCTTCCGACAAAAATTTAAATCTTTCAAAGCTGAAGTCAGGCGGTTATATCCTTAAGGCTAAAACTAAAGACGGAAAAACTTATATTTCTAAAATCATTAAAAATTAGGTTACACCATTTTAAACACAAAATATCCCCGCAAAATTGCGGGGATATTTATTTGATTTGCAAACATTAAAATCACATATACGCCTCAATCGGTTCGCACGTACAGATTAAATTCCTGTCCCCGTAAGCTTCATCAACTCTGGATACGGACGCAAAGAACTTATGTTCCCGAACCCATTCCAGTGGATATGCCGCTTTTTCTCTTCCATACGGCTTGTCCCACGAATCGGAAATAACCAACTGCTCGGTATGTGGCGCATTTTTCAGAACGTTATTTGCTGCGTCCGCACTTCCTTCGGCGATTTCATCGATTTCTTTCTTAATCGAAATCATTGCTTCAGCGAAACGGTCGATTTCTCTTTTGCTTTCCGATTCGGTTGGCTCGATCATTAATGTTCCGGCAACAGGAAAACTCACTGTTGGTGCATGGAAACCGTAATCCATCAGTCGTTTTGCAACATCGGCAACTTCGATTCCTACCGCTTTAAACTGTCGGAAATCTACGATACATTCATGCGCTACTCTGCCGTTATTATTCGCATATAAAATCGGGAAGTGTTCTGCAAGAATCTCTTTCAGGTAATTTGCGTTCAGGATCGCGTGTTCCGTAGCTTTCTTCAATCCTTCCGTTCCCAGCATTTTGATATAGGCGTAAGAAATATTCAGGACAAGGCTGGAGCCGTACGGCGCTGCGGAAATTGCGTCTATGGCCTCTTTCTCGCCAATGCGGATATTAGGATTTGATGGTAAAAACTTCACCAGATGTTCTGCAACACAGATAGGTCCAACGCCAGGTCCGCCGCCGCCATGTGGGATTGCAAAGGTTTTGTGCAGATTCAGGTGGCAAACATCGGCACCAATATTTCCTGGTGAAGTGTAACCGCACTGCGCGTTCATATTAGCACCGTCCATATATACTTGGCCACCATGATCGTGGATGACTTTAATGATGTCCTTAATGTTTTCATCAAAAAAACCGTACGTTGACGGATAGGTAATCATCGCCGCAGATAGGTTTTCAGAATGCTGCTCTGCTTTGGCTCTTAAATCGTCGATATCAATTTCTCCATTTTCAAGGTTTTTCACGACTACCACTTTCATCCCTGCGATAACTGCTGAAGCAGGGTTGGTACCGTGCGCCGACTGTGGTATCAATACAATATTACGGTGATGATCGCCGCGGGATTTATGATATTCTCGGATCACCATCAGACCTGCGTATTCACCCTGCGCACCGGAGTTCGGTTGTAGTGAGGTGCCGGCAAAACCTGTGATTTCTGCCAGGTCTTTTTCAAGTTCTTTTATCAAAGTTTGGTAACCAGCGGCTTGTTCTCTCGGTACAAATGGGTGTATGTTACCCCACTCTGGCCAAGAAATCGGCAACATTTCGGTAGCGGCATTGAGTTTCATGGTGCATGAACCGAGTGAGATCATGGAATGCGTCAAAGAAAGGTCTTTTCTTTCAAGTCTTTTGATATACCGCATCAGTTCGGTTTCTGTGTGATATTTATTAAAGACTTCAGCGGCTAAGATGTCATCAGTTCTTAGGGATTCCTCAGGGATCATCAGTTCTTCCTTAATAACAAGCTTAAAACTCTGTTTTTCTTTAAACTGTGCTAGCGCATCAAACAGTGCCTGTAATTTCTCTTCGGTAGTACTTTCGTTAACCGAGATGCTTACTGTATTTTCGGTAAAATAATTAAGGTTTATTTTGTTACCGAGCATTAGCTGGCGAAGCACGTTTTTTTCGCTCTCCTCCATAGTGAATTTTACAGTATCGAAAATTGGTTCATCAGATACTTCATATCCTAAAATCTGCAATGCATTTCTAAGCGCATTTGCTTTGAAATGAATTTGCCCTGCGATGTAGTTCAATCCTTTCGGACCGTGATAAACAGCGTACATGCCTGCCATTACTGCAAGCAGTACCTGCGCGGTACAGATATTAGAAGTAGCTCTTTCTCTTTTAATGTGCTGCTCACGGGTCTGCAGTGCCATTCGTAGTGCCCGGTTTCCGTTCGCATCCTGAGAGATACCGATGATTCTACCAGGGATGTCTCTCTTATAATCTTCTTTACAGCTGAAAAACGCAGCGTGCGGGCCACCGTAACCCATCGGGATCCCGAATCGCTGGGTAGTACCCACGGCACAGTCGGCACCCATTTCCGCAGGGGATTTCAGTTTCACCAAGGCAATAAGATCACAGGCAACCACTACCTGTAAATTAAGTGTCTTGTATTTTTTAATGTCTTCAGTATAATCTTTTACCACCCCGTTCTTACCTGGATATTGAAGGATTATACCGTAGAATTCGGTGTTAAAATCATAGGATTCATGATCACCTACAACGATTTCGATACCGAGACCTTCGGCTTTGGTGGTAAGAACTGCCAAGGTTTGTGGCAATACCAATTCGGAAACGAAGAATTTATTGGCACCAGATTTCTTTTGATCCTTGGTCCGGCTTTCATAAAACATGTGCATGGCTTCGGCGGCAGCGGTAGATTCATCCAGCAGAGATGCATTCGCCAGTTCGAAACCTGTAAGATCGCTGACAACGGTCTGGAAGTTCAGCAAAGCCTCTAATCTGCCTTGTGCAATTTCTGCCTGATATGGGGTGTATGCCGTGTACCAAGACGGATTCTCCAAGATATTGCGCTGTATAGCACTTGGCAGAATGGTACCATGATAACCGAAACCTATATAATTATCGTACAGTGCATTTTTTGCAGCCAACTCTTTTGAATGGGCCAACATCTGATGCTCTGAAAGTGCGGGTGAAATATCCAAATCTTTTTCCAGACGAATGGTGGAAGGGATGGTTTGGGATAGCAGTTCTTCGATACCCGAAACGCCAATCTTCTGCAGCATCGCTTGTTTGTCAGCTTCATCCAAAGATATGTGGCGGTTTACAAATTGCGTGGTGTTCATTGTATTTTTACTTGATTTTATTAGAATTAAGGTTCGTAAAAATACGAATTATTATGCAACGGACAATTCGGAAAATCATAGTGAAAATCCGGAGATATTATTTTGATTAATTCTAAATTAAAATTATATTTGCCACATGAATTCAACCATCATTCCTTTCAAGATCGCGCCGCTTGCGCCCGCTTTCCGTTCTGTTGAAGAAATGTATTGCGAAAAAAAGAAATGCTGTAAAAAATTTAAGAAGGGAAAACGCTGTAAAAAGTGCCCAGGCAGGCTAAAAATGGCTTAATGCTTATTGCATAAAGGTTTTCACCAAAAGCATTGCTGCAATTATTATAAAGAGGACCGCAAGGATGATTCTGGCCAATTTGGGCTTTCGGTCTGCCGGTGACTGTGTAGATTGCCGCGGTCGGAAAAGTTCTTCCGCTTCACTCCGATGCTGCTCCTTTTCAGTTTCAAAGACTTCAGTAATGGTGATGCCACGCACCAAAGTTTTATTCAGTAAGGTATTGGTGGCGTGCAGTAACAACTGAAATTCCCCATCCTTGAATTCATTTATCTTAAACACCCTTTCTCCATAACCTTTTTCGAGACCAAAGGGGATGATCTTTACAACATCCGCATTGTGCGTCTGCCATTTAATGATGATTTCCTCGCCTTTATGCGCACGGATCTTATTAGCGCTGAAACTTCTGATAGACGGCGGAAGATTCGGTCGGTAACTGCGTTGCTGATGACTTAAATTCTCATCATAAATACGCCTTTTCTCTTTATCACTGAGGATTTCATAAGCCTCCTGAATTTCCATAAAACGGGCAGCGAAAAAGGGATCATTGTCGTTTTTATCCGGATGGTATTTCACCGAAAGTTTGCGGTAAGCTTTTTTAATTTCTTCCTCCATGGCATTTTCAGGGATACTCAGGAAATAATAATAGTTCTTCATTCAGGCGTGGTTTGCGTGCAAAAGTAAGATTTATGTCCGAAAAAAATCTTCAGGAAATTACTTTTCAGCCAGTGTTTTCAGATACTCAAAGCCTTTGCTAAACCCTTCATTCATCATATTTTCAATATCACGTGTGGTGTGTATGATGGCTCTAAGCTCAGTGGTCTGCGAATCAATTTCACGTAAAAAATACTTTTCTTCAGCGCCACTCCATTCGAGTTGGTTTACTGTCGCGGTATCCACCCGACCTTCCCGAACCATCCCCAAATGACTGAAAACCACTTCAGCAGGTTCGTGCAGACTTTTAATGGTGGAATACAAGCCACTGCCTTCAGCATTCAGGAAGAATGTCTCCCCATTCACTTCCCAATCGGACCTGAACTGTGATCCGGGCGCAAAAAACTGCTTCCATTCTTTGTAGGTTTCAGGATTCCAGAGTAAATCCCAGATCTTCTGGCGCGGTGCTTTGATGATGATTTCGTAATTGAAAGTTGCCATACTGTTTTTTCTTTAATTCAAATAAAAAAAGCCGTCACCCTGCTGACGGCCCGGTGCTTTTCAGCAACAGCAACTACATTGCCATAATTTATCTGCGGCGCGATTAATTATTTTCAACGTACTTATGGAAATTGTTCAGGATGGCATACCATCCCTCGCGTTGCATTTTGCGCGAATTTTGGGTTTCAGGTTCAAAAGTTTCTATCACCGTAGTGGTATTGGGATCGATTTCGATAAACTGAATTTCCACTTTCCGGCCATCCTGCAGATGATATTTAATGAATTGCTTTGGGATAATCTCGTCGTAAATGCCCACATAATCAAAACCATAACTTTTATCGCGTGCTTCCATACGGGTTTTCAGCATGCCACCTACGCGCAGGTCATTTTCTGCTTTTACGCAGTGCCAGGATTGGTCCGCGAAATTCCATTTGGTAATATGTCTCGGATCATTCATATAGTCCCAGACTTTTTGAAGTGGTTTCAGGATGGTAATCTCAATTCGTATCGGTTCCATAACAGTATTTTTCATAAAATTAATAAAAATGTATGATATGCTGCCGGCAACTTGGTAAAAAAAAACGCAAATTACTTTGCGTTTGATCTTTAATCGGCGTTTCTGAGTATATCCAGAGCCGTGTCATAGTCTGGTTCCTGCGCGATTTCCGGCACTTGCTCATGATACAGTATTCTATTGTTCTCATCGGCTACAATTACAGCGCGGCTCAGCAAGCCTTTCATCGGCGAATCCATCATGGTCACTCCATAATCATCACCAAAAGCACTACGGAAATCGGATAGCGACTCGACATGGCCCAGACCTTCCGCGGCACAGAATCTGCCCAGAGCAAAAGGTAAATCCTTCGAAACATTGATGACCACCGTGTTTTGAAGGGTGCCTGCTTCTTCATTGAACTTTCTGGCAGAAGCGGCACAGATACCCGTATCAATACTTGGGAAGATATTGAGTATTTTTCTTTTCCCCTGATAATCTGCAAGTGTCTTGATCTCTAATTTTTCGTTCACCAATGCGAAGTCTTTCAGGGTGAGCCCGATTTCGGGTAAATTTCCAATAGTTTGTACAGGGTTTCCTTTTAAGGTAATTTCAGCCATAATATTTGTTTTTAGTAAGATCAAAAATATATAATTTTCGGGTCGGATGCCTATTTTATAGGTTAAATTAATCTTAAAGTTCCTTTAAGCGCACTTTTGTACTCGGGCAGAAATCCTTAAATTTGTTTTCTTTAAAAATAAACAAAAAAATCCCAATAATGTCTGATTATTCCAAAATTGTCTATACCTGGACCGATGAAGCGCCAATGTTGGCCACACACTCTTTTTTACCGATTGTACAAGCGTTTGCCAAAACCGCTGAGATCGAGATTTTACCTAAGGATATTTCATTGGCCGGCAGAATTTTAGCCAACTTCCCAGATTTTTTACAGGAAAACCAAAAAACAGAAGATGCATTGGCAGAACTAGGCCAATTGGCCACTACGCCAGAAGCCAATATCATAAAACTCCCAAACATTTCCGCGTCTGTACCACAGTTGGATGAGGCGATTGCTGAGCTGCAAAGCCAGGGATACGCGGTGCCAAACTATCCTGCGGAACCGAAGAATGCAGAGGAAGAAGCCATTAAAGCGAGATACAGCAAAGTACTCGGAAGCGCCGTGAACCCAGTACTTCGAGAAGGAAATTCAGACCGTAGAGCGCCAAAAGCAGTGAAAAATTATGCCAAGGCAAACCCTCATAAAATGGGAGCATGGACCGCAGACTCAAAAACTAAAGTCGCGCACATGACCAGTGGTGACTTCTATGGCACCGAAAAATCCGTCACTGTAGAAAAAGACAGTCAGTTTAAGATTGAATTCTTTGGGAATGACGGTTCTGTAAAAGAACTTAAGGCGCTTTCTCCACTCAAAGCCGGGGAAATCATCGATACTTCGGTAATGAACCTTACATCCCTTAAAAACTTCGTGGCAGAAACTATTGCAGAAACAAAAAAAGCCGGCGTATTGCTTTCAGGACATCTGAAAGCGACTATGATGAAGGTCTCCGACCCAATTATCTTTGGTGCGATGGTGGAAGTGTATTTCAAAGAGGTTTTCGGGAAGTATGCTGAAATTTTCCGTGAGCTTGACATCAATCCTAATAACGGGTTACAGGACCTTTTGGATAAGATAAAAGATCATCCGCAAGAAAGCGAGATCCGTGCGGATATCGAAAAAGCCTTCGCTGACGGGCCTGCAGTGGCGATGGTAAACTCTGACAAAGGTATTACCAACTTCCATGTCCCATCAGATGTCATTGTAGATGCTTCCATGGCTGCCCTCATCCGTGGTGGTGGAAAGATGTGGAACAAAGAAGGTAAGGAAGAAGATACGGTTGCCATGATCCCAGACCGTAATTACGCAGGTTTCTACCAGGCTGCCATAGAAGATATGCAGAAAAATGGCACTCTAGATCCTAGGACCATGGGTTCTGTACCAAATGTTGGACTGATGGCCCAGAAAGCCGAAGAATATGGCTCCCATGATAAAACCTTCCAGATGACAGCTGACGGTAACGTAAAAGTTTCTGACGCTGACGGAAATGTTTTCATGGAACAGAAAGTAGAGAAAGGCGATATCTTCAGGATGTGCCAAACCAAGGATGCGCCGATACAGGATTGGGTAAAACTGGCTGTAAACCGCGCCAGACTATCCGACACCCCAGCAGTTTTCTGGCTTGATGAAAAGCGTGCGCACGACCGCGAAATGATTAAGAAAGTACAGAAGTACCTAAAGGACCATAATACGGAAGGCCTCGATCTTCGGATTATGGATATTGAAGCAGCCATGACGTACACTTTGGAAAGAATACGAAAAGGACAGGATACTATTTCAGTCTCAGGCAATGTATTGCGGGATTACCTTACCGATCTCTTCCCGATCCTGGAACTCGGAACATCCGCTAAAATGCTTTCAATCGTACCATTGATGAATGGTGGCGGTTTGTTTGAAACCGGCGCCGGCGGTTCTGCACCGAAACATGTAGAACAGTTTACTGAAGAAGGTTACCTTCGTTGGGATTCTTTGGGCGAATTCATGGCGTTGCAAGCCAGTTTAGAGCACCTTTCGCAGACACAAAAAAACCAAAAGGCACAGGTCCTCGCCGATGCGTTGGATGTAGCCAATGAGAAATTCCTTGCGAATGACAAATCACCCGCCAGAAAAGTAGGTTCCATCGACAACCGTGGTTCTCATTTCTACCTTACGATGTATTGGGCAGAAGCTTTGGCTAACCAGACGGCTGACGCACAACTTGCGGCCATCTTCGCTCCGGTAGCTGACGCCTTGAAAGAAAATGAAGAAAAAATCAATCAGGAGTTAATCGAAGCGCAAAGCAAGCCCCAGGAAATTGGCGGATATTATCACCCAAATACTGAAAAAACTTACGCTGCAATGCGCCCATCGCAAATCTTCAACAACATCATTGCGTCTTTGTAAAGACACCTATGCTTATTAAATTCAAAAACTTTCCGTAATAATTGCGGAAAGTTTTTTAATGTTGGATCTGTAAAGTCAATCGACCAACGACAGAATTAGCCTAAACAAAAACTCCCCTGAAATACAGAGGAGTTTTTTTTATCTTTAATCTAAAGCATTTTAAGATTGTTCACTTCAAGGTCGGTAAGGATTCGCCAGTGCCCACGCTTGATGTTCTTCTTCGTGAGGCCTGCAAACATCACGCGGTCCAGCGCTTCCACCTCATAGCCAAGCTTCTGGAAGATCCTGCGCACCACCCTGTTCCAGCCGATGTGTATTTCAACACCGATTTCATTTTTCGGTTTACCGTCAATGTAAGAAATGCTGTCAACCTGCGCTATTCCTTCTTCAAGACGAATTCCTTCTGCAATTGCGTTCAGATCCGCACGATCCAGCTTTCTATCAAGGGTGACATGATAGATTTTTTTCATGTTGAATGAAGGGTGCGTGAGTTTTTTAGTCATGTGACCATCATTGGTCAGTAGAATGACTCCGGTTGTTGATCTGTCGAGTCTTCCTACTGGGAAAAGCCTGTATGGGGATGCGTTTGCTACCAGATCCATTACGGTTTTCCTGGCTTTTTCGTCTTTGGTAGTAGATATGTAGCCTTTTGGTTTATTCAACAGCACATAGACGGGTTTCTCTGGTGTGATGCCTTGTCCGTCGAAAACTACGCGGTCTGTTTTCTGTACCTGATAGCCCATTTCGGTTACCACCTGCCCGTTTACCTGTACCAAGCCTTGGGTGATGAGTTCATCTGCCTCACGACGGCTACAGATGCCAGAATTAGCGATGTATTTATTTAAACGTATCGACTCTTTGTTGGTGTCTTTGGCTATTTTTTCAAACCTTCTTTTCTGTACGAATGCCCTGGTACGGTCATCATTATCGCGCTCGAAAGGCTTGTTGCCTTTCTTAGGACTAAATTTGCGGTCGCCATTATCGTATTTATCACGACTGTCAAAGGATTTACCGGTTTTTTTAGTCGTACGGCGTGTAGGTTTATCAAAGGATTTCTCGAAGGCTTTTGCTTCAGATTGCGAAAGCAACCTTGGGGTCCTGGTCTTTGCCGTGGATTTCTTCTCAGTATCTTCATTGCGGGCAGCACGGGGCCGCGAAGTGGCAGGTTTTGCACTTCCGGCATTTGATATTTTAGAAATTCTTGGTTTTTTGGGTTTTCCGTTACTGTTTCTGTCTCGGCTCATGATCTGAAAAAATTTCTGCAAAGATAAGCATTATCAATAACAAAGGTAACTATTGTATCATGGCAGACTACATCCTGTACATAATCCCGTCAAGCAGCATGGCTATGATCCCGATAAACACCCAGATCCTTAGTATATTCAGGGCTATAAAATTGTTCTTCTTTATCTTGTTCAGTAAAAGGTAAATGATGAATACCAAAACGAAAAGGCCTGTGGTAAAGTAATGATGTAATATACGTTGGTCATCGGCAAAAGCTACAATTACAGCAGCGCTTCCCATTGCAAAGATGGCCAGGCAAACGGCAATGTTCCTGGCCGCACGGGTGCCAAAGTAGTTCGGAATGGTGACGTAACCGAACATTTTATCCGCATTTCTGGTAAGAATATCTTTAATCAAGTCTATAATCAGTAATACTAAAAAAAGGAACACCGCCATCACAAAAAGCTGCCCGGAGAAAGTTTTATAATATACCATCATCCCAAAAAAAGGGTACAGCGTAAGGCTTACAAAACATAAATTATTGATTATCAATAATTTACTGAGTTTATGGCTGTAAAACCACATAAAGAACTGGTACACCAAGAAGAAAATAAAAACCCGGCCCGATATAAGCAACGAAATACTTAAAGACAATAGAAAAAGCGTCAGGTAGGCATACAAAAAGTATTTTTGTTTCAGAAAGCGCTGTAACTTGCTTCGGAAAGGTTTCGTCAGTTGGTCCTTTTCCCGGTCATAAAACTGGTTGATGATGCCGCCTGCCAGAATGCTAAGTACCGTACAGAAAATAATGCCGTGTACCTTGAAATCAAAGACAAACTCACGTAAACTTTCTTCTTCATTAAACAGGAAAAAGGTGGACACATACAGCGCGAAAGTCAGCAACATGGCCACAAAAATCCTGGCTCCCAAAAGAAAAGCTGTAAGTTGTGAAATTCTGTAAAAAAGTGGATTTTTCATTCTGTAAGCCGAAGAAAGCAGTTGAATTGTCCCGACCTGAATGTTAAAACCTGTAAATTACTTCTTTTTGAAATCCGGAAAGCATTTTTTCCGCTTTGTCATAATCGCGTGTGAAACCTAAAATGTAGCCTCCGCCCCCACTGCCACACAGTTTCAGGTAGTAAGCATTGGTGTCGAGGCCTTTTTTCCAAATATTATAAATACTCTCCGGAATCATCGGCTTAAAGTGTTCATACGCCCAAACCGACAGGTTTTTTAAATTCCGGAACAGCGGCGTCATTTCTTTCTTCAAAAAAGCGTCAATACAGGCATTGTTGTATCGTATAAACTCTTCTTTTAAAGTCTTGCGGAAGCCTTCCGTCTTCATTTTTTCAAAGAAAATCTGTACCATAGGGCCGGTTTCTCCCGTAATGCCAGAATCTATAAGAAAAATAGCGCCTTTACCTTCTTTGCCTTGAGGGATGGCAACGCGGTCAACATTCTCGCGGTTTTCAATTAAAATAGGCAGATTCATATAACAAATCAGTGGATCAATACCTGAACTTTTGCCATGAAAATAGCTTTCAAGTGTGCCAAAGACTTTCTTAAGATCCTTTAGTTCGTCTTTTGAAATATTTTCAGGCACATATTTTTTCAATGAATATCTCTCGAAAATAGCAGCGACCAACGCCCCTGAACTTCCTACGCCATAACCCTGCGGAATGTTTGAATCAAAGAAAAGTCCGTTTTCAATATCTTGCTTGAACCGCGCAGTGTCCAAACCAAAATTCTCCGGAAGTCTTAGGTCTTTAAGGTAATCGCAATATCTCGCCAAGGAAATATTTGATTTCTTTTCGAAATCTTCCGTAAGGTCAGAAAATTTCAGGGCACCTTTATAAAAACTGTAGGGCAAGGTCAACCCCTGGGAGTCTTCGATGATTCCGTATTCACCGAACAGCAGGATTTTGGCGTAAAATAAAGGATTGGTCATGGTTTAATTAATCTATTGAGATCCTGTTGCAAAATTACAAAAAATCTGCTATAATTTCTGATGAATCAAAAATGCAGCCAATCCTGATTAAGACTTAGTTTTGGATACAGATACTTTTAGGAAACGTATAAGTACCAGACCGACAAAGAAAAACACAGACATAGATAAAGCCGAAAACCGCATATTATGGTACTTTTCGATCATCGTAGCAAAAATAAAAGTTCCTAAAATAATCGCTAGTTTTTCAAGAACATCATAAAAACTAAAGAAAGTGGTGTTATCCATCGAATTTTCGGGTAGCAACTTTGAATAGGTTGAACGCGACATGGCCTGCAAACCGCCCATTACCAGACCGATAATCGCTGCAATGCCATAAAACTGATATTCTACGTTCGGGTTTTCTTTGTTCAGATAATATGCGGATAGACAAGCTACGATCCACAAAATAATCGCAATTGAAATTACATTTTTATTACCAATCGCCCGTGAAAGACGCGAGAAAATAAGCGCGCCGATAATCGCTTCAATCTGTATAAGCAGTAAAGTGAGGATCAGTTTGTCTTGTGCGAGATTAATTTCACTTTTACCAAAAAGCGTCGCCATTAAAAAAATGGTCTGCATCCCCACACTATAAAAAAAGAAACTGGAGAGAAAAAACTTTAAGTTGCGGTCAGCAAAAAGCGTATGTCCGACCTTGAAGAGTTCATTGAAACTTTCCTTTACGACATCTTTGTAAAAACTGATATTATCCTTCAAAACTTCCCAAAAACCACCCTGCTCCGCGTGTTTCTTAAAGATGTTTTTGTAGTTCAGCAATACCAGATCTTTAGGTAACTGCTTATGAACAGTACCGAACTGCGGCAGATGTTTAAATGTATATTGCGAGAAACCAAACCACCATGCACCAGTTAATAAGAAAGAAATACGGGTGTAAAGCTTCGCTTCTTCGGGTGTTTTTGCCAATACCTGAATCAAGATTAAACAGATGACTACCAATACCACAGATCCGATGTAACCGTACACATACCCCTTGGCCGAAAGTGCATCTTGCTTATCGCGCGTGGCAATATCCGGAAGGAATGAATTATAGAACACCAAGCTGCCCCAAAAACCTACACTTGCCGTAATACTGAACAAAAGCCCGAGAAAAACGTTCTGCATCCCTGTAAACATCGCCAGTCCCATGCATGAAGTGGCACCAAGATAACAGAAGAACTGTAAGAAAGATTTCTTATTACCAATGGTATCCGCAAGCGACGACAGAATCGGCGACAACAGTACTACAATAAGAAACGAGATAGTCAGTGAATAGCCATAGATCGCGTCTGGCTGATACTGCTTGCCGAAAATGGTAATCATGTGGCGTACTGGCACCTTGATCCACTGCCCAGTCTGCTGTACATATTCTGTCTTTTCCGTTGCCGTAGTTAAAATAGAATAATATATCGGGAAAATGGTAGAGGTAATTACCAGCGAATACACCGAGTTTGCCCAGTCATAGAAAGACCATGCTTTCATTATTTTAGGGTTGTTTTTGATTTCCGGTGTGTTCAGACGGTCGTTTTCGGGCATTGCTTCTGAGATTTTAATGAACAAAAATAAAAAAACCATTAAGAACATGATGAAATTTCCATGAATATTCTTAATGGTTAAAGGAAAATAATTGGGTAATTACTGTACGTTCTCGATAACGATCGCAGAGGCACCACCGCCGCCATTACAAATAGCTGCCGCGCCGTATTTGCCGTTATTCTGTTTCAGTACATTAACCAGTGTTACAATGATTCTGGAGCCGGAACTGCCCAGCGGATGACCTAATGATACAGCGCCACCGTTCACGTTAACCTTAGCGGCATCTAATCCCAAGATTTTGTTGTTGGCTAATCCTACTACAGAAAATGCTTCGTTGAACTCGAAGAAATCAATATCAGAAACCTCCAGGTTTGCCTTTTTCAAAGCGGCAGGAAGTGCTTTTGCGGGTGCCGTAGTAAACCACTCAGGCTCATGGGCTGCATCGGCATAAGAAATAATTTTCGCCAAAGGCTTCAACCCAAGTTCTTCCACTTTTTCTTTAGACATCAAGATCAGCGCAGAAGCACCATCATTGAGTGTAGAGGCATTTGCGGCAGTTACCGTACCGTTTTCCTTTTGAAAAACAGTGGGTAGTGTTGAAATTCGCTCGAAATTTACAGCCTTATATTCTTCATCTTCTGAAAAGACAATTGGTTCGCCTTTACGCTGCGGAATTTCGACTGGAACTACTTCATCCTTAAACCTCCCTTCACTCCAGGCGTTTGCTGAACGTTTGTAAGATTCGATAGCGAAATTATCCTGATCCTCCCGACTGAATTGGTGCTCGGCAGCACATTTTTCTGCGCACACGCCCATATGTACTTTTTCGTACACATCGGTAAGGCCATCCAGCACCATCCCGTCCTGCATTTTTACATCACCTAGTTTGGTTGCGTTTCGTGCGTTATAATAATGTGGCACCTGCGACATATTCTCCATACCACCAGCTACGATAATGTGCTGATCTCCGGCTTTAATGGATTGTGCAGCCATCATCACCGCTTTCATACCAGAAGCACATACTTTGTTAATCGTAGTAGCAGGAGTTTGATTTGAAAGACCTGCTCCCAAGGCTGCCTGCCTTGCGGGTGCCTGCCCTTCCCCTGCCTGCAATACGTTGCCCATGTAAACTTCTTGTACAAGGCTGGGGTCAAGATTTATTTTATCTAACGCGCCTTTGATGGCGGTTGCACCTAATTTAGTAGCCGGCACAGTAGAAAGGCTCCCAAGGAAACTCCCCATGGGGGTACGTGCAGCGGATACAATAAATACTTCTTGCATATCTTTATATATTATTTTAAAGTAGGCCAAATTACAAAAAAAACACACTTGTATGAAGTGTGTTTTTATAATAATTGTAGCGTTTATTAATGTTTCAGTTCGGCAACAACTTTCGGGTCATGTTTGTGTTTAAAGAGGATGGCGAATGCAATTGCGACTACCAAAGCGTAAATGGCAAATACGAACCAAATCTCATCCCACATCTTCAGGCCTGTACTGTCGGTGAAATAACCCGAAATCAACCAGCCACTCACCGAACTTCCCAAGATGGCGCCGAAACCGTTTACCATCATCATAAAAAGCCCTTGTGCAGAAGAACGGATTTTACTGTCAGTCGTGCTTTCTACAAAAAGCGAACCGGAGATATTGAAGAAATCGAAAGCCATTCCATAGATTATATTTGAAAGGAGAATCAGCAGCAAACCGAAACCTTCCGGCGCACCCAAGGAAAAGAATCCGAAACGCAGGACCCAAGCAAACATCGAGATCAACATCACTTTCTTGATGCCGAATTTATACAGGAAAAACGGGATAGCCAATATAAACAGTGTCTCTGAAATCTGCGATATAGAAATAATCATAGTCGAGTACTGTACCACCGCCGAGTCTTTAAAAGCTTCTATAGTCCCAAAATCTTTCAAGAAGGTATCACCATACATGTTGGTCAGTTGCAGCGCCGCACCTAATAGCATCGAGAAGATGAAGAAAAGTGCCATTTTCTTCTGCTTAAACAGTTTAAACGCGTCAAGGCCCAGTTTCTGGGAAAGTGTCGCATCTTTACTGATGAGTTTTGGTGGTGGGCATTTCGGGAGGAAGAAAGAGAAGATCCCTAAACCTATCGCAAACATTCCGGCAAAGTAGAACTGGTTGGCATTCAGTGAATTGCCGAATAAATCAGCTACGGATTGTCCGAAACTAATCCCAAACTGTGAGAATGACTGCTCATCACTGAAAATATTGGTGCACCACATGGCCACAATAAAGCCTATTGTTCCCCAAACCCTAATCGGCGGAAACACTTTTACCACATCATAATCACTGTCTTTAAGTAATTTATATGAAATAGAGTTCGACAGTGCCAGTGTCGGCATATAAAAACACATCCCAACTAATAGAATCCAGAAGAAGGTAGTGGGATCGTTAGTTTTGGCCAGCAGGAAAAGCGTTGTGCCGTAGAGGATGTGCAGGGTACCGTACAGTTTCTCCGCGTTTATCCATTTATCCGCGATGATGCCCATAAGTGCGGGCATAAAAACCGATGCAATCCCAAGGGTAGAGAACACAGCGCCAAACTCTGCCCCGCTCCATTGTTTATAAGCAAAGCCATAAGTTCCCAAAGTGGTAAGCCACGCGCCCCATACGAAAAACTGCAGAAAACTGAGGATCGTAAGACGTAATTTCAAATTCATAGTTTAGGTATAAAGTTATTCAATCTTCTTGTTTCTGCGCTTTATTTCGTTCTGTATTTCCATAGCAGCATCGAAATCCTCTTCCTTCACGGCGTCTTCCAGTAGTTTTTGCAGATCTTCCATCGGTAAAGAGGTCAGGTCGCCTTCATTAGCGGCGTTGTCGAAATTTTCTTCCGCAGTGGGCTCTTCAAGTTCAAGCAAAATGCCGGCTTCGCTGAGGACTTGCGGAGTCGTATAGATAGGTGCGTTAAAGCGAACGGCCATGGCTACCGCGTCAGAAGTTCGGGCGTCTAAGATAAGTTCTTCAGCGGTAATATTATTTTTGAAATTCAGGTTTGAAAAAAATACGCCGTCAACTATCTGATAAATAATGACTGATACTAAAGAAAAGTTGGCAGACACTACAAATTTGGTAAAAAGGTCGTGGGTAAGCGGGCGCGGCGGATGTATGTCTTTCTCCAGCCCCAGAGAGATGGCCTGTGCTTCATAGTTCCCTATAACTACGGGTAATTTCACATTCGATTCTTCGTGCTCCAGCAGCAGCGCGTAGGCTCCAGATTGGGTTTGGCTGTAAGAAATTCCGCGTATGGTAAGTCTTTGGTAATCCATGGATACAAATATAATTGATTTTTTAGATTTGCATTTATTTTTAAAGGCAATCCTGCAAAAAATCATTATTAAAAACGATTTGTGAAGAGTTTTTATTGAAGTTTTGGGACACGGATTTGGATAAACCCTAAGTTGCTACAGCACATCAATATTTACTGAAGAAAATTGAAGGCAGTTTACAGCGTCTTTACGCAGATGATGCTGCTTTCACTTCAAATAAAGAAGATTCTTAGTTCATTAAATTCATTAAGAAAGTAAAATTATAATGCAAAAAGAAGCGCTGGATTTACCAACGCTTCCTTTTACTGATTTAAAACTTAATTATTATCCTTTAATCGCTTTGATTTTCTTGGTCAGTTCTGGGATGATTTGGAAAGCATCACCTACCACTCCATAATCCGCAGATTTGTAGAAAGGAGCTTCCGCATCGCTGTTGATAACTACAATAGTCTTGGATGAATTAACGCCCGCTAAATGCTGAATGGCGCCTGAAATACCTACTGCAATGTACAAATTCGGTGCGATGGCTTTACCAGTTTGCCCTACGTGTTCAGCGTGTGGGCGCCAACCGATATCAGATACAGGCTTCGAACAGGCTGTGGCCCCACCCAATACGTTCGCCAGTTCCTCGATCATTCCCCAGTTTTCGGGCCCTTTCATTCCTCTTCCGGCAGAAACGACTACTTCAGCTTCTTTCAGATCTAGTTTTCCTGAGCTTTGCTCATGCGAAAGCACTTTTGTATCTTCATTTGCAATGGTGAGGTTTTTAACTTCTTCAGTCCCGGAAGCAGGATTTTCTTTTACGCCAAATGCATTTTGAGAAACAGTCAGGATAACACCGGCGGCCGTTGCTTTTGCATGCATAAATCCTTTACCTGAAAAGGCTTTTCTCTTCACCTGGAAAGGCGAGGTGCTTTCAGGAACTTCCAACACATTGGTAATCAGTGAATAGTCTTTCATCACGGCTAACATCGGCGCCACGGAAGACGCATCTGTGGTGTGCGGGAAAACGATGATTTCACCGTTTGCCACTTCATTTAATGCCTGCGCGTAAGCTTTTGCACTGAAGTTTTTCAGTCCGTCATCTTTAATGTGTATAACCTGGTCTGCACCATATTTATAAAGTAAGTCGGAAGCATCCGTTGGGTTCACTGTGATTGCGGTTACCGTATCGCCTGCTGCCTGCGCAACCGCTTTGGCGTAAGACACCGCTTCAAAAGCTGCTTTCTTATAAATACCGTTTATATTTTCTGCATATACGAATATTGCCATTTCTGTATTTTTTGGATTTGATTAAATTAGATAACTTTAGCCTCTTCATGTAGTAAACGAACCAGTTCATCCAGATTGTCCGGACTTACCATTTTTACGGCTGCCCTTGGTGGCACCGCATCAAAGGACACGCCTTCTACTTTTACGTTTGCGCCTGCAGCTTCCTGAATCTGTAAAGGTTTGGTACGTGCCGACATGATGCCGCGCATGTTCGGGATGATGAGATCCTTTTCATCTACCAGACCTTTCTGACCAGCGATAACGGCCGGAAGTTTAACAGAAATCGTCTCTTTCCCACCTTCAATCTCGCGTACTGCGGTAGCTTCAGTCCCATTCACCTCCAGTCCTACACAGGCATTTACAAAAGGCTGACCAAGCAATTGCGCCACCATCCCCGGTACGGCACCGCCGTTATAATCCAGCGATTCTTTTCCGCACAAGATAAGGTCGTAACCACCGTTTTGGGCAACATTTGCGATTTCCTTGGCCACAGAATAGCTGTCCTTAGGCTCGGTATTTACACGGATACCTTCATTGGCACCGATGGCTAATGCCTTACGGATTACGGGTTCTGTAGTGGCGTCACCGATGTTCAAGACGGTTACAGTAGCACCAGATTCCTGAAGTTTAACTGCTTTGGTTAAAGCGAACTCATCAAGCGGGTTGATAACCCACTGTATTCCGTTTTTGTCCAGCGCAGACTTATCTGCTGTAAAGTTAATTTTAGATGTAGTATCGGGTACACTACTGATGCAAACTAATATTTTCATGCTTTGATTTGTTTTTGTTTGATCTTTAATGATTTTATGAATGATGTTTTTGCTAAATTAATAAATATATATTATGCATGCATAGTAATCATGCTGCTTTTAATATTTGTTACATAATTTAACCGTTAGGTTTTGAAGGACGAATCTCAATTTTGCTTGGTAACGTTCGCGGATTCATATTAAAGATATTAAGGATAAGCTCACCCACGTCTTCCGGCTGAATCTTCCAGGCATCTTTCTCTGAAGGCTCATTGCCGTTAAAATGCGTGGATACCGAGCCAGGCATGATGGTCGATACTTAGATGTTGTATTTTCTAAGGTCGATCATGGCGGCCTGTGTAAAGCCTACCGCCCCGAACTTGGAAGCATTATAACCTGCGCCTTTTTCGAAGAAATTGGTTCCCGCAAGACTTGCAATGGAAATGTAATAGCCTTCGGTTTTCTTTAATTCTTCTACCGAGGCTTTCAGCGTATGAAAGATCCCGGTAAGATTGGTGTCGATCATCGCCTGCCAGTCATCTGTAGACATTTCATCCACGGGTTTGAAGATCCCTAGGCCAGCATTAGCGATAACAAAATCTAACCGGCCAAATTTATCCTGTATGGATTGTACCGCTTTTACTTCGTCTTCGAAGTTTCTGACATCCGATGCAAGGCCAAGCACTTTGCTTTCATCAGAAGATAGTTGTCGTGCAGCGGCTTCCGCGTCTTCCAGTTTTCTTCCGGAAACTGCTACTTTAATGCCTGCACGCAACAGTACTTCTGCTATCCCGTACCCGATACCTTTGGTACCACCTGTAATGTAGGCAACTTTATCTGTATGCATATAATTATTTTTTGTGTTTAAAGATAATAAAAACGCCCCATTCCTGAGGCGTCTTATAAAATTAATTAAATAGATTTGTACCGGTTACAACAAATCAGCTTTAAGATTTTGCATAGTTTTCAAAAAATAACGGTATGCTTTCAATGCCTTTATAGAAATTGTAAAGTCCGTAATGCTCGTTCGGGGAATGTATGGCATCAGAATCCAAACCAAAGCCCATCAGAACAGATTTTGCACCCAACACTTTCTCGAACATCGCCGTGATTGGGATGGAACCGCCGCTTCTATATGGCAGCACCTCTTTTCCAAAGGCAGTTTCCATGGCTTTTTTAGCCGCCGCAAATTCTTTCGTATCGCTTGGAAGCACATAAGGCATACCCCCATGATGCGGACGAACAGTCACTTTTACATTATCCGGCGCGATTTTCTCGAAATACCTGGTGAATTTTTCAGTAATTTCTTCCGGTGTCTGGTACGGTACCAGTCGCATTGAAATCTTGGCGAAAGCCTTGCTTGGGATCACCGTCTTGGCGCCTTCACCTGTATAACCGCCCCAGATTCCGTTGCAATCCAGCGTAGGACGAATGGATGTACGCTCTAAAGTAGTGTAATCTTTCTCACCTTCCACGCCGCTCAAGCCGATAGACTGCTTGAAGCTTTCAGGATTGTCCTTAAGTTTATTCATTTCAGCGCGGTCTTCTGCAGAAACTACTTCTACATTATCATAAAAACATCGATGGTGATGTGACCGTCTTCGTCAATCAGTTTAGCAATCATCCTTGACAGTACATGGATGGGATTTGGCACAGCGCCGCCGTACAAGCCTGAATGTAGATCGCGGTTCGGGCCTTCCACCTCTACCTCCACATAGCTTAGGCCACGCAGCCCGGTAGTTACTGTTGGCTGCTCGTTAGAGTAAATGTGCGTATCGGAGATAAGGATGGTATCGCAGCTTAACTTCTCGGTATGCTGTTTTACGAATGCTTCAAGGCTTTTCGATCCTACTTCTTCTTCACCTTCGATTAAAAACTTGACATTGCAGGGCAACGAATTTGTTTTCATCATGGCCTCAAATGCTTTCACATGCATGAAAAACTGTCCTTTGTCATCAGCGGAACCCCTCGCGAAGATGGCACCATCAGGATGGAGGTCGGTTTTTTCAATATAAGGTTCAAAAGGCGGCTTCTTCCATAAATCCAAAGGATCTGGTGGTTGCACATCATAATGACCATAAACAAGCACTGTTGGCAGGTTAGGATCCAGCATTTTTTCACCGTACACGATAGGATAACCTTCGGTCTGGCAAACTTCCACGGCATCCGCACCGGCATTACGGAGGTGTGTGGCGACTTCATCAGCACATTTCAGTACCTGGTCTTTGTACGCAGGGTCGGCAGAAATAGAAGCAATTCTCAGCAGACCAAAAAGTTCATCTACGAAACGCTGCTTATTTTCATGGATGTAATTGAGGGTTTCTTGCATTTTATGTTGTTTGATTTTAAACGAAGATATCTTGTAAAAATAAAAAAAATGTCCTGCATTAGCAAGACATCTGGTATTTTTATGTGATGGGCTTAGTGAGAAGCTGCGGCGCTCTTGGTGCTGTCCGCAGAAACCTTTACCTCCTCGATTGGGGCTGTACGGATAGAGTCTGTGGCAAATGCACTTTTGGATGTGGTAGAGGCAGCGCTGTGAACCCGCTCACCATTCTGAGCTGCGGGGTCATAAGGTAAACCCATATCTCCGGTTTTAGAATGATCTAACCTCATGATGGATTTGTTCGAGCCTTCCTGAACTTTCTGGCAACTTAAGACCAGTCCTGCAGTTACTAAACCTAAAAATATTTTTCTCATATAGAATTTTTGATGCCTCAAAAGTAATAAATATTACGATTTTCCACAAAAATATCGCCTCAATATCCTGTAGATTTTAAAATTATTTTTTTTCCGTCTATGGTTTGAGTGAAAATGAGGTACGCATTTCCGCCATCGGTAATTTTATATTTACGCTTGATCTGCTCTGGCGTAAGCGGATGGTTGCGCGAAATAATGTTGTAGCGTTCACCTTTGCGCAGCTCCTTTGCATCAATTGCCGCCACTTCAAGTACGCGACCAGGAAACTCATTAACTAACATTTCTGATGTGTAAAAATGGGTGTTCGGATGTAGTTTTTTCAGTTTGAAACGTTTTGCGATTAAATTGAATGCGCCGGATTTCAATATCGCATTGTTGGGGATATAAAGGTATTTCAGCGGTGATGAATATTCAGCAATGGCAATCTGCTCTTCGCCGTACTGAAAATTGAATGCCGGCTCGCCACTCGCTAGGTTGATAGCTGTGATGCTGATGCCATCAACTTTCAACCGCGGTCTTATAATCACCAGAAGCTCTTTCACTTCGTTACGGACCGCAATGATATGTACTTCAGAGATGTCTTGAAGCACCGAGAGAAGGTAGGAAACATCAATCAGCGGAGAAAGTTTAACCATGATCAACTGCCCGCATTGATGTAATTGCGACTGTATTTCAAGGATATTTGGCGAAAGGTCTTCCAAAAGAAATTTCTTGCGGTCATCGTTGCCGCGCCGCGCCGGATCCAGATAGACTACATCGTAAGTCTGTGTGTTTTCTTTTAAAAAATCCTCCAGTTCATTATGTATGAAATTGGCTTTTCGGTTTAGTATATCCCAGTTGTGTTTTACAATTCCGAGAAGTTCATGATTTCTTTCGACCAAAGTCACCGAAGAAAATCTTTGCGACAGGAAATATGCGTCAATCCCAAAACCTGAGGTCAGATCCACAAAACTCTGCCCTTGTAACAACTGCGCTTTATATTCAGCGGTGACCTGCGACGAAGCCTGTTCCAAATTCAGATGAGGCGGGAATATTATCCCTTCTTTGAGTAGAAAACTAAATTTCTTCTGCGCTATTTTCTTGCCTTTGATCTGCTGTACAATCTGCGACATCGGCACGTCCGGAAAAGGGGATTTCTTCAATAACAAAGAATGCAAATCCACATGAAGATTTGCATTGATATAAGCCTGAATATCAGTATCTAATATTTTCATAACCCATTATTCGAACATTTCAGAAAGGCGTACCGGTTTGATGAGGTTCCTATCATACAAATCTTCCACGTTTCTTGTTTTTTTCAGTTGCGGATACAGATTGACGCCGATCAGTTTGGTTTTACCTTCCTCAACCCACTGTTGTGCGCGGACAGATTGCTCGTAAACCATGTGCTGTATTTTAAAGGTTTTGAGGAGTTGCAAATAACCACCCTCCTCCTCCATCTGAAGGAAAAGTTGCCATGCATTCTCTGCCAGTTGGCGCGTAACCTCTTCGATATAGTAACTGCCGTTACCAGCATCATCGAAGACATTGATGATGCTTTCATACGCTAAAACAATCTGCTGCTTGAAAGAAATTTCCTGTGAAGAAACGTTGTTAGCCGATAGGTCGTATGGGTGACTGAAAACCGCGTCTGCACCACCAATCATGGCAGCGGAAAGCTCAATGGTGGAACGGATCAGGTTGTTTTCAGGATCGTGTACAGCTTTATTGCGCTGGGTGGTTTCTGCAAAAATATATGGCCACTCATTCAACCCATATTCTGCGGTAAGCTGCCGGAACAGGAGTTTAAAAGCGCGAATCTTACCGATTTCAAGAAAATAATCTGTACCGATGGCAAAACGGAAAATAAGTTTGCTGAACACTTCCGGTCCGAATGTTTCGGCTACTTCTTTTGCTTTGCCCAGCGCAAACGCGAGTTGCTGCACCATAGACGCCCCTGCATTTTGATGTAGAGAAACGTCAACGCAAATATTCCTTTCAAAAGATTTAGCCAAAAGTTCCTTGCCTAATTGCTCATTCAGTTCGCCGGTTTCGTCTTCAGAAAAAATATTAACGAGTGAAAAATAAAGGTTCTCATCCTGTACCGCCACATGTTCGGCAAGGTCTTTATTGTTGATAAACAAAGATTTATCGGTAAGGTTCTCCACATTCTCATCAAGCAGGTAGGCGAAAATCCCTTCTTCGGATTCCGGCAGATAAGGCGCGACCAGTTGGGTAGATTCTTCAATCCTCGGGAGTGTAGGTAAAGGCTGTTTTACCGAGTCATAATAAGGTTTTACGGAAATCCCTTCGAGATTCTCTTTACTGAGCACCGAATAAATATCCTCTGTTCTCAGCTGTTGCTGTACGAGTTTTTCCCAATCTTGAAGTGAAGTTTTACCAAACATATTAAGGTGTTTTTTTCAATTGTGTGCTGTCAACCACCAGAATAAAGATTTCTTCATTCGGTTTTTTCATAAAGTAGTTTTCGCGGGCGTATTTTTCTTTTTCCTGCTTGTCGTTCATCAGTTTTTTGTAGAACTCATCGTTTTTTTGATATTCTTCTTTATAATACGCCAGTTGTTTCTCGTATTTGCTGATCTCGCCGTTCATTTCGTTGATGACCAGGAACGAATTGCTGTCAAAGAAAGTCATCCACACCATAAAAAGTGCCACCGTTATGAAATATTTATTGAGCATATACTTCTGGAACAGGCGGAAGGCACGGGTTTTTGGCTTTATATCTTTGATGAGTTCACTCATGACACGTGGGACTTTTTCAGCGTGTTATTGATAACGGTTGACAGAAAATCAATGGCGACAGTATTTTGCTTCATGTTCGGGACAATAAGGTCTGCTTCATTCTTTGAAGGCTCTATAAATTCCTGATGCATAGGCTTAAGCGTGGTTTGGTAACGGTGCAACACCTCCTGTAGGTCGCGGCCGCGCTCTTGTGTATCCCTACGGATTCTGCGGATCAAACGCTCATCAGAATCTGCGTGTACAAATACTTTGAGGTTAAATTCTTTCAGTAATTCAGCATTGGTAAGCACCAAAATCCCTTCTACGATCAGTACATTTTTCGGTTCGATGAGTACATGGTCGCCCGTACGCGAATGTGTAACGAAGGAATAGATGGGCTGTTCGATGGTTTCGCCGGTTTTCAGGGCTTTCACATGCTTTATCAGCAGGTCGAAATCAATAGATTTCGGATGATCGTAATTAAGGACTTCCCGCTCGGCCAATGTAAGTTGGGGATTATCATGATAATAATTGTCCTGAGAAAGTACATTTACCCCTTCTGCATTAAGTTGTTGCAGGATTTTATTTACGACAGTGGTTTTTCCTGATCCTGTTCCGCCGGCAATTCCGATTACGAGCATAATTTATAATTTTTGCAAAGATAAGATTTAGCGGCAGTTTTTGGGACGTCCGGTGCCGCATTTTAATAAATTTTATGGCATGCTGCTCTTTCGTTCGATACCGAAAATGTAATAAACAACGGCCAGCACACGCGCCAAGAATTCGCGCGACTGGTTTCTGTAATAACTGCGGTTTGCCAGCACATCCTGCGCATCAAAGCCCAGCGCGTTCATCTGGTTGTTCCTTGCATAAAACAGCGCCCGAAGGTTGTGGAAACCCTGTGATACGATAATCACATCATTCTGTTTGAAGACATTTTTACAGTTATTGATGCTTGCCTGCGTCTTGAAGCCCTTAGGGTCTTCGGTAATGATGTTTTCAGGCACGCCTTCCTGATAGACAAGGTAATTCTTCATCGCGAAAGGTTCATCATAACCAGGACTTTTTTCGCCGCTGACGATTATCTTCTTGATTTTACCGTGGTGATAAAGCAAAGCGGTAGCATCCATCCGGGCAGTAAAATAAGGATTGGATACGCCCGATTTCATACGTGGTGAAGTACCCAGCACCAAGGCGGTTTCTCGCGGTGGAATCTTTGATATTTTGGTGAACGTACGGCCATTGGTAAGCGCAAATACCCAGATATTGGCCAAAATCATCAGTAGTACACCGCATTCTATCAGAATGAAAAAAAACTTAAATATGTCGAGTATTTTCTTCAAATTTACTTTTGCGCTTTATATCACATCAAAATTTACTTTAATTTTATCACTCAGGACAACCGACATACACGCCAGGATCTGCCCCGATTTCTCTTCTTTCTCCGTAAGATATTCATTATCTAGAAGTTCAACTTCACCTTCCTCTAAAGTACAGACACAACTTCCGCAGATGCCCGATTTGCAAGAATACGGAACCGGGAAATCCTGTATGAGCAACTGCTGCAACAATTTGGTACGGTTATTTGGCAACTGGGTGACGTAGGTATTATTGAACAGTTGAAATTCGACAGCAATGTTTTCAATCACCGGAAATTGTTTTTCCACCGGATAAATATCCTCATTATACTCCTGAAACAGTTCAAAATGAATATTCTTCTTCGGGATCCCATTGTTATAGCAGGCATTCGCCAAAGATTTTATCATTTCACCTTTACCACAAATCAGCACTTCATCCACGGCATCCCAAATGGTAGATTCTTCATCAGTATCATCGAGATGAAGAATTTGATTAATGATCAGGTGCAGTTTTTTCTCATCCAACCGGCCCTGGAAAAGGTGGTCGCCAGCCTCTTCGCGCGAGAAGAAATAATAAATCTGCAGCCGGTCACCGTATTTATCAACCAGTGCATCGAGGTCTTGTTTAAATGCGATTTCCTCTGACTTTCTATTGCCGTAAAACAGGAAAAGACGCGTGCGCGGTTCTTGGTGCAGGATATGTTTGAAATGACTGATGAGCGGGGTAATGCCAATACCACCAGCAAATCCGAGTATTGTACGGAACTCGTGGGGCTTTGAGATCAGGGTGAAACGTCCCTGCGGCTCAGAAACCTCTACATAATCCCCAGTCTCAACATCATAATAAAGGTCCTTGGTAGAACTTTCATCCGAGCCAATCTTTATTCCTAACGCGATATTCTCTTCATGCGGCGCAGAAGTCATTGAAAAATCATTCTGAACTACCTGTCCTTTCGATGCATATCTGAGCGTTACATATTGCCCGGCGTCAAACCTGAAATTTGGTTTCAATTCCTGCGGAACCTCAAATTCAAACGCGAAAGTGTTTTTGGTCAGTAGCTGCTTTTTCGTTAATTTTAGCCGATGAAAGGCTGCCTGGTTCGCTCTAGGTACTAGTTTTTCCATAACATTATTGTTTCAAAAATAGTAAAAATAAAATGAAAAAAATATTCCTCGGTATGATGACTTTTGCAGCATTAACCGCCTGTAAAAAAGAAAACAGCCTTACCGAAACCAACGAAATCTCTGCAACTGATACAGCTACAATTACCCAAACTGAGGCACCGGACATCATCCCTTATCAGCAAGTAGAACTTAATGTAAAGGAGATGTCGGAAATGCTTGCGAAAAAAGACAATGACACTTTATATATCACCAACTTTTTTGCAACTTGGTGTGGCCCGTGCGTTCGTGAAATCCCTCATTTCAGAGAGAAAATGCAGGAAACTAAATCACAGCCAGTGAAATTTACCTTTGTAGGTTTAGACGTGAAAGAGGACTGGCCCACCAAGGTGAAAGAGTTTGTTGAAGCGCATCAAATGTCGGAAAATACGGTGCTTATAAACCCAGAAACTTTGACACCAGAGTTCTTCCCAGCGAATTTCAAGCAGTGGGACGGCGGTTCCATCCCGTTTACCTTCATGCGCAAAGGCGATAAAACCGATGAAACCATCGGAATGATGAGTAAAGAAATGCTGAGCAGTAAAATAAATTCTTTCGGTAAATAACCCAACAACATTAGCTGGAAACAATGCGTATTCGGTTCAGAACGATTTGCTTTTTTTTAGTTGTGGCGGTCCTTGCAGCTGTTTTTGTGAATTTGAATACTGGTTTTTTAACACTTTCAGTAGCTGATTTCTTTTCCTCAGCATCACAAAATTCGCAGATTGCCGAGTTGCGTATCCACCGTATTTTGGCTGTTATGTTGGCAGGTCTGGCCATTCCTACCTCTGGGTTTCTGTTGCAGGAGTATTTTCAGAACCCACTTGCCGGTCCATCTGTGCTGGGTATTACATCTGCAGCCAGCCTCAGCGTGGCTTTCTATATTTTCTTCTCTAAAGACCTCTCCTTACCGATGTTTTTGCAGAACAGCTTCATCAGTATCACTGCCATCGCAGGCGCGCTGGTGCTGATGCTGGTACTTATCGCCTTCTCGAATCGCTTCGCAGATAAATCTTTCCTTATTATCTTTGGGTTCCTGATTTCAGCCTTGGCTGGCGCCATTGTTTCGGTATTGCAGTTCTATGCGGATAATCAGGATCTTAAGAATTATGTGTTGTGGAGTTTTGGCGCCAATAATCAGGTTTCTGGTAACCAAATCACCGTCTTGGCCATCATGGTGCTTGTTGGTTTACTGCTAAGTTTCAAAACTATTAAACCATTGATTGGCAGCGCATTAGGCAACAGCTATGCGCAGAGTGTCGGGGTGAATCTTACTTTACTTAAATATCTGGTTATCATTGCTTCATCTGTGCTTTCTGCTTCTGTTACCGCTTTTTTAGGACCTATTCTCTTTATCGGGATTGTGGTGCCTCATTTCTGTAGAATGATTTACAATCCGTCCAAACTTTGGCATCAATGGATTTTAAACATGATTTTAGGAGTGTTGGTAATGGAGGTATTTTCAGTTATTTCAGAGGTTTCACAATTCCCATTGAACGTGATTACGTCTTTATTTGGCATCCCCGTGATCCTTACCATGATGTTAAACCACAGTAAAACAAGCCATTGATATGTTTCTGGAACTTAAGGATACTACTTTCGGTCATAAGGAAGCTTTAATAAGTAAGGCAAATACTTCGCTGGCACTGGGCGAAGTGTGCTTATTGATTGGTAACAATGGTGTCGGGAAAACAACGCTGCTAAAGAGCATCCTCAACCAAATCCCTTTATTAAAAGGTGAAATTTACCTAAAAAATAGCTTACTGAAAACCCTCTCGTCCAAGCAAATCGCAGCACAGATCGCGATGGTATTCTCAAAGGCACAAATTCCGGCCAATTATACAGTGAAAGATCTGGTGTCGCTGGGGAAATATCTACACTACCCGTATTACTTCGAACTTACAAAAGAGGATGATGATGAAGTGGAACGGTTGATTCATGATCTGAATCTTCAACAGTATAAAAATTTCAGCCTGCAGCAACTTTCAGACGGAAATCTACAGAAAACCTTCATTGGGAGAGCCTTAGCTCAAAACTCGCCAATGATCATCCTTGATGAGCCAACCACGCATTTGGACGAAGAAAACAAAATAAACATCCTGAAACTTCTACGGTCCCTTGCGAAAACACACAACAAGCTCATCTTATTTTCAAGTCATGACTGGCGGCTGGCGAAGGAATTTGCAGATAAAATTTGGATCATACACAACAAAAATCTTGAAACAGGAATTGCCGAAGAAATCTTGTTAAAACACAACGAACTGCTCAATGGACGACTTTTCCAGATGGATGACGCCTTTGTTCCACCACATATCTCAGCCCCTGAAATGGAGAAGGAAATGCTCTATTCTTTCCTTCAGAAAAACTTCAAAAAAAACTTATCTGACCTTAAATTCACTTTTCACAGTAATATTTGGGAAATAGAATCTTCAGAGATTCATTATAAATGCACATCCTTTACAGATATTTCAAATATTCTGTCAAAACACCTATAAATCAGCACATTTTAATGTTTTTAAATGCATAAGAACTATTTCTCTTATGCAAATCATATCATTTATAACGCTGATAATCAAACACATAGACAATACACCATAATTACTATGCATGCATAGTAATTTTTTGTTATATTTGAGTATAAAGATTGAAAGAAAATTATGGAAACAAAAACTGTTGAAAAGGTAGAGAATATTGATCTTGTATTAAAATCTACCTGGCTGGCTGTATCCAAGATGTACTCAGACCTCGCCCAAGATCACGATGCTACTGCGGTACAGGCACTCACCCTCCTTAAAATTGACCCAAAAGAAGGCACCCGAAGCACTAATCTGGGTCCCAAAATGGCGATCGAGCCTACTTCGTTGACTAGAATCATCAAACTTCTCGAAGACAACGGATATATTTATAAGGAAAAGACTTCTACAGATAAGCGCGAAGTTATCATCAAACTGACTGATAAAGGCCTGAACAGCCGTAACTTATCTAAAGAAGCTGTGGTGAATTTCAACAGGGCGGTAGCCGAAAAAATCGCTCCGGACAAACTTCAGGTATTCAAAGAAGTAATGTCGGATATATTACAGATTGCCAACGAATTAAATATTAAAAAATAGAAAAAGAATGAAAAGACGAATCAAACATGTCACGGTTCTCGGTTCAGGAATTATGGGTTCCGGTATCGCCGCGCACTTCGCCAATATTGGGGTGGAGGTTTCGCTGCTCGATATCGTCCCTTTTGAACTGAACGAAACGGAACAGAAAAAAGGTCTTACCAAAGACGACAAGGCGGTACGTAACAGAATTGCTTCTGAAAATTTCGAGAAACTTAAAAAAGCCAGCCCGGCACTCCTCTACTCGCCGAAATTCGCGGACAGGATTAAAGTCGGAAACTTCGACGATGACCTTCCGAAAATCAAAAATACAGATTGGATCATCGAAGTAGTCGTAGAAAGACTCGATATTAAAAAATCGGTTTACGAAAAAATCGAGCAGTTCAGAAAACCCGGAACTTTAGTCTCTTCCAACACGTCCGGAATTCCGATCAACATGCTGGTAGAAGGTCGCAGCGATGATTTCAGGAAGCATTTCGCCGGTACGCACTTCTTCAATCCGGTGCGTTACCTGCCGCTTCTGGAGGTGATTCCTACTAAAGATACCAATCCTGAAATCGCCCAGTTCTACATGGATTACGGCGCAAAAATGCTTGGAAAGACGACTGTTTTAGCCAAAGATACTCCGGCATTTATCGCCAACAGAATCGGGGTCTTTTCGATGATGAACCTTTTGCATTCGGTGAAGGATCTGGGACTTTCGGTAACGGATATTGATAAACTGACCGGTCCGGTGATCGGGCGCCCGAAATCCGCAACCTTCAGAACTGCCGATGTGGTGGGACTTGATACATTGGTGATGGTAGCAAACGGCATCAGCGCAAGCGGTGTGGAAGCTTCAAATTCCAATGATGTTTTCAAACTTCCCGAGTATATCCAGAAAATGGTGGATAACAAATGGTTAGGTTCGAAAACGCAACAGGGTTTTTACAAAAAAATTAAAAATGCCGAAGGAAAATCTGAGATTCATGGCCTGAATCTCGACACGATGGAGTACGAACTTCAGGAAAAAAGCAACTTCCCGACGCTAGAACTTACTAAAAATATCGACAAACCGATTGACCGTTTTAAGGTATTGATCGGTGGTAAGGACAAGGCTGGCGAGCTTTACCGGAAATCTTTCGGGGCGCTTTTCGCGTATGTTTCGCACAAAGTGCCTGAAATTTCGGATGAAGTTTACAAAATTGACGATGCGATGCGCGCCGGTTTCGGCTGGGAAAACGGTCCGTTTGAAATCTGGGATGCCATTGGCGTTCAGACAGGTATCGAACTCGCTACAGAAGCCGGTTACGAAGTTTCAGACTGGGTGAAAAACGTGGAATCTTTCTATAAAGTAAACGAGCAGGGCCATAAAATTTTCTTCGACCAAAACAAATCATCTTACGAAAACATTCCAGGGCAGGACGCTTTCATTATCCTCGATAATATCAGAAAAGACAAAACACTTTGGAGCAATTCGGGTGCTGCGATTCAGGATTTGGGTGACGGAATCATCAATTTCGAGATCCGCTCAAAAATGAATTCACTTGGCGGCGAAGTTCTGGACGGTCTGAACCGCGCTATCGACCTCGCTGAAAAGGAATATGACGGTCTTGTCATCGGAAATCAGGGCGCGAATTTCTCTGTCGGAGCTAATCTCGCAATGATCCTGATGATGGCCATCGAGCAGGATTGGGACGACCTGAATATGGCGATCGCTTATTTCCAGAAATCAATGATGCGCGTGCGTTATTCGTCCATTCCGGTGGTGGTAGCCCCACACGGCATGACCCTTGGCGGTGGCTGCGAAATGACGATGCATGCGGACCGCGTGGTTGCCGCCGCGGAAACCTATATCGGCCTCGTAGAAACCGGTGTGGGCGTTATTCCCGGAGGTGGCGGTACGAAGGAACTTACTTTAAGAACTTCGCGCGAATTCACCAAAGATGACGTGAAAACCAACCGTTTGCGCGATGCTTTCATGAATATCGCAATGGGCAAAGTGGCGACTTCCGCTTATGAAGCTTACGATATGGGAATTCTGGAGCAACATAAAGATCTGGTAGTGGTTGATAAAAACCGACAGATCAAAACTGCCAAAATGCTCGCGCTTTCACTTGCCGAACACGGTTACACGCAGCCTATCGAGCAGAAAGTGACTGTTTTAGGTAAAGATGCGCTCGGAATGTTCTACGTAGGAACCGACCAGATGCTCGCCGGAAATTACATCTCCGAACACGACAAGAAAATCGCTGACAAACTCGGCTACGTGATGGTTGGCGGTAATCTATCAGAACCTACCCAAGTTACCGAACAGTACCTGCTGAACCTTGAACGGGAAACCTTCCTGCAACTCTGCGGCGAAAGAAAAACCCTTGAACGAATTCAGCACATGCTGCAGAAGGGAAAGCCGCTTCGTAATTAGAAGTTAGACATTAGGAATTAGAAGTTAGATGAAAACACACAGATTACGGGATTTACTTATTTGGCAAAAGTCGATAGCTTTAGTTAAAAATATTTATTTATTGACTGAAAATATAACGACTAAAGAGACCTATGGGTTAATCTCGCAAATTAGAAGATGTGCTGTTTCAATCCCTTCTAATATCGCTGAAGGAGCTGGAAGAAATAATCCTAAAGAATTTTATCAATTTTTAGGTATTGCAAATGGTTCTAGCTATGAATTAGAAACTCAATTGCTTTTATTAGTTGAATTAAATTTCAAAAGCGAGGAAGAAATTCAGCCTTTATTAAATGTTTTAATGGAAATTCAAAAGATGATTTACAAATTCAAAACTAGTTTAATGAATGGTTAGGCTCTAACTTCTAACCTCTCATTTCTAAAATCTAAAACAAAAAAAATGAAACAAGCATATATCATAAAAGGTTACAGAACCGCAGTCGGAAAAGCGCCGAAAGGCTCCCTGCGCTTCACGCGCCCCGATGTGATGGCGGCCACGGTGATCGAAAAACTGATGGCTGACGTACCACAACTTGATAAGAACAGAATCGATGACCTTATCGTCGGGAACGCGATGCCGGAGGCCGAACAGGGTCTTAACGTAGCGCGTCTTATTTCCCTCATGGGTCTTCAGACCGACAAAGTTCCGGGCGTGACCGTGAACCGCTACTGCGCTTCGGGTTCGGAAGCCATCGCCATCGCTTCCGCGAAAATTCAGGCTGGTATGGCAGATTGCATCATTGCCGGCGGTACCGAATCGATGAGTTATATCCCGATGGGTGGCTACAAACCTGTGCCGGAAACCGACATCGCAAAATCAAATCCCGACTATTACTGGGGAATGGGCTACACGGCAGAAGCGGTGGCCAATGAATACAAAGTTTCGCGCGAAGCGCAGGATCAGTTCGCATACGAATCTCATCAAAAGGCTTTGAAAGCCATTGAAGAAGGCAGATTTGCCAACCAGATCGTGCCAATTCCGGTGGAATACAACTTCCTGGATGAAAACCAGAAGATACAGACCAAAAAATTCGATTTTGCGGTAGATGAAGGCCCACGAAAAGACACGAGTATGGAAGGTTTGGCCAAGCTTCGTCCGGTTTTTGCAAACGGCGGAAGCGTAACCGCAGGTAACTCCTCGCAGATGAGCGACGGTGCCGCCTTCGTGATCGTGATGAGCGAAGACATGGTGAAGGAACTCGGTTTGGAACCGGAAGCACGTTTGGTTTCTTATGCCGCGGCTGGTCTGGAACCAAGAATTATGGGTATGGGTCCGCTTTACGCCATCCCGAAAGCTTTGAAACAGGCTGGGCTCGAGCTTAAAGACATCGACCTTATCGAAATGAACGAAGCTTTCGCTTCGCAGTCAGTGGCGATCATCAACGAACTCGGTATGAATAAAGAAATCCTGAACGTAAACGGTGGCGCCATCGCCCTCGGTCACCCGCTGGGTTGCACGGGCACCAAACTTACGGTACAGCTTCTCGACGAAATGAAACGGCGCGGCAGCAAATACGGCATGGTCACCATGTGCGTAGGAACGGGCCAGGGCGCAGCAAGTATTTTTGAATTATTATAACTGTACAATGTAAAATGTACAATGTATAATGTACAAAGTACGATGACAACTTAACAAATTTCTAATCAACCCCAGGTACATTGTACTTAGTACATTGTACATAAATACAACAAAAAGCTATGAGCGATACAACCACAAAAACCCTAATCGGCGGCGATTTCCTGATCACTGAAACGTCCGCACAGAACATTTTTACTTTAGAAGATCTATCTGAAGAGCAAAAAATGCTGCGCGATTCCGCGCGTGAATTCATCGACAGAGAAGTGATTCCACACAACGAAAGATTCGAGAAAAAAGATTACGCCCTTACCGAAGAAAAAATGCGCCAGCTCGGCGAACTCGGCTTGCTGGGCATCGCGGTACCCGAGGAATATGGCGGCCTGGGGATGGGCTTCGTCTCTACCATGCTGGCCTGCGACATTGTGTCGGGAGCGAACGGATCTTTGGCCACGGCTTACGGCGCGCACACCGGTATCGGCACGCTGCCAATCCTGCTTTACGGAACCGAAGAGCAGAAACAGAAATACCTGCCCGACTTGGCGACCGGCCAAAAATTCGGTGCGTACTGTCTTACAGAACCTGATGCAGGTTCCGACGCGAACTCCGGCAAGACCAAAGCAAAACTTTCTGAAGACGGCAAACACTACATCATCAACGGACAGAAAATGTGGATTTCGAACGCCGGTTTTGCCGAAATCTTCATCGTCTTCGCTAAGATTGATGATGATAAAAACATCACAGGCTTCATCGTGGAAAGAGAAGGTACCGAAGGGCTTTCCTTCGGCGAAGAAGAGCACAAGCTGGGCATCCGCTCCTCCTCTACCCGCCAGGTTTTCTTCAATGACATGAAAGTACCGGTGGAAAATCTTCTGGGAGAAAGAAACAATGGTTTCAAGATCGCGCTGAACGCCCTGAATGTAGGAAGAATCAAACTCGCGGCGGCCAACCTCGATGGTCAAAGAAGAATCTTGGGCAACGCGATAAAATACGCGAATGAAAGAAAGCAGTTCCAGGTACCGATTTCGTCTTTCGGCGCGGTACGCAAGAAAATCGCAGAGATGGCAACCGGAGTTTTCGTATCAGAAGCGGGATCTTACCGTGCGGCAAAAGATATCCAGAATAAGATCGATGAGCTGGTAGCGGGCGGCATGAATCACCAGGAAGCTGAGCTGAAAGGTGTGGAAGAATTCGCTGTGGAAGCGTCTATCCTTAAAGTTTTCGTGTCTGATCTTACGCAGCACACCGCGGACGAAGGTTTGCAGATCTACGGCGGAATGGGCTTCTCGGAAGATGCACCGATGGAAGCGGCGTGGCGTGACGCGCGAATTGGCAGGATCTACGAAGGAACAAATGAAATCAACCGACTTCTATCTGTGGGAATGCTGATCAAGCGTGCCTTCAAAGGTCAGCTTGACCTGATGGGCCCTGCGATGGCTGTGGGGAAAGAACTGATGGGCATCCCGTCCTTCGATGTGCCGGATTATTCTGAACTTCTCAGCGAAGAAAAAGCGGTGATCGCCAACCTTAAGAAGGTATTTTTAATGGTTTCCGGCGCTGCGCTTCAGAAATATATGATGGAAATTGAGAAACAGCAACATTTACTCCTCAACGCATCTGAAATTCTGAACCAGATTTACATGGCAGAATCGGCGGTGCTGAGAGCTGAAAAACATTTCAGCGCAGACGCTGTGGAAGTTGCGATGGCACAGCTGAACCTTTACAAAGCGGTAGAAAAAACCATTTCGGCTGCCAAAGAAGGTATCATTTCATTCGCAGAAGGCGATGAGCAGCGTATGATGCTATCCGGTCTGCGCCGCTTCACGAAGTACGCCAACCAGCCGAACATCATCGCGTTGACAGAAAAAATCGCGGCGCACTTTATTGAGAAAGGACATTATTAATCCTTTAAGTAAACACACAAAAAAAGGGCTTCAGAAATTCTGAAGCCCTTTTTTATGATCGATAAGGAGATTATTTCTTCATGATCTTTTTCGTCAGGATTCCTTTAGAGGTATTAGCCTGCAGAAGGTATCCACCAGCCTTCAGACCACTCAGGTTGATCTGGCTGTTTCCTGAAGCGTCCTTCAAAACTAGTTTACCGGAAAGGTCGAAAACTTCTACACTGTTGATCTTACCATCTGTTTTTATCTGTACAAAATCTGCGGTAGGGTTAGGGTAAACGTAGAAGTTATCGGCAGTTGCTACTGCTTTTGTAGATAAATTGGCAGCATCCTCGATTTTTATGTTATCTACAGTAAAACCGGTACCATAATCATCGTAGTAGAAATCTATGACATTAAATCCTGTTACTGGTGCAGAAACCGCTTTTATACCGTAAGACACATTATTCACAAAATACTGTGTCGTTCTGGCGGTCATGTCAACTACCATCTTGAAGTTATACCAGGTGTTCGGCGTAAGATTAAGTGTAGTATCTTCAAGCGTCTCTGCATTTAAGATGCTTACGTTACCATCCATATAATTAACACGGAAAGCCGCAACAGGCTCATAATCTGTATCCCAAACTGCCATGGTATAGTCAGATCCCATCAAACCATCGAACTTGAAATCGAAAGAGAATTGTGTTTTATCAAATGCGGTTACGGTTTTCTCTACACCGGCCACCTCTTCATACTCATTGCTGATGAAATGGAGGGATCTACTGCCGTCGGTAGATGAAGCTGTGGTTACCATACCGGTATTCGGATCGATTGTTTCGCCCCAATAAGTCCAGCCTTGTTGGCCATTGATATCGCCCAGATTGTAGCCTTCAGAAGCTTCGAATGAAATTTTTGTTTGTGCCTGTACGCTTAAACTCATCAAAGCAATACATACGCTCGTTAATAAAGTTTTTCTCATAGAAAATAAAAATTAGGTTTGTTTAACAATAATACAAACATAGTAAAAACTCATGGAAATCCATGAGAATTATACAGTCAGTAATCTAAATAATTGATTTTTTCTCAAACACTCAATTTGCAAATAAGGTTGACTCCCCTGCTTTAAATAAAAATGTGTTGGAACAAGTTTCAATCTTTTATGTAAGCTAAATTTGCGGCAGCATTCTATAATACCCAAATTGAAGTCTAACCATCAATGATGTAGATTTATGCGTCATCGAAGAGTCTAAATCCAAACGTGCTTCTTAAAGGTAGCAGTTCGATGTCTAATAGTGGAAAACCAACATCTAAAGCGGCTCAAAACTTTAAAAAATAAATCCTTTGAAAAACTGATGCATTTCCTTATTTTTGGGAAAACCAAGATTTTCACCAATGGGACACCTACCAAAATTGATAGAGGATTTAGCTTTAATACTAATTGTCGCTGCATTTGTGGTACTGATTTTTCGGCGTATAAAACAGCCACTGGTTTTGGGTTACATCATCGCCGGTTTCCTGGTGAGCCCCAATCTGAACATCTTTCCGTCGGTGGTCGACAGTGCCAACATCAAGACACTGGCCGAAATCGGGGTCATATTTCTGCTGTTCAGCCTGGGACTCGAATTCAGCTTTAAAAAACTGATGAATGTCGGCGGATCGGCCTCTATTACAGCATTTACGGAGATTATATTTATTACGATCGCCGGTTATTATACCGGTAAGATGCTCGGTTGGAGCACCATGGACAGTCTGTTTCTTGGGGGGATGCTCGCCAGCTCATCTACGACCATCATTATCCGCGCATTTGATGAACTTGGGGTGAAGACCAAGAACTTCGCCAAGACTGTTTTCGGCGTGCTGGTGGTGGAAGATATCGTGGTGATTCTTCTTATGGTATTACTCTCCACCATTGCGGTCACCAAGGAATTTGAGGGTACACAGATCCTGTTTACAGTAGGCAAATTGCTGTTTTTCCTTATCCTGTGGTTTCTTTTGGGGATTTTTCTGGTCCCTACACTGCTCAAAAAAATTAAAAATCTGGTGGATGATGAAATCTTACTGGTATTATCTATTGGTTTATGTCTCGGCATGGTGCTTATCGCTGTAAATGTAGGTTTCTCCGCAGAGTTGGGCGCATTTGTCATGGGATCGATCATTGCAGAAACTACCATGGCTGAAAAGGTAGAACACACGCTGAAATCGGTTAAAGACCTCTTTGCTGCAGTATTTTTCGTGTCAGTCGGGATGATGATTGATTATAGCGCGATGATTACGTATGCATGGCCAATTTTCATTGTAACTTTGCTTACCCTTTTCGGAAAGATGTTCAGTTCCGCACTTGGGGCAGTTATTTCGGGGCAACCGCTGAAACAGTCGGTGCAGGTCGGGATGAGTATGGCGCAGATCGGCGAATTTGCCTTCATCGTGGCTACTTTAGGATTGTCATTGGGGGTCATCTCAGATTTTCTGTTTCCTGTAGCGGTAGGGGTTTCGGCCATCACCACATTCACCACACCTTATTTAATCAAATTTTCAGAGCCGTTCTATCAATGGTTGGTCAAGGTGATCCCACCGAAATATATTGCAAGGATCAACCAATACTCCTCCAACACCCAGAATATTCAGGCCGAATCTGCCTGGAAGAACATCCTGAAGAATTATGCACGCATCATTGTCATCAACGGAATCATCATCCTAGCCATCTACCTGATGTTTTCACGGTTTCTGATTCCGGCTATTAATGAAACGTTAGACAGCAACGATATTAAAAACATCATCGGGAATGCGCTCCCCGTGCTGTTTATCCTGCCTTTTTTATGGGCCTTAATGGTGAAGAGACCAAGCTCCGGCGCTTACAAAGAACTTTGGACCAAAACGAAATATAACCGCGGGCCACTGCTTATTCTTGAAATCTTCCGTATCGTTCTGGGCATCGCCATCCTTGGGTTCTTCCTCGATAGATTCGCCTCAACTACCATATCATTTTTCATCACCATACCTGTGGCAGTGGTGCTTATCTTTATTTTTTCTAAAAGGATCAATAAATTTTATGACAGAATCGAGAAAAGATTTATCACCAACCTGAATGACCGCACCGTCAACACCCAAAAGGAAGCCATGACAAGACTGGCCGGCAACTCTGAAGTAACGCAGAATCTGGCCGCTTGGGATGTACACATTGTAGAGCTTGAGGTAAAACCACTCGCTGAATACGTAGGAAAAACATTGGTAGAATTACAGTGGCGCGAGCAATACGGCATCAATATCGGATATATTAAAAGAGGCAAGAAACTCATACACACACCCGACCGCAATCAGGTACTGATGCCCTACGACCGCGTGGGAATTATCGCGACAGATGACCAGTTCCAGGTATTTAAACCGGTGTTCGACAGCGAAGAAATAGTGGAGGAAGAAAACATCAACCACATCAAACTCGGTAAAATACTGATCAACCATCATTCAAAGAAAAAAGGTCTTACGATCCGCGAATCCGGAATACGTGATAAAACCGACGGTCTTGTGATCGCTATTCGGCGCGGTGATGAACGGATTTTAAATCCGGAATCTTCCGAGATCCTACAACTAGATGACATCGTGTGGGTGGTAGGAAACCGCAAGAAGATTGAGAAACTGAATGTAGAAATTTAGCATAAAAAGAAAAACGGTGGAATTTAATCCACCGTTTTTTCTGAATCTTCCAGTAACGAAATCAATTCTGTCATTTCAGCCATGGTAAGGTTGCGCCATTTGCCCACTGGCAAATCCAGTTTGATGTTCATGATGCGGATGCGTTTCAGCTTCTTCACTTCGTAACCAAGATATTCGCACATACGGCGGATCTGGCGGTTAAGCCCTTGTGTAAGGATGATCCGGAACGATAGCGTATCGATTTGTTCTACTTCACATTTGTTGGTCACTGTCCCTAAGATAGGGATTCCGTTGCGCACTTTATGCAGGAACTGCGGTGTGATGGGCTTGTCAACACGCACAATATACTCTTTCTCGTGGTTGTTGCGAGCCCGCAATATCTTGTTCACGATGTCACCATCTGAAGTCAGTAAAATAAGGCCTTCGCTGGGCTTATCGAGCCGGCCGATGGGGAAAATCCTTTTCGGGTGCTTTACAAAATCAACGATGTTATCACGTTCACGTTTGGTATCTGTCGTGCAAACAATACCCACTGGCTTATTGAGCGCGATATATACGTGATCTTCCTGGGTTTTACGGATAGATTGCCCATCTACCAGGATGTCATCCTGATCGGACACTTTGGTCCCCATTTCCGGCACTTTCCCATTCACGGTGATCCTTCCCTGCTCCAGCAGACGGTCGGCTTCACGGCGCGAGCAGTAACCGGTCTCACTGAGATATTTATTGATACGTGTTTCCACTGAAATATTTTAAATAATTAATGATTGCTGAACCGAAAGTCATCCTGAAGATATTCTGTACGGGCGTTTCCTACAGCATAATCACCGATCTTGGTTCTTCTTAAGTTCGTAAGATACGCACCAACACCGAGTTCCTGCCCGATGTCGTGCGCGAGGCTTCGTATATACGTCCCTTTTGAACAACCTACTGTAAATCGTACGAAAGGCAAATCAATCTCGATGTTATCGATATAATGTATGGTAGTCTTGCGAGATTTCATCTCCACTTCCTGGCCTTTTCGGGCTAAGTCGTAAGCACGTTTCCCATCAATTTTAATAGCTGAGAATACCGGTGGTTTCTGTTCGATTTCGCCTGTAAATTTATTTAAAGTTTTGCAGATGAATCCTTCAGTAATATGTGTGTAATCCTGATGCAGGATTTCGGGTTTCTCGGTGTCATAAGATTCGGTTTGCACGCCGATCTTTATTTCTGTGAAATATTCTTTCGGCGCATCCTGGATCTCAGGGATTTTTTTGGTGAACTTTCCGGTGCAGACGATCAAGAGCCCCGTTGCACGCGGATCCAATGTCCCGGCATGACCGATTTTAAACTTTTTCGGAAGATTGAATTCTCTCTTGAGTTTATATTTGAGTTTATTCACTGCCTGAAAGCTCGTCCAGTCGAGTGGTTTGTCGAGTAATAAAATCTGTCCTTCGAGAAAATCCTGATCTGTCATGATGATATGCTAAAGTTAAGAAGGTGCGGGCGTCGCAGCCCGACCTGAGTGGAGCTCTTTTTCTTTTATTGGCGGCGGCTGCGCAGCGCCGCCAATAAAAGAAAAAAGCGGGAACGGAGGGCGGAAACAGCTGCCCAAATAATTATCCTGAACCACCTTTCCTACGCAAACTGCGTGAAATAAACCAGCAATACAATGCCTACGATAATACGGTACCAGCCCCAAGGTTTGAAACCATATTTGGTGAGGACACCGATGAAAAATTTAATCGCGATTACCGCAACCACGAATGCGACGATATTTCCGACTAAAAACAACATTAGGTTATCGCCTTGCATCAGCATTTCAAATCCTTTTTGCTCTACACCTTTGTAGTCCCAGTCTTTTACAAAGATGGAATATACTGTTACGGCCAGCATGGTAGGTACGGCCAGGAAGAAAGAAAACTCTGCCGCGGCCTTTCGGGTGAGTTTCTGCTGCATACCACCGATAATCGAGGCGGCACTTCTACTTGTGCCTGGCATCATTGCGAGACACTGCCAAAAACCAATGATGAGCGCACTTTTATAAGACACATCTTTCTCGTCCACAATGGTATTTATGGTGAAGAGCTTATCGATGAACAGTAATACGATACCACCAATAATCAGCACCACCGCAATGGGAACTGGGTCACCAAGCACCGCTTCGATTTTATCATCGAAGAGTTTACCGAGTACGAGTGCCGGAATTACCGCTATCGCTAGCTTTAGATAAAAACTGAAGTTCTTAAAATCAAAGAATTTCTTCCAGTAAAGGAATACCACTGCTAAAATGGCCCCAAACTGAATAGATACCTGAAACATCTTTACAAATTCATCTTCCTGAATGCCGAAAACCGAACTCGTAAAAATCATGTGAGCTGTGGAAGACACAGGCAGGTATTCGGTAAGCCCTTCGATGATTGCAATGATGATTGCCTTGATTAAGTCCATTTATTTTATGAATGTTTTATCATTAAAAAAACTTTGTCAAAGTTATATTGTATGCGAATAAAACTCTGACAAAGCCGTGTGATGATGTTACGATCTATCTATTTCTTTTCAGGATCGCATATACTTCTATTACAAACCCTGTGATGACTAATAACGGAGCGATGCGTATCCTGCGGATTGAAAAGATATCTTCGTTCCAAGCATTTGGGTCATATTTCCCATCGACGGTGTTGGCGTCCGCGCCCATCATCAGCAGAAATCCTATGATGATAAATGCAAGACCTACCAACATCAGCCTATAGTTTTGCGGGCCGAAGTAGAAGGTATTTTCTGGTTGAGCGGACGTTTTCTGGCCAATGGTATCAGCGGAAAAACTTTTATATTTTTTTGCCATCTTTAGGAGTAATAAAGGTCATCTACATTGGAACGAAGGAAACGCCAAGTCGCAAATATGGTACTTAAGACTGTTATAAGCACACCAAGTACAAATATGCACACGACCAAAATAATCAGTTTATCATTATCCTGCGCAAAAGGAGTCCCAATCTGCGTAATGAAGTAATACCATGCACCGAAAAGTACGGCCAAACCGAGCACCGCACCAATGACACCGAGGACAATGGCTTCTTTCACAAACGGTTTTAAAATGAACCTTCGTTTGGCACCCACCAACTGCATGGTCTTGATAATGAATCTTTTAGAAAAAATCTTCAGCCTGATCGAATTGTTAATCAATACCACTGCTAACACTAAAAACAGGATCGAAAACCCTAAGATCCATTTCAAGATGTTGTTCAGGTTATTATACACTTCCACCATCAGTGTACTGTTGTTTTTAACATCCACAATCCCTGGTGTAGCTTCAATCTGTTTGATCGCGTCTTCAATTCTTGTGGGGTCCACATATTCAGGCTTCAGGGCAATTTCTACTGAAGAGGGGAAAATATTTTCCTCGAAAAGCGCGCTGCTTTCAATGCCCATACTTTTCTTAGCTTCCGCGGCAGCCATTTCACGGGAAATATAGGTCGCACGTTTCACGGGTTGCAATGCCTGGATTTTCTTGAAAGCTTCTTCCTCACGTTTTACCGTTTTCACAGAATCCTTCGCGTCAAAATTTTCATCAAAATAAGCATTAACCACCAATTGCTCTTTAATATAATCGGAGTATTTCTGGGCGTTAATCAATATAAGTCCCATTAACCCAAGCAGAAACAAAACCAATGCAATACTTACGACCACCGTAATGTTGCTGGAGCGCAGGCGTCTCTTGTTAAAATCTTCCGCAGTCTTAGCCATTAATTAAAAAATTTCTGCTAAAATAGAAAAAAACTTCCGTAATTTGCGGCCAAACCGGAGAAAATAGCTGTTAAAAAAAACTTAACAGCAGGCGTTATCAAAGGCTTTTTCTTCCTTAAAATTACCCTGTGATGAGCGTAAGAGCTAAAAAACATTTAGGCCAGCATTTCCTGACCGATGAAAATATTGCCAGAAAAATCGTTGACAGTCTAAGCCAAACCGGATTCGGTAACGTGTTGGAGGTTGGCCCTGGCATGGGCGTTCTCACCAAATATCTGCTTGAAAAGGAACCTGAGGTTTACGTGGCGGAGATCGACCAAGAATCTGTAGCGTACCTTAAAGACCACTACCCGAAACTTACGGGAAAACATTTTACCGGTGATTTCCTTAAAATGAATATCGCCGAGTTTTTTGGTGACCAGGTAGCCGTGATCGGTAACTTCCCGTACAATATCTCGTCGCAGATTTTATTTAAAATCATTGATTATTACGACCAGATCCCAGAAATGGTAGGCATGTTTCAGAAAGAAGTGGCCGAACGTACCGCTGCTGTGCCGCGTACCAAGGATTATGGGATTTTATCTGTACTAGTGCAGGCGCTGTATGATGTAGAATATCTTTTCACCGTGCATGAAAATGTGTTCAACCCGCCCCCAAAGGTAAAATCGGGCGTTATTAAGCTTATTAGGAATCCCAAGGAGGGCTTGGCAGGCAATGAAATCCTGTTTAAACAGATCGTGAAGGCGGGTTTTAACCAGCGCCGGAAAAAACTTTCAAACGCCTTAAAGACGCTGATGATACCAGAAGCATTACAAAATCATCCTTTTCTTGACAAACGTGCGGAAGAGCTTTCGGTGGCTGATTTCATTTCGTTTACCAACGAATGGAAAAACGCCTAACGGACTTCTGGATTATCGCGCAGGCTGTCGTTTTCGTTTTTTAAACCCTCAAGCTCGGTTTGTAATCTCTCAATCACTTCCCGGAGGGCCTTGATGTCGTTCTTGTTGGATGAAACATTGCTTTTCAGCATTACATTCTTAGCGCGCTCGCTGTGGTCTTCCTCATCCTCGTCTTCAGCAATGTCTTCGATATCTTCCTGAATATCATCGATATCCTCACTAATCTCTTCGATGTCCTCGCTGATTTCCTCGATATCATCCTGAATTTCCTCAATATCTTCACGGATATCATCGATATGTACCTGACTGCGGTTTACGGACATCTGAATGAATATGGCAAGGTAAATCGCTTCCAGCGACAGTACAGTGGTAAGCACAAGTAACATTTTATCCACGGTCACCACCCCGAAAACAGGCAGTAAAAAAGCAGTCAGGAAGACCAGAGAATGTACGATGAGCGAGGGAATGCTGCCAATCCACCACATAATTCCGTCGGTGATTTTCTCTAAGAACTGTATTTTGCGTTCGCGCTCCTCTTGTCTTCCCATGAGTTAAAGATTTGTGCGAATTTAGTTAAAAATCCTTCGAGACACCCAACCCGAACAGGGCAAAGTCATATTTTGCTGGATCTGAGGGATCGAATTTGCGTAATACCGCATCCATCTCCACAACCGTCTTCCAGTCATTTTGGGTGCGCCGTATGAGTCCGAGTTTTCGTGAGATATTCCCTGTATGTACATCCAACGGAACAGAAAGCGCGGCAGGACTTGTCTGTTCCCACAAGCCGAAATCTACACCTCGGCGATCTTTACGCACCATCCAGCGCAGGTACATCATGAGTCTTTTCGCTGCAGAATTTTTATAGGTAGAACTTACGTGCTTATGACACCGGTGTGCTTGTGGGCCAAGAAATGCTGTACGGAAACGCTCCAGGGCATGATAGAAATCTTCTTCCCCGTGCTGTAGCTGAAACAAAGATTCCAGGCTGTCTGTCGTGTTATACACGCGTTGTAGATTGCGGAAAAACTCTGCGAGGTCTGCACCATTGAATGTCCGGTGTATGGGTTTCTGCACAAGTTGCAACAACTCTTTTTCCGAGACATCCCGGATGAACTGATATGGTGACTGCTCCATAATCTCTAGGATTTTCTCGGCACTGCGGATGATAGACTTTCGGTTTCCCCAGGAAATGGTGGCGGTCAGAAAACCGGTGATCTCAATATCCTGCCTGAGACTGAAACGGTGCGGAATCTGTATCGGATCGTTCTCAATAAATTCTGGCTGGTTGTACAAGTCGGCCTTTTCATCAAGAAAAGTTTTCATTTCACTGAAATTCATACGGTTTCTTTGGTGAGTCACCCAATTTTAATGGGTTCTAAGGCTTTGGGTAGAAAAGTATTTGGGAAGACCTGTCGGGCTTCATCGGTAAACACCTGCAAATCATGATATCTGTTCGAGAAATGTCCTAAGATAAGCTTCCCCGCATTGGCTTTCCTAGCAATTCTGGCTGCTTCCAGTGCGGTGCTGTGTCCGGTATAATCGGCCATTTCTTTCAGATCGTGCAAGAAAGTTGATTCATGATAAAGCACATCCACATCTTTAATTATTGGAATGATAGATTCCCGATAGCGGGTATCACTACAAAAGGCATAGGAAACCGGCTTTGCAGGATCCGTGGTTAACAGTTCATTTTTCAGGACATATCCGTCACTTAGGGTAAAATCTTTCCCCGATTTGATGTTATGGTAATCGCAGGTCTGTATCTCAGGATACTTTACGATTTCTTTCATATTTAAATGGCGTTCGCGGGGTTTTTCCCGGAAGAGATAGCCATTACAGTAAATACGGTGGTTTAGCGGAATTGTATATACTTCTACCCTTTTATCTTCAAAAATCTTCTGCGAGGTTTTGCCTTCAAGCTCATGGTAGACCAGCTCGAAGCCACGTTGTGTCTCGGTGATCCTGAAAATGGTTTCTAACATTTCCTGAATACCTTTGGGCCCATAGATGTGCAACGGCGTTTCCCGACCAAGCAGCCGGAACGATGCGATAAGGCCGGGCAAGCCAAAACAGTGGTCCCCATGAAGATGCGAGATAAAGATATGGTTGATCCGCGAAAATCGGGCTTTGGCTTTTCTTAATTGCACCTGTGTACCTTCCCCACAGTCGATAAGAAAGCTGCGCTCTTCCATTTCAAGGAACTGCGCAGTAGGCGAGGAATTCACGGTGGGAATTGCTGAATTGAACCCTAGAATCGTAAGATAAGTATTCAAATGATGATAAAGTTATCTGATGTTTTTACTAAAAAATATGTACAAATCTAATGATAATTTATTCAGCAATCTGCACGCCATTTTCACAAAAAAATCCCGGAAGTTCGTCCCGGGATTTCTTTAGTTAATTATTTCTGTAAATTCTTCAGTCTGTAATAAGACGCGGCTGAAACGATGAACATAAAGGCAAGGCCAATATACACCCAAGCCGGTACAGGCACCGGATCACCCGCTGCGTACGAGTGAAGCCCACTCAGGTAATAATTCACCCCAAAGTATGTCATTACAATCGTACAGATGGCGAAGAGTGTAGCTACGTGGAACGGCCATCTGCCCCGAAGTCCCGGTACCAACCTCATGTGAAGCACAAATGAATAGATGATTACGGAGATGAATGCCCATGTTTCCTTAGGGTCCCAACTCCAGTAACGTCCCCAGGATTCATTGGCCCAGATACCACCAAGGAAAGTACCAACTACCAAGGCGTAAAGCCCGATAGTCAGTGACATTTCAGATACGATTGTAAGTTCCTTAATCGTAGTATCTGTATGTACTTTATAGATCCTTTTGCCTGCGAAAATGTAAAACATCAACACAATAACTGCAATCACCATCGAAAGACCAAAGAAACCGTAACTGGCCGTAATAATCGCTACGTGAATGATCAGCCAGTAAGACTTTAAAACCGGAACAAGCGGGGTAATCTGCGGATCGAGCGCGGAACCACCATGGGCAAAGCCCATCATGATTACTGCTACCATAAAACCTGCCGCTGGAATAAGCGCGTTAGAATTTCGGTAGAGCATCAAACCGGCACTGATCCCCACCCACGAGATAAAGATAATCGCCTCGTAGCCGTTACTCCAAGGGGCATGCCCGGAGATGTACCAGCGAGCCACAAGCCCAAGGAACTGGAAGAAATAACCTACAAGCCCGACCAGTATTAATCCTTTAATGACTTTATTGAGAATCTTGCTCGGCTTGAAGAGTTCTATAAAGCCAAGAACCAGCAACAAACCTCCGATGATGGTGTAAAAGATCAACAGGTGGAAGTTGATGTTTACCTTATTCATGAAAACTTCAAGATCTACTTTAGATTTGGCGGGCACTACGTTCTTACCCCAGGTCTGCTGATAGTCTGAAAGTTTTTTAAGTTCAGCATCCGCCTTGCTCCAGTTTCCGGATTTTTGTGCTGATAATACTTCGGAGAAATACGGGCCCATCACTTTCTGTGATTCCATATCTGGTTCAAAATTTTGGTCTAACCAAGAATGCCAGGTATTATTAGGGTCATTCTGTACCGGTACAATCCGCATAAACTGTCCGCTGAAGAATTCATTAAAAGCCTGCACACGGTCGTTCACCGCGATTACCTCTTTATCGTAATTAGACTGTTCAGCGGGTTTCTTACGGAAAGCTTCCTGATAATCCTGCTCCAATACATAGTGCAGATTCCCCTGTGCATCAGCCGGGAAAAGCGACATCAGCGTGGTATAGCCTTCTTCGTTTGCTTTGGTTTTTTTCTTCAGCTCCTCGCCACCTTTTGTACCTACTTTGATGATGGGCACCATCGTCCAGCTGGCGGTATCGGTATTGATTGAAAGAAACCACTGGTTAGCCGTAAGATATTTGCCATCTGTTCCACGGAAAGCATCCCTTTTGTACAGTTTCCTTAAAACATCCAGCGCCTGGGTATTCATCGGTACGATTCGGCCTTCGTAGTTCTGTACAAGCAGATAGGCAAACTTATCCGCGTGTTCGCGGCTAATGGTATTACGTGCGATGATCTCATCAGCCGTTATGGGGCGAGGCGACCTTAGGGCTAAGGAGTTTTGGGTTTTCTTTGGAGCGGGTTCTTCCAACAGCAAATCTGCGTCACCGTGGTTATGCCCGTCGTTTGCAGAATGGGTGGTCGTTCCGCTGCCATCGTCAGTACCATGGGTTTCAATCTTTTGTGCCTGAAGGTTTAGCGTAAGTAAAAGCAAGATTACAGAGGCTAATCTTTTGCGGTTTACATCTTTCAGCATCTTATTCAGTTTCCAGAAATGGGTTCCTTTCCAGAAGAAAATTACAAACATACCCGCAAAGAGGAAGAAATAACCGATATAGGTGATCAAAGTTCCCCAAAAATCATGGTTTACGGAAAGTACGGTGCCCTGACGGTCCGGATCGAAGCTTGCCTGAAAGAAACGGTATCCACCGTGGTTAAGTACATTGTTCATATAAATTTTGTAAGGTCGCTGCTTGCCTTCATCAATAATCTGTACATGGCTTTCGTAGGCACTTGGCGAAGAACTTCCGGGGTACGTTTCCATCACGAAATCATCGAGTTTAAGCGAAAAAGGCGTGTTATATACTTTTGGTCCGAAACCTAAGATGATATTCATCCCATCAAGGGTAATCTGTTTGAAAGCGTTTGGATTTCCTTTTTCTACCGGCAGATCCACTACCACTTTCGATTTCGGTCCCTGCACTTCAACAGTCAGTTGGTCGGAGACGTCTTTGTCTTTCTTTTTATCGCCTTCATAAGCCATCAGGTTTCCTTTCACCAAGCCTTCAGGCACTACAAGTTTAAGGTCGTTGATAGTGTACAGGCTTCGCAGTACCAGTGGTTGATATTCTTCTTTCTTTGTGGTTCCGGTCGCCTGTGTGGCCATCGTCATATACTCTGCCTCCACCGGTGTTTTGATCATCAGGTTTCCGCCAGTGTTACTGAATTCAACCGCGCCCTCGATTGGCCTGTTGAATGATACCAGCATGCCGTTGATGGATTTGGACTCGCCATTCTTAATATAGATATTCTCTCGTCCGGACTGCCCTGTGGAGACAATGTGCAGATATTCGGTACCGTTCGGGTTCGCCACCAGGCTGTCTTTCTTGCGTTGCAGGTATTTCAGCTGCTTCACGTTAATCTGTTTGCCATGATAATCGTAACCTGCCTTGAAGGATTTTGCCACAAGTTTGGCAAAGATGTTCTCGCGTGCGGCGTCGGGGATCATCATGTGTGGTACGTCCTGATAATTCAGTACATCGCCGTTTTCTTCGATCTGTATCTTAAAGAAGTTTTTGTCTGTTATTACTTCGTTGGAGGTTTCGCCTTCGCGGATATGCATGATGCCTTCGTAACTGATATAGCGTGTAATGGCGCCCCCAAGGAAGATGAGTATAAACGAGAGGTGAAAGACCAATACCGGCAGTTTGTCTCTCTTCCAAAGGCGGTATCGGGAGATGTTTCCGATAAAGTTCAGGATCAGCAACAACATTACGGCTTCAAACCATTTGGCCTCATAGATGAGCGCTTTGGCGGTGGGGGTACCGTAATCATTTTCAACAAAAGTGGCGTAAGCCATCGCGACCGAGTAAACAAGCAGCAGCACTGCCATGGTACGCGTGGAGATAAGAATACTCTGTAGTTTTTTCATTTTTAAGAAACTATCGAAGATTTAATAAATTTCAAATAGTTGCAAAAATACACTCAATATTCTTAATAATCGAATTTATAGACAAGTATTTCAGGCGCTGAAAAGTTAAAAGATCAGTTGCGGCTGTTCAGCATCGGCACGAATTTATAGGCACCGAACTCTTCTTTTTCGAATTCTTTTTCTGAACGTTTCGTGAAGCGTGTAAGGATCTGCTCATCGGTCTTACCCAAAGGAATCACCATCTTGCCACCGATTTTAAGCTGATGCAGAAGTTCTGTAGGCAAGATCTCCGCACCGCATGTCACGAGGATCTTATCGAAAGGGGCAAACGTCGGTAAGCCGGCAAACCCGTCACCGAAACTCTGGAATTTTGGCCAGTAATGCAGTTCCCGAAGTTTCTTATACGCAAAATCATGGAGGTCTTTCTGCCTTTCCACCGTATATACCATCGCATTCATCGCGACCAGCACGGCGGTCTGATATCCGCAACCTGTACCTATTTCCAGCACTTTATCCTGCTCCTTAAGTTCAAGTAATTCAGTTTGTTCCGCTACCGTAGAAGGGTGAGAAATGGTTTGTTTCGCAAGGATCGGAAAGGCGCGGTCCTCATAAGCAAAATCTTCAAAAATACTTTCAAGGAACAGATGGCGCGGCACCTGGTTGATGGCCTGTAGAACTCGCTGATCGGAGATGCCGATTTTCTGCTGAAGGTACTCTACCAACATTTTCCTTTTCCCTTTGTGTAAAAACGAATCCTGCATCGCACAAAACTACTGAATAGATTTCAAATTTCCGAATGCTGCCGCATCCTCCTTCCGGAAAATTACCGCGAAGCGATAAAAATCTGCGCCTGAATTTATATCTTTACACAAATTATTTTCTATGATTAAAGCAGGTTTAGTCGGTGCCGGACATTTAGGTAAAATACATTTAAAACTATTAAAACAGTCTGAAAAATACGAGCTGATCGGCTTTCACGACGCAGATAAGGAGAACGGCAAAAAAATAGAAGCGGAGTTTGGCTACAGATATTTCGAAAATTTCAGTGAACTTCTCAATGAAATCGACATGATTGACATCGTAACGCCTACCCTACATCATTACAGTTATGCCCTGCAGGCCATCGAAAACCGCAAACATTTCTTTATCGAAAAACCGGTGACGCAAACGCTGCAGCAGGCCGAAGAAATTCTGTACAAATGCCGCGAATTCGGTATCAAAGCGCAGGTTGGCCATGTGGAGCGTTATAACCCCGCATTTATCGGTTCTAAAGATTATATAAAAGAACCGATGTTTATTGAGATCCACCGTCTGGCGGAGTTTAACCCACGCGGCACCGATGTTTCGGTGGTTTTGGATCTGATGATCCATGATCTGGACATCCTGCTTTCTATCGTTAAATCTAAAGTGAAGGAAATCCACGCGTCCGGTGTGGCTGTAGTTTCGAAATCACCCGATATCTGCAATGCAAGGATTGAGTTCGAGAACGGTTGCGTGGCTAATCTTACCACGTCGCGGATTTCGATGAAAGCGATGAGAAAGTCAAGGTTTTTCCAGAAAGACGCATATATTTCGGTAGATTTTCTGGAGAAAAAAGCTGAAGTCATTAAGATGAAAGAGGCACCCGAAAATCCGTCGGAGTTTGACATGATCATTGAGAATGCTGAAGGTGAGCGCAACCAAATTATATTTGAGTATCCGAAAATTCAGCCGAATAATGCTATTTTAGACGAACTTGAGAGCTTTGCAGACGCCATCACGCAAAACAAAAACGTAGAAGTTTCACTTGAAGACGGCACTGAAGCCCTGAAAGTTGCGCTTGAAATCGTGAGAATGATCAGTTAATGAATATTTCAGTAGTAAATTCATCTCTATTCAACTAAAATTTAATGAAGAAAACAATTTTCATTTTCTTACTATTATGTAATTTCCTTGTTTCCGCGCAGCAGAACTGGGACTTTCGGGTATATCATGAAATGGTGAACAGAGAGGTTTATCTGTATGCCGATAATAATGAGATCATGCCGATCTCTACCAAATTCACCTTTAAGCTCGATAACCTTAGGAACACGCTGCCGGACGGCCAGATCGTAGTGATCCCCGCCCAAACCAAGAAAATGTTCATCGCGAAACTTATACCCATAAACTTGAACGCGGCGAATAAGTTTTCATACTCCAATATGTTTAATTTCGGGGATGTTACATTAAAGACTTTCGATGAGGATTATATGTATGAACTGCCGTTTGCGAAGGGTAAAACTTATAGAATCTATCAGGGATACAACGGCAAATTCTCTCACAGTGGCGCACTAGCCCTCGATTTCAGTCTACAGATTGGTGATGCCGTGCATGCCGCGCGGACAGGGATTGTGATAGAGACAGAAGACTCCCACAACCAGGGCTGCCCTTCTTCTGCCTGTTCGAAGTACAACAACCGTATTGTTATCATGCACAGCGACGGTACTTTTGCAGATTATGCACATCTGAAGTATCGCGGCAGTGTAGTAAAAAAAGGCGATACCATACTAAAAGGCCAACTGTTAGGCTACAGCGGAAATACAGGTTTTTCAAGCGGTCCGCATCTGCATTTTTCAGTATTCATCAACGGTTTGGACGGCAACAGAACCTTTATTAAGACAAAATTCAAGACTTCCGCAGGCGAAACTTATCTGCAGGAAGGTAAACTTTATACAAAAAACTAAACTTATATGAAAAACATCGTAGTCATCGGTGCCGGTACTATGGGAAACGGCATCGCGCACACTTTTGCACAGACAGGCTTTAAGGTAAATCTGGTAGATGTTTCGGAAGATGCGCTGGCAAAAGGCATGAAGACCATTACCACCAACCTCGACCGGATTGTCGCTAAAGGCAACCTGACCGAAGAACAGAAGACAGCAACTTTAGGAAACATCACTACATACATCAAACTTGAAGATGCAGCCCAAACCGCCGATCTGATCGTAGAAGCGGCAACAGAAAACCTGGATCTGAAACTTAAGATCTTCAGGCAGATGGATGAGTTGGCACCCGAAAACTGCATCCTCGCGACCAATACCTCCTCGATTTCGATCACGAAAATCGCCTCGGTAACAAACAGACCGGAAAAGGTGATCGGCATGCACTTTATGAATCCCGTTCCAATCATGAAGCTCGTTGAAATCATCAAAGGCTACTCTACTTCGCCCGAAACTTTCACGGCGGTTTATGAGATGTCGAAAACTTTAGGAAAAGTTCCGGTGGAAGTGAATGATTATCCGGGTTTTGTGGCCAACAGAATCCTTATGCCGATGATCAATGAAGCAATAGAAACGCTCTACAACGGTGTTGCCGGCGTGGAGGAAATAGACACGGTGATGAAACTCGGAATGGCGCACCCGATGGGTCCGCTGCAACTGGCAGATTTCATCGGTCTGGATGTGTGTCTTGCCATTTTAAATGTGATGCACGACGGTTTTAAAAACCCTAAATACGCGCCCAATCCGCTTCTTGTGAATATGGTAACTGCCGGAAAGCTGGGTGTAAAATCGGGTGAAGGTTTCTACGACTACAGCGAAAGTAAGAAAGCCGAAAAAGTGGCCGAAAGGTTTCTGCAAAAGTAAGATTACGGCAATATAATGCGAAGAAGACTCCTTGAAAACAGAATCGCGGAAACTTTCTTGAGAACTGCCGCGCCGTAACCAATTTTTTAGAACAGGAAAAGCTTAAAGATTTACCTTTAAAATTTTATCGCGGTGAAGAAACGAACTTCTCCTCCACCCAGATCGCGGAGCTGCTGAGTACGGTAAATCCCAACATCACCTTTACTGAAAAACCGGAAGACACCCTGCAAGAAACCACGCTGACGGCAAATAAAGTTTTGAGTAAAATAAAAATTGACACCGATAAGTTTCAATAAATTTTTATTACTTTTGAAAAGTTTAAATAAATTATTATGAAATTACCTAAGTTTTTATTAGCCGACAATTCAGATTTCCCAGAAGACCTATTTGTTGTTCATACGGAATACCCAAGATTTATCCTGAATGTTGAAGAAGAAGAAGTGGAATGGCTGGATGACCTAGAAGGTGACGATGAAGAAACCATGGCCGATGAAGCTACCAAAGTGGTGGAAGCCGCCTTCAAATGGTGCGACGAAGAGCTCGCAAAATACGATGAGGAGGAAGACGCTGAATAATAAAAAAAGGAACCTTTTATAAGGTTCCTTTTTTTTATGGCATATACTTTTTTTATCACTATTGGCGGCTGAATTTCAATAACAGCAAATTACCGCGGTAAAGCTCCAGTGTATTTCCGTTCACCACATATTTATCTGCCTGATTAAGCATTGAAAAGAAGTTAGATTCTACCTCCATGTTCTGGCAGGCCATTTTGGTGGCGCCTACATTACTAACAGAAAAATTCCCAGCCTTAGCATCTAAGGTCACACCACCGAAATAGTTGTTACAGCCGCCGCTGCCGGTAACTTTTGCGGACTCGATATTCAGCGTAGGCTTTTTTCCCGCAACGTCATCAGCCAGTACCCATTTGGTATTACTGATGTTTGGCTGCGCTGTCCCTACTTTAGAGGTTGATAAAGATGAACAGGAAGCAAGGGCGACAGCCGCAAATGCTGCTAAAAATATATTTTTCATATCTATTCTTTATTCAAATGTAAGTAATAAAATTAAATGTTGCGCTGCTGTACGGATCGAAATCTGTGCGTATATGCAAAAAGCACCTCATGCAGAGATGCTTTTCATTTATATATCAGAAGTTTAGGAGCGAAGTTCGGCAGAGAATTCTTTCTGATAAGTTTTGATCAGAGCGTTCATTACTTCGCTGATGTCCTTATCTTCCAGAGTTTTTTCTTCATTCAGAAGTTCAAAGCTCAATGCGTAGGATTTTTTCCCTTCCGGCAGATTCTTACCTTCGTACACATCGAACAGGTTGATGTTTCTAAGGAATTTTGATGGGTTTTTACGTGCCGCCGCGTACAGCTCCGCATAGGTGATATGACGATCCACCAACAAGGCCAGATCTCGGCGGATGCTGTTAAATTTCGGGATATTCTTAAACTTCAGTGCCTCTTTAGTTCTCAGTTTCTGGCAAACTTCAAGTTCAATTTCGGCATAATAGCACTCCTGCTCTATATCTGCGTCTTTCAGCAGTTGTGGCGCCACTTTTCCTAAACGTGCGATTGTTTTTCCGTTTACAGTGATTTCCAAAGCATCTGCAAAACGAGGGTCTTCAAGCGATCTTTCTTCGGAACTAAGGCCCAATCTATCCAGCAAAACCTTTACATATGATTTTAGATGGTAGAAATTGGTCACTGATTTGGGCTGAAGCCAGTTTTCCGCAACATCACGACCAGAAACCAATATGGCCAGCTGTTTACGCTCTTCATATTTTTCTTTTTTATGGTAAATCTTTCCGAACTCAAAGAATTTTATATCCTGATTTCTGCGTTTGATGTTGTAATCCGCGTTTTCAAGCAACCCTTCCAACAGGGATTTACGCATGTATTGAAGGTCGCCACTCAATGGATTCAGCAGTTTTACCGCATCGGTTTCATCTTTCACTGAAGTCAGCGAGTTGTTCATCACTTCATTAAAGCCATTGCTCTGTAATGTGCGGGCCCAGAAATTCTCTAGCGCGTCTTGGTCATCAGACGAAAGTTTTACCGGCGTGAAGGAGATCTTTTGTGGAGCATCGATCTTATTATAGCCGTAGATGCGCAGGATTTCCTCGATCACATCAATTTCACGCGTAACATCGGCACGGTACGGGGGTACTGAAATTTCTAGTCCGTTCTGGATTTCATTCAGTACCTGAATATCCAGCAGACGAAGGATTTCCTTGATCTTTTCTTTATGGATTTTTGTTCCTAGTATTTGCTCAAGTTTAGTGAACCGAAGTATAATATAATGGTCATCAATCTGTTGTGGGTAATATTCAAGCAGTTTGCCTTTCAGTTTTCCACCCGCCAGGTCTTCAATTAGTGCAATGGCATGGGTAATCGCGATCTGTGTGATATTCGGGTCCACGCCACGCTCGAAACGGAAAGAAGCATCGGTATTCAGGCCATGATTCTTAGCCGCTTTTCTTACAGCTACAGGATCGAAGTAGGCGCTTTCAAGAAAAACATTCACGGTGACCGCAGACACGCCGGAATCAGCGCCACCAAACACACCCGCAATGCACATGGGTTTGTCCTCACCATCTTTAATCATGATTTCAGCGCCGATCAAAGTACGTTCTGCGTCATCAAGTGTGGTGAATTTGGTACCTGCTGCGCTTACGCCTACCTTTACTTTTCTGCCTGCGATCTTATCTGCATCGAAGGCGTGAAGCGGTTGCCCCAAACCATGCAGAATATAGTTCGTAATGTCAACAATATTGTTCAAAGGTTTCAGGCCGATGGCTTTCAAGCGGTTCTGTAACCACTGTGGGGATTCTGCTACGTGTACACCTTCTATCACGGCACCAATATAGCGCGGGCAGAGTGCTGCGTCTTCCACTTCCAAGGTAAAACCAGATTCTCCCTCGGCTGCCAGTGTTTTTGCACTTACTTTTTCATACTCGGATTTAAGCTGATTTGACGCCAAGAAAGCATGAAGGTCACGCGCCACGCCATAATGCGACATGGCGTCGGTACGGTTGGGTGTAAGTCCAATTTCAAACACTTCATCATTAGAAATATCAAAATAAATTGAGAAGTCTTTACCGACTTCGTATAGATTCTCATCCAGAATCATAATGCCTCCGTGGTCGTCGCTGAGGCCGATTTCGTCTTCCGCGCAGATCATTCCCTCCGAAACTTCCCCACGGATCTTGGCTGCTTTTATCTCAAACGCGGTGCCGTCTTTAGAATACAGTTGCGTACCTACTACTGCCACCGGTACTACCTGCCCCGCTGCTACGTTTGGCGCGCCGCATACGATATTCAGTATTTTTCCAGCACCTACATCTACGGTTGTTTTCTTCAGTTTGTCGGCGTTGGGGTGTTGTTCGCACGTCAGTACTTTACCGACTACAATACCTTGCAGACTGCCTTTTATGGATTCAAATTTTTCTATTCCTTCCACTTCAAGGCCAATATCGGTAAGGTACTCTCCTATTTTGTCTGAGCGTAGATCGGTTTTGATAAAATCCTGAAGCCAGTTCTTTGAAATTTTCATCTGATAAATATAAGTTTTAACCACAGGCCGTATGGCCCGATAAGTTTGCAAATATCGTGTTTTTGAGGCTTAAAAAAAATTGAGGTCTGAATTAAATTCAAACCTCAATTAATATTTCATTTGTCCCTTACATTCCGATTACCGGCATCGAAAGCATCAGGATATTTTCCTGTTCCTCCAGGCCGTCCACCGGCTCGATGATCCCTGGTCTGTTGGGTTGCGACATTTTCATGGTGATGTCTTCAGAACCCAGTACGGAAAGCATTTCGGTCAGAAATTTTGAACTGAACCCGATATTGATATCTTCGCCGTTATAATCACACGGGATCTGCATATCTGCTTTGTTTGCATACTCGGTATCTTCCGCATGAAGGTGAAGGATGTTGCCTGACAGCCTGAAACGCACCTGATTGGTTGATTTATTCGACATGATAGATGCACGACGGATCGAGCTTAGCAATAGACTTCGGTTGATGGTGAGCACATTGGGGTTTTCTTTCGGGATTACCGCTGAGTAGTTGGGGTATTTACCATCGATCAATCTACAGATCCAGATATTGTTGCCGAATGTGAATTTGGCCATGTTTTCATTAAACTCAATTTTCACTTCATCAGCAGAGTTGGCCAGGATGTTCTTAAAGATCGAAAGAGGTTTTTTAGGCATGATAAATTCCATCGGCTCTGCGTTTACAAGGTCTGTCCTTTTGTAAACCACCAAACGGTGCGAGTCGGTAGAGACAAAGTTGGTCTCATCTTCCTTGAACTGGAAGAGTATGCCAGTCATCACCGGCCTTAGCGAATCGTTGCTGGTTGCGAAAAGCGTATTGTTAAGCGCTTCGGAAAGTACGCCTGCAGAAATAACGACCTGTTGAGAGGCATCAAACTCCGGAAGTTCAGGGTAATCTTCGGCGTGATCGAGGGCGACTGCAAAGTTGTCTTTTTCATCAAGAATCTCCAGCATGCTGCCATTGCCATCTTCTGTATCTTTTACCGAAAGTGTCAGCGGCTGTTCACCATACGTCTTCACAAAGTCCTGAAAAATCTTGGCAGGAACGGCAAATTTACCGGTATCATCCGAACGAACCTCGATGGAGGTCACCAAGGTAGTTTCGCCATCCGAAGCGGTAATGGTCAGGTTGTTTTCTTTAATTTCAAAAAGGTAATTTTCAAGAATCGGCCTCGACTGGGAGCTGGAAATCACGCCGCTCACCGTGCCCAGCGCTTTCTGTAGTTCCCCACTTGCAACAATAAATTTCATTTGGAATAAGTTGTTTTTTTAATGTTCAAACGAAACGCACGCGCTTCATCTTAAAAAATAATTTTTACAAATATAATGATTTGGCTGTAAAAACCGCTAAACAAACGGTCTAAAAATTTATACCGGAAAATGGCTAATCTGCGCCCGGGAACTCATAATTCTTCTCATCAGATCCATCGATGGTGATGTTCAGCGCGAGATAGAGGAAATGCAGGTTACGATTACCGGAAGTGGCAAATTCGCGCTGCCACAGATAGCCGGAGGCGATCCCAAAATTCTCGTCAATCTGGTATCCGAAGCCCCCAAATACCCGATTGCGTGCGAATAGGGGTTTTTGCGTAGTAACGAAGAATACCTCATCATACACATTGGCAAACAGGGTGCCCGGCTTTACAGATTCGGAATTCAAGGGGACCGAGATGTTCAGGCGGTAGCGCAAACGGATCCGGTCGGACTTTTCATCAGTCTGCGGTTCGTAAAACCAACTTTTCTCCGCACGTACACGGTTTTCAAACTTGAATTTACCGGTTTTAACATCTACCACATCCTGCAACCATACACGGAACTCTTCCTTATCTAATCGTCGGTCTTCATAGGTCACGTAACGCCCGATGCCAATGAACGGTTTGTGGTTTTTGGTGAGATTGTAACCTACCCCACCTTTTATTTCATAGTAATCAGGGTAAGCAAAATCTTTGATACCACGCAACTGACCTTCGGCATTTAGGAAGAACTTAGGATGGAACTTATAAGTAACAGATAATGTATTGAAGCTGGAAAGATGCTCTTTCTGTGCGGAAAGAGCCGTAAACATCAGAAGCCCCAGCAGTTGATAAAATCTTTTTTTCATGGGGTAAAAATAAATATTTTCTGTGTAGTAGAATGCCTGATCTCACTAAATAACAAAAGTACAGCCAATAGCTGCACTTTTGTTATCATTTACCTATAGTCTCTATCTTTTTCTCATCAAATGTGTAATAAGATCATTTAGGAATTTTATCATGACTCACACATTTTAGGAGACAAATATTCAATTTTTTTTTGAAATCAGCAAGACTTTCATAAAAAAATTATGATTGAAAATCAGTAATTTTGTACGTTTTAAATTTACGCATGACAACAGACAGCAAAATAGATATAAAAAAACAGATTTTCGTTAAAAACGCACATCTGAACAACCTAAAGAACATTGATGTACTGATCCCCAAAAACAAGCTGGTCGTCATCACTGGGGTTTCTGGCAGCGGCAAATCTTCACTGGCTTTCGATACCATCTATGCCGAGGGACAGCGCAGATATGTAGAGAGTCTAAGCTCCTACGCACGGCAGTTCCTGGGCAAGCTGGAGAAACCCAAGATCGACGACATCAAAGGGCTTGCGCCATCCATCGCCATACAGCAAAAAGTAATTTCATCCAACCCAAGGTCTACAGTGGGCACCTCTACGGAAGTGTACGATTACCTGAAATTGCTTTTCGCACGCGTGGGCCGCACATATTCCCCGGTCTCTGGCGAAGAGGTGAAAAAAGATTCGGTGACCGATGTCATTAATTATATACAGCAGCACCAGCAGCACGATTTTCTACTCAGAAGTCCACTGCGTTTCGAGACCGCTAAATTCACGGAACTTCTTAAGACCCTCCGTGTATCGGGCTTTACGAAACTTGAGGTCGGTGGCAACGTAGCCGGTATCGAGGATCTTGAAAGTTTCGGGTTTGTGCCGGAAAAAGATATGGAAGTGCAGTTGGTGATCGACCGTTTCCGGTTTGAGGAGGATGAGAGCTTCCTGCAGCGCCTGGCAGACTCCATTCAGATGGCATTCTATGAAGGACACGGCTATTGTTCGCTGAAACATGTCGAAACAGGCGATGTACGCGAATTTTCAAATAAATTCGAGCTGGACGGGATGGAGTTCATGGAGCCGAATGTACATTTCTTCAGTTTCAATAATCCGTATGGCGCCTGTCCCGAATGTGAAGGCTACGGTAAGGTGATCGGTATTGATGAGGACCTGGTGATCCCCAACAAGAACCTGTCGGTGTACGAAGACGCGGTGGCCAGCTGGAAAGGCGAAAGCATGAGTGAATGGAAAAAATCCTTCATCAAGAAAGCAGGCAGCAGCTTCCCTATCCACAAACCTTATCACGAACTTACCAAAGAGCAGAAACAGCTTCTGTGGAAAGGCGACGGTTCGCGCAACTACCCCTCCATCAACAGTTTTTTTAAAATGGTGGAAGAAAACCTCTATAAAATACAGTACCGCGTGATGCTTTCACGTTACCGGGGCAAGACCCTGTGCCCTACCTGCGAAGGTATGCGGCTGCGAAAGGAAACCGAGTGGGTGAAGATCAACGGGCACAATATCCAGGCGATGATCGACTTGCCTTTGGATGAACTTCTGCCCCTGATGAAATCCTTGGAACTGAACAAGTATGACGCGGAAGTCGCCAAAAGGCTTTTGTATGAAATCATCACGCGGCTGGAGTTCTTGGATAAGGTAGGCCTGGGTTACCTGACGCTCAACCGTACCTCCAACACCCTTTCCGGTGGTGAAAGCCAGCGCATCAACTTAGCCACCTCGCTGGGCTGTTCGCTGGTGGGTTCTATCTATATCCTTGATGAGCCTTCCATCGGTTTACATTCACGCGATACCGAAAACCTCATCAGCGTGCTGAAAAACCTGCGCGACCTTGGCAATACCGTGATTGTAGTGGAACATGATGAAGACGTGATGAAAGCCGCGGATCATATCATTGATATTGGCCCCGAGGCCGGATATTTAGGCGGCGAGCTGGTATTTGCCGGGAATTTCGAGGAACTGAAGGACTCCGATTCCCTTACCGCACAATATCTCACCGGAAAACTAGAGATCGCTGTTCCGCCAAGGAGAAGGAAAGCCAAGGAGTTCATTAAGATACGTGGCGCAAGGCAGAACAACCTTAAAAACATTGACGTGGACATCCCACTTGAAAGTCTGGTCGTGATTTCTGGCGTCTCAGGTTCCGGAAAATCGACACTGATGAAAGAAGTGCTTACCAACGACATCCAAATACAACTTGGTTTGGGCGGTAAAAAAGGTGATTATGATACGGTGACATTCCCAAAGAGCCTCATTAAAAACATTGAACTGATTGACCAGAACCCGATCGGCAAATCCTCACGCTCCAATCCGGTAACCTATCTCAAGGCCTATGATGATATCCGCGATGTCTTCTCGAAGCAGAAAATGGCCAAGATGCAGGGCCTGAGGCCCAAACATTTCTCCTTCAACGTGGACGGCGGAAGATGTGACGACTGTAAGGGTGAAGGCGTCATCAACGTATCCATGCAGTTTATGGCTGATATTGAACTTGAATGTGAGACGTGCCACGGCACACGTTTCAAGAACGAAATCCTGGAAGTGAAATTTGACGAGAAAAACATCTCGGAAATCCTTCACATGACGGTGAACGAGGCCATTGATTTCTTCACCGAAAACAACGAACAGAAAATCGTTACGAAACTGAAACCCCTGCAGGATGTCGGCTTGGGCTATCTACAGCTTGGGCAAAGCTCTTCCACACTTTCCGGCGGCGAGGCACAAAGGGTAAAGCTGGCCTCATTCCTTGTAAAAGGCGTGGCGACAGAAAAAACACTGTTCATCTTTGATGAGCCATCTACCGGACTTCATTTCCATGACATCAATAAACTGCTGACTTCACTACAGGCACTTATTGAACTGGGACATTCTGTATTGGTGATCGAACATCAGCCGGATATTATAAAATCCGCCGATTATATTGTCGATATTGGCCCCGAAGCCGGAAAATACGGTGGCGAAGTGGTGTTTATAGGCACTCCCGAGGATCTGGTCAAGAACAAGGATTCCCATACCGGAAGGTTTTTGGCGGAGAAACTATGACGAATTTAAACCACCAACAGCAGTACACACCTTAGTAGCCCCACCAGGAATCGAACCTGGATCTAAAGTTTAGGAAACTTCTATTCTATCCGTTGAACTATGGGGCCGGTTAGCACAAAGCTACAAAACAAAAATTCCGCTGCAAAATGGGCTGCCTCTAAAAAGTGTCTAATTTTTTGGGGGCAGTGCATTTTTAAAGGCTTCCGGCTATTGTTTGATGAATTTGAGGTGATGCGAACTTTCTTTGAAGAAATATACACCTTTTGGGGTGGTACTTACTTTTACTTTTTATACAACATTATAGAGGCCTTCTTTTATCATCTTTCCGTCGGAGGAATAAATTTCAAATATTTTCCTATCCGCCAAACCATCCACTGAAAAGATAGCTTTCACAGGATTCGGGAACAGTCTAATTTTTTTTATGACATTATCAAGGGCTAAGATTGAAATGTCCTTCAACCACGGTGGAATTGCGGTGAACGATTTGGTTTTCATAATTGAACTGTACAGAAAACACCGGAAAACCTACTGATTATGCAAAGTTTTGATTATTGGTATGCTCTATAATCGCAGATAAGCGACTTCCCAACCCATGACGCTGACTTTCACAGGCAGTGGCATTTCAAAGAACTTAACCGATGGATTGCTTTGGGTTTGCGCCATTTTGAAAAGAAGATAAATCCCCAGTTGGATTCCGGTGAATTTGGTAGCTCGGATAGCCCAGGCCCTACACCCAATGATTGAAAAACTCAGTAAAATCTTTACCAGTGGATAGCAGCAAAGAGTTTTTAAAACCTTCTGTCTCAGTGTAGTTGTAAGCTAATTCAGGACACGAACTATTACCAATCTGATATATTTAAAGATTAAGCGCAGGTTTAAGGATTTGTTCCATCCTGTTTTTCACCATATCCACGGAGCCGCCGTAATTGTTAATTAGTAAGGAGAACACCAAAGTTTTACCAGTATTGGTTTTCATGTATCCGGCAAGTGTCTTCACTTTGTTAAGCGTGCCTGTTTTGGCGAAAATCTGCCCATATCCTTCTTGCTGGAATGTATTTTTAAGCGTTCCCGACTGTCCCGCCACCGGCAAAGAATCGAAATAAGTTTTGAAATGCTTTTCCTTCATCAAGCCTGTTAAAAACTTCGCCTGCGCAATGGGTGTCACCACATTCGCACGGGAAAGTCCGCTGCCATCCATATAATTAAGTCCGTTTGTATCGAAGGCGATAGATTTCAGATGTTCCATGACGGCATTTCGGCCTGACTCCAGGGTTTGGTCGCCGTTTTTCTGGAAGCCGATCGTCCTTAAAGTCGCTTCAGACAAGGCATTATCGCTACGCTGGTTGATGTAATATACAATTTCTGATAGCGTAGGTGATGAGTATTCGGTAATTTTCGTCCTAGGTTCGGGGTTTGTCTCGGTAGTGCGTGTAACAACTTTACCGCTTACCGTGAGGCCTTTCTTCACCATATTGGTACGCAATAGGTTGGCCAGATAGGCTGGTGGATCTGCTACTTTTGTCGTCAGCGGGTAACCTTCAAATTTGTCGGCGTACACCATCTGTCCGATGTAGGGTGAAATGTAATAGTAGTTCTTATTCTCGCTGAACGGGTTTGATTTCTTGGCAATCAAGCGTTCATTCTGCGGATTTACTTCATGTGTTGAACCGGCTGGCAGATAATAGTTACCGTTTTCGAGCCAAACGATATTCTGTGGCAGCACCTGAGATTTATTGGCCTTAAATACCCCGGTCTGAATGATGATATCTCCTTTCACTTTCTTTATCCCAAGTTCGGATATTGCGTAGATGAAGTCTGATACTATGCTGCCGTAGGAAGAAGCGCCGGCTTTGTTGGTCCCAAGTGAAGGGTCACCACTACCCACGATGTAAAGATTGCCCTCCAGATTACCATTCTCATCTATCGTGCCGGAGTGTTCGAGTTGTGTAATCCACCGGAAATTGGTACCCAGCAGGCTTATCGCGGTTTCTGTAGTCAATAACTTGGTGGTGGAAGCTGCGATCAGCGGCATGTTTTCATTATAGGAATTCACGATTTTCTTCGTAAGCGGATCGTAAATCACAAATCCCCAGTCTGCATTTCGCAAAACGGGATCGTTCATCATCGAGTTAAGGTTGATGTCGACCAGTTCTTTCGCTGAAAGTAATTTTTCTGGCGCTACAGCCTCTTTTGGTATGTTACTTGAATGGCTTTCGTAAGACTGTGGAAAGTTATTGGAGGTAAAGGTTCCCTGTCCTAACACTAAGGCCGAAACGGCAAATGCGGGAGCAAGAAATAGATTTTTTAGGCTAATCATTTAATTTTTGTTATTTGATTATCTGTTACTGTCTAAAGATTTCAAATGCAAAGCAATCTTTTAAACGGCCAAAATTATCAAATATTATTAACTATCAGTCTGTGAGCACTCTTAAAAGGAAGTAAAAGCTGTTAAAGTTTGTTAAACATCTACAAATATCAGTTTCTTGATACTGTGATACGCGGTAATCTCATCAAATTCATCAAGACTTTTTTCCACTAAATCCTTGAAGTAAGTGTATTTTTTTCCACGGGGCAATTTCAGGAGAATTTGATATTGATATAATAGGTTCAGTTTGGCTATCGGCGATTTTTCCGGGCCTAAGACACAGGCTTCCGGTAGATATTTCCGTAAGATTGAACCCAAAAACTGTGCTGAACGGTTCACTTTGTCCTCACGGCGGTGCTTCAGTTCAATCAGGATGAGTTTTACAAACGGTGGATACAGAAATTTCTTCCTTTCTTCCAGAAAATGTTCGTAAAGACGTGGGCTCTGCTGCTCTTTCAACAACTGAAAAACCGAATGCTCGGGTTGATATGTCTGTATGATGACTTTGCCTTCACCAGATGTGCGGCCTGCCCTGCCGGCGACCTGCGTAATGAGTTGATAAGCGCGTTCTTCCGCACGAAAATCCTGCACATACAACAAGGAGTCGCCTTTTGGTATCGCTACCAGCTCGATATGATCGAAATCCAATCCTTTAGAAATCATCTGTGTACCGACAATCATATCGGTTTCACCGTCTTCTATTTTCTCATACAGCCTTTCGAACGCAAATTTCTTTCGCATACTGTCCACATCCATCCGGTCGATCTCCGCATCCGGAAAAATCATTGAAATTTCTTCATGGATCTGTTCTACACCAACGCCACGCTCATTCAGGTTTTCAGAATGGCATTTCGGACACGTTTGTGGCTTTGCCGCGCGCTGCCCGCAGTAGTGGCATTTCATTTCGTTTGAAACTTTATGGTAAGTCATTACCACATCACAGTTCGAGCAGTAATTTACATAACCGCAACTTTCACATTCCACTACATTCGAGTAGCCACGGCGGTTGTGGAGAATCATACCCTGCTTCTTATCGGCAAGCAAGGTTTTGAAAGCATCGAGCAACTTGAGTGAAAAATTACCCGATACCCTTTTAAGATCCTGCTCTTCCTTGAAGTTGATTAATTCATATTCCGGCAGCCGCACACCGCCGAAACGTTCGTTAAGGAACACATACCTGAGTTTATCTTGCTGTGCGGCATAATAAGATTCTACCGAAGGTGTGGCCGAACCTAAGATAACGCGTGCCCCGAAAAAACCAGCGAACACCTGCGCCGCATCTTTTGCATTAAAGAATGGCGACACTTCCTTAGGTTTGTATGCCGAATCATGCTCTTCATCTACGATCACCAACCGCAACTGTCCGAATGGCAGGAAAAGTGCTGCCCGTGTACCGACAATCACCTTCAGGTCATTGTTGCGTACCCGTCGCCAGATTTCCACACGTTCAAAATCCGTAAGTTTCTGATGATAAAAGCCTAATTGCCGGCCATACTTCTTTTCAAGTCGCTGTACAATCTGCTTGGTAAGCGCAATCTCCGGCAACAGAAACAGCACGCTACCACCAGCGTTTATCGCCTCCTCAATCTTATCAAGGTAAATATGCGTTTTCCCCGATGAGGTAACGCCATGTAAGAGTACATTTTTACCAGCTAAAAAAGCCTCATCTATTTCGTATTTTGCCGCAAGTTGCGCTTCCGTCAGCTGGTCGAGGTTTTCTACAGGACCGTCGTAACTTTCAATACGGTCTTTCTGGAGCGTGTACTCTTCTACCAAATTTTTACCGATCAGCATATTCAGTTGAGAATAGGAAAATCCTTTCTCATCCATCACCACCGATTTTTTAATCGGCACATCAGGATGTTCGGTTTGTTTTTCGAGGAGTGACAGTAAAAGACCCTGCTGTTTTGGTGCACGTTTCAGGGAAAGGAGTATTTCCGGCAGCTGTTTTTTAAGCTTCTCTACATCTTTTAAACGAAGATAGGCGACTTCGCGCGGTTTATACTTTTCGGCAATTTTTTCATCAATCTCAATGTATTGCAGGTCAATCAGCGATTTGATGGTTTTTATAAGCTCTTTTTTAGGGATAAAAGCTTCTGCTTCGGTAACATTGATGAGTTGCCTCACCTCAAGTGCCTGAATGAGGTACATCTCGTGCACATCGAGATTTTCAAAATCCACGACGGCGCCAGGTTTTAATTTAAGATACGTTTCGCTTTCAAGTTTTAATGAAGACGGAAAGGCAAAACGATAAATTTCCCCTAAGTTACAAAGATAATACGATGACAACCATGACCAGAACTGCAACTGCTCTGGCTGAAGAATAGGATAATCATCCAGCAGGCTGATGAGGTTTTTTGCCACGAAATTCTCCGGCTCGCGATGGTGGATTTCGTAGACGATGCCGGTATAAATCTTTTTGCCGCGGAATGGTACAAGCACGCGCATGCCGGGCTGTAGCACAGCACGCATTTCTTCAGGAATTTTATAGGTAAAAGTTCCCTTTAAATTGAGCGGCAAGATAATCTGGACAAAATTCAAAACTAATCAGCGGTTTTATGTGGTGGATGGAGACAAATTTAGCACAATTTTATGCTAAAAAGATCAGCGTGATGACATAAAAAAAACGGGCCGTGGCCCGCTGGAATCTATTTTTTAATATTATTTTTTCTGTCTTCTTTTCAACTCGCGGTCGATAAGGCCGAGTTCGCGACCGGTTTGTCCTGCGACGGAGGTGTTTTCCTGTGCTCTTCGGGTAAGATAAGGCACTACATCTTTCACCGGGCCGTAAGGCAAGTATTTGCATACATTGTATTTCTCGGCACCCAGGAAATACGTAATATTATCGCTCATTCCATACAACTGTCCGAAATGGATTTGCGGATGATCATTTGTAAGCCCCATTGCCTGCATATGGTTCATGACCAGTTCGGTAGACTTTTCGTTATGTGTTCCGAAAAACGCTGATACACGGTCAAGATTCTTTAATACAAAGTCGATGGCTGCATTGTAATTATCATCAGAAGCCTGTTTGTTAGGCTGTATCGGATCCGGATAGTTCATGGCTGCGGCACGTTCGCGTTCTTTTTCCATGTAGGCACCACGTACAAATTTATATCCGAGGTAATATCCTTCTTCCTTTGCGCGCTGCAGGTCGGCGGCCAGATACTCCATACGGCCGGTTCTGTACATCTGGATGGTATTCCAGATCAGGGGTTTTTCTTTGTTGAAACGTGCCATCATCTGGTTCACAAGTTCATCAGTAGCGTCCTGCATCCAGGTTTCTTCCGCATCGATCATCAGTACCACGTTACGGTCGAAAGCCATCTGGGAAACTTCCTCGTATCTTTTTACTACGCGCTCCCATTCTTCTTTTTGAGAATTGGTAAGTACGGTACCGCGACCAACTTCCTCATAAATTTCAATGCGCCCAAAACCAGTTGGTTTAAAAACGACAAAGGGGATGGCGGGATTTCCTTCAGCGAATTTTATGTTTTGCTTAATCTCTTCGCAGGTCTGGTCGAAAAGTGCTTCTTCAGCCTTACCTTCAATGGCGTAATCAAATATACTCCCGACATGTCTTTTAAACATCTGCTTCACCACTTTCATGCTTTCCTCGCGGGTTTCGCCGCCACAAAACTGCTCGAAAAGGGTATTTCGTACAATACCGGTAACGAACGGAAAATTATTCTTCACCGTAAAATTAAGTGCCGATATACCAATATTGGTTATAGCAGGCTGTTCAATTGCTTTGAACATCCAGTAGGCTTTACGCAGTTGTGCGTCGCTACGGTCCGCAAAAGCAATTTGGGTATTGTTGAAAATGCTCATTATCAAATTTTAGATAAACGCAAATTTAATGATAGTCTGTGAATAGAAAAAACGAATAGATAGTTTAATTTTGTGATAAATTTCAGTTATGATTACTTTTATGGACGGGCAATTCTCCGCCTTCAATGCATATATTAAAAATGCCAGCATTTCTAAAATCTTCATCCTCGCAGATGAAAATACGCATCAATACTGCTTGCCGACTTTCTTAGGAAACATGGAAACCGCGATCCCGTTTGAAATCATTGAGATAGAAGCCGGAGAAGCACTGAAAAACATTGAAACGGCGACCCAACTCTGGGAAATCCTCACCGAATTTGAAGCCGACCGGAATGCGCTCCTAGTGAATGTTGGTGGCGGCGTGATTACCGACCTTGGCGGATTTGTGGCGTCTACATACAAACGCGGCATCCGTTTCGTGAACATGCCTACCACCCTTCTGGCGATGTGCGACGCGGCCATTGGCGGCAAAACGGGCATCGACCATGGTTACCTGAAGAACATCGTAGGTACATTTGCCAACGCAGAGAGGATTTTCGTATATCCGCCCTTCCTTGAAACGCTGCCGTTTACAGAATTGCGCAGTGGCTTTGCCGAAATGCTGAAGCATGGCCTGATCGCCGACGAAAATCACTGGCTGCAACTGGGCCTGTTGCCCGAAATAAATGTAGCAGACATCATTCCGCATATTGAAACCTCAATGAAGATTAAACAAAGTATCGTAGAACAGGATTTTCAGGAGAAAAACATTCGTAAAACGCTCAATTTCGGGCATACGGTGGGGCATGCCTACGAAAGTCTTTTCTTAGCACAGGGCCAGCCGGTGCCTCATGGCGAGGCTGTAGCTCTTGGTATGATTATCGAAACGCGCATCTCCCAACTCGAAGGGCTGATAGATGAAGAAACGGCTCATGAAATCATCCAAATACTGCGAAAATTCTATCCACTCTTAGATATCGGAAGATTCGATACAGGGGAATTGCTGGGTTTGATGAACAATGACAAAAAAAACACTTCAGGCGCTATCAGTTTTTCGTTAATCAGCGGTATCGGAAAAGGTATTTACGACCAGAAAGTCCACACCAAGAATCTGCTTGATGCAATTGAATATTACACTTCATTATGCTAAACCTCTAATAACTATTCCTTACATATTAATCTTAGAAATAAATTTTTAAGATTTAAGTCTATTTACCGACCTAATTTACAAGAGATTACATTAAAAATTACTCAAACGCTTGTTTAATTTCAGCGCTTTCTAAAGCAGTTTTGGCACACGGTTTGTGAGTTCGCTTACCATAAAACAAAAAATTTAAAACGCAGGTCGGTTATTTATAAAGACTAATATTTCAGAAATTAAAGGCTGGTCTGCAAAATTCAATTAAAAATTTAGAAATTATGAAAAAGTTAATTTTAGGTGCAGCTCTTGCGATGGGAACTTTAACGTATGCACAACAGTTTGGTATTAAAGCAGGTTTGAACGTATCTTCAATCTCTGATGAAGGTTTTGATGATACAAATTCAAAAGCTGGTTTTTATGCAGGTGTCTTGATGAACGCGCCAATCGCAGAGAACTTCAGCATCCAACCAGAGGTGATCTATAACAATTTAGGAGCAAAATACACGACATCAATCGGGTCTTCTACAACTGAAACAAAACTGAACCTTGATTATATTACGGTACCTGTAATGTTCCAGTATAATGCGACACCATCTTTCTATCTTGAGGCAGGTCCCGAGTTCGGATTCTTGGTAAATGCGAAAGCCGATACCGACATCAATACGCCAATCGGTTCAGGATCTTCTTCTAGAGACCTTGACACTGATGATTTCAACAAATTTAATTTCGGTGTAGGTATTGGTGCAGGTTTCAATTTCACACAAAACTTTGGTCTTAACGCGAGATATGTGGCAGGCTTCAGTGATATCACTGATGTAAACTCTGATCCAAGTACTGATGCGAACAACAAAAACAACGTATTCCAGGTTGGTCTAACGTATAAGTTTTAATCATACGCAAATGTTGAATTAAAAGAAAAGGTTGAGAAATTCTCAACCTTTTTTATTCATCAGTATAGTCGGGATGCGGTCCGGATGGTACAGGATATTCTTCTGTAAAGCACCCGAAGCAATGATTGGAACTGCCTAAGATTTCCCGAAGGTTTGGCATACTCAGGAACTCCAAACTGTCAACACCCAAATAATCCCTGAGTTCTTCGGAAGTCATGTTTGCGGAAATCAAATCATCTTTTGTAGGCGTATCGATGCCCAGATAACAAGGCGCGACAATGGGTGGTGATACCGATCGGAAATGTATTTCCTTCACGCCCGCATCTTTCATAATTTTCACGAGCCTTTTCGAAGTAGTACCTCTCACGATAGAATCATCAATAATCACCACTCTTTTTCCTTTGATTTCAGATATGATGGGATTAAGCTTCAGGTTTACGATCCTTTCACGCATTTCCTGTGTCGGGACGATAAAACTTCTGCCAATATAGCGGTTTTTAATGAGGACCGGACGGAACGGAATGCCCGAAGCTTTTGAGAAACCAATCGCTGCCGGAACACCAGAATCTGGTACGCCAATCACCATATCAGCCTCTACCGGTGCCTGTTGCCAGATTTTTTCACCAGATTTTTCGCGTATCTCGTGTACATTGATGTTTTCTAAGGTAGAATCAGGGCGGGCAAAATAAATATATTCAAAAGCACAAATCCTGCGCTCGCAGTTTTCTTTCACTAAAAAGGATTTCAGGCCTTTTTCATTCTCGCTGGTATATACAATTTCGCCCGGTAAGATATCGCGTACATATTGCGCACCTACCGCATCCAGCGCCACAGATTCGGAAGCGGCAACAAAGGTATTTTCGTCAACCGCACCTAATACCAGCGGGCGAATCCCATGAAAATCCCGGAAGGCAAAAAACTTGTTCCGTGTCATCCCCACTACCGAATAAGCGCCTTTTATCTTATCCATTGTGGCTTTTATAGCGCCACGTAAGCCCAGGTCAAGATTTTTTTGGATAAGCCTTAAAATCACTTCGGAATCTGAGGTAGCTTTGAAGACGACACCTTCGGCTTCAAGCTCACGTTTCAGTTCGTGGGCATTGGTAAGGTTACCGTTATGCGCGATGGAAAGGATGATCTGGTCATATTCATTCTTAGCGAAAAAAGGCTGAAAATTATATTTCTTCTTATCGCCTGCCGTGGTATAACGGGTGTGCCCAATGGCAGAGTTTCCCATAAAAGTTTCGGGCTCACGGATGTTTTTATACACATCCAGCACCAGGCCTTCATCTTTGATATTATAAATTTTGCCACCTTTCATTACGGAGATGCCACACGCTTCCTGCCCGCGATGCTGCAACGCAAATAGGCCAAACTGTGAGAGCGAAAATGTATCCAGATCGCTGTCCGAATATATGCCGAAGATGCCGCATTCTTCAGTTGGGGCATCAAAAACATCTTCGGTTTTCAGCAGGTTGCGTCCATAAGGTCTTTTGCTGAACTGTGCCAGATATTCTTCCTTATGTTTTTGTAGTTCTTTCATTTTTTTTGTTCGGAATGATTTATCTGTTCAGGACTTTTTTCAGGCGTTCATAGATTTCGACATAAGCTTCCGTAACTTCGCCTAAATCGCGGCGGAACCGGTCTTTATCAAGTTTTTTCATGGTGTCCTTGTCCCAAAGTCGGCAGGTATCTGGTGAAATTTCATCGGCAAGTACAATTTTCCCGTCACGGATCTTCCCCAGCTCTATTTTGAAATCTACGAGGATGATGTTCATTTTATCAAAAAGATCAATCAGGATTTCATTGATGTCAGAAGTCAGCTCATACATCTCGTCAAGTTCTTCATAGGTAGCCGCACCCAGAAATACCGCATGATGATCGTTAATCAGCGGATCGCCCAACTCATCTTTTTTATAACAAATATCGAAAATGGTGACCGGTGATTTTATACCTTCTTCCACGCCCAGGCGTTGCGCCATACTGCCCGCGGAATAGTTGCGTACCACCATTTCGAGTGGGATGATATTTACCTTCTTCACCAACTGCTCGCGCTCATTTAACTTTTCGATGAAATGTGTCGGGATGCCTTTTTTATTCAAATACTCGAATATCAAGGTGGTGATGGCATTGTTCATTTCGCCTTTCAGATCTACGCTGCCTTTTTTCTGTGCGTTAAAGGCAGTAGCATCATCTTTAAAACGAACAATTACCTGTTCGGGATTTGCTGTTTCGAAGACTTGTTTTGCTTTTCCTTCATAAAGCATAGCTCCTTTTTCCATTTTACTTTTTATTAGATTTTTATTAGATTTTTATAATTATAGCGGCTATAATAGCTATTCCGAAGCTTAGAAGCGTGCCTATCAACACATATTCGGTAAGTTTGCGCTGTTTGGCTTCTGCAAGATCACTGAAACGAAAAACCGATTTGGCCGCGATCATGAAGCCTACACCTTCCCAATGATTGACGAGGATAAATGTGAAAACTAACAATCTTTCGAGGATGCCAATATATTTACCTGCATTAATTAACGAAGCGGTCTGTATTTTAGTTTGGTCTTCTGCGACAGGAGTCCAGATAGAGATCACGGTTTTAATGATGACAGAGGCCGGAACGGTCAGGAATACCAATGCTGTTATAATTCTAAGATTCGTCGGGTTCAGGAAATCATCAATCAGCCAATACGGGAAGTATAACCAAGAAAGTCCCGCAATGACGGCTAAATGAAGTAACTGATCAACAAAAAACCATGCCCGCTTGGTTTTTCTTGTCTGGAAATGCAGTTTTGCCCAATCAATGAAAAAATGTGTAACACCGATAACCGCGGCAATCCACCAAAGTTTGAGATCCCACAGCATCACCAGCGCTAAAGTAGCATGCAACACGACATGAAGGTAAAGGTAAGGACTGTTTATCTTATTCTTCTCTTTATCAGCCACCCATGAGTTGGGCTGTAGAAGAAAATCCCCTAGTAAATGTGCAAGTATGAGTGGGACAAAAATCATTTACAGTTCTGCAATTTTTTTCCTGAAAAAAACATCAGTTTCCAAGACAAGGTCATAGTTAGCGCGTTTAAGCCGCTGGCTAACTGAGGATTGTGTTATATTTAAATCTTTTGCCAATTGTTCTTGGGTAAGATCTTTATTAATAAGCATACGGTGTACGATTTGTGCCGTGGCTACCGACCAACTGTCGAAGTCTATGGATGCCCACTTGAACAAGATATTGATGTCGCGGTTCACCTTTTCGTTATCGGTACAGATGGCAAGGCTACGGCCTTCGTGCTTGATCTCGTTCAGCAAACGACCTGAATTCACATACGCAGATCCGTTGGATTCGGTGATTTTTTCAGATAAAAAAACCTCATTCCCAATACCGATAGCCAGCCTTACATCGAGATTCTCAACTGTTTTTATCAACGATTTTATCATGAGGGCTTTCTGGAAAACATCATTCACTGAAGATTTTACCTGAAACTCGTCGCCTCGGTAAATCTCCCAATTTTCCGGCCCAACTACCCAACTTTCGAGTAAATCTTTAAGTCGGGGTAGCCAGCTTTCAGGGTCGGTTTGCTGTGAATTAATAAGGTCACCGGTAATAATCGCAATCATAATACAAATATAAGCAACTTAACTTATAAACGCCAATTATTAGTTAAAATACTTATAAATAGATTTAATAAGTAAATTAGCTTATAAATACACAACATAAGCTAAAGAGCTAATATCATTTAAAATATTCAACACCATTTTTGAATATATTATGATAATTTACCCCAGGTATGTTTTTAAAAAGCCCTTCAGAATACCGTTCCGGATGTCCCATTCTGCCATAAATCTTACCGTTTGGTGAAATAATACCTTCTATCCCAAACAATGAATTATTGGGATTCATTGGCATTCCGTGTGCGATGTCGCCATTGAAATCAACATATTGTGTGGCGATTTGCCCGTTCTTATAAAGGGAAGTCAACAGTTCTTCAGACGCTACAAACCGGCCCTCACCATGAGAGATGGGGATGGTGTACACCTGATCTTTCATGTTTCTTAACCAAGGAGAATCCTCATTCACCACTTTCACATCAACCATCTGGGAGATATGCCTTCCTATGGCATTGTGGGCCAATGTTGGGGCGTTTTTGTCAAGATCCCGAATTTCACCATAAGGCAAAAGCCCAGATTTCACGAGAGCCTGGAAACCATTGCAAATTCCTAGAATCATTCCGTCCCGTTCCAGAAGTCTGTGAACAGCTGCTTTCATCTTTTGATTCTTGAGCACATTAACGATGAACTTCGCTGATCCGTCTGGTTCATCACCCGCTGAAAACCCACCGGAAAAAACCAAAATTTGTGACTGTTCGATCTCTTTCACCCAAGCATCGATGCTTTCATTCAAAAGGTTGTGATTAAGATTAACGAATGGTAAACTACTTACCTCAGCACCTTCTTTTAGGAACGCGTTTTGTGTTTCATATTCACAGTTTGTACCAGGAAAAATTGGCGCGAACACCCGAGGTTTAGCAATACCATGTTTGTTAATAAGGATGGATCGCGAAAGAGTAGAATTTAATTTGGGATCAATTTCAACGATGATTTTTCTTGCCTCTTTAGTCGGGAATAATTCTTCAAAAACATTTTTATTTATTTCAAGTAATTTTTTTATATCGAACTCAAAACCATTGATAATCAGTCTATCAAATTTTTGTACTTCGCCTATTTCTTGAAGTAACGGATGATTAATCACAGTATTTGTTTCCAATATGAAACTACCGATATTATTGGTAAGTAATACCTTTTCATTTACCGATATTTTTGCTCCGAGTTGATTACCAAAACACATCTTCGAAACGGCCACCGCTACCCCACCTTCTTTTACTGTCTTTACTGAGCCAATGTTCTTGGATTGTATCTGCGCATGAATTAGGTTAAAGATTTCCTTTAAATCATCATAGTTCGGAAGTCCGCTTTCCTGTGGCTGATGGTTAAAAAAGTAAATCCTATTACCCGCTTTTTTAAATTCAGGTGAAATGATATGTTGTTTTTTGCCATGCGCACATGCAAAAGAAATTAAAGTTGGCGGCACATGAATATCCTGATAGGTCCCGCTCATCGAATCTTTTCCACCGATTGCCGCCAGTTCAAGGTTCATTTGGGCATCGTAAGCACCCAACAAAGAAGCTAATGGTTTGCCCCAGTTTTTACCGTCAGTCCCGAGTTTTTCAAAATACTCCTGAAAACTTAACCGGATGTTTGTATAATCACCACCCATCGCCACAATCTTAGCTACACTTTCAACCACGGCATTGGCAGCGCCGATCATCGAGTTTTCTGCTGATAGAGCAGCATCGAATCCCCAACTTGCCAATGATACGGTCTCGACATTTTCAGCATGTAAAACCGGTAAAGTATGCACACTGCCTTCCATCAATGTTTCCTGATATTTGCCGCCGAAAGGCATTGTTACAGTAGTTCCGCCGACTGAAGCATCGAACATCTCGTGAAGTCCTTTTTGTGAAGCTGCATTTTTGTTGGCCAGTGCCGAATAAAAATTCTCTTCAGTAAACGGTATGTGCAACTGTTCGATTGTATTCAGATGCGAGATTTCAACTTGCTGAGATTTTGCGCAACCATTGGTATCTAAAAAATCGCGACTTAGGTCTACGATTCTATTACCTTGCCAGAAGATCTGCATACGTCCGCTGTCGGTGACTTTGGCAATCTCAAAGGCATGGATGTTTTCTTTTTCACACAAGTGAATGAATTTATCCTTATCCGAAGCAGAAATAACCACTGCCATACGCTCCTGCGATTCGGAGATGGCGAGTTCTGAACCGTTTAACCCTTCATATTTCAAGGGCATCACATCAAGATTTATTTCAAGACTGTCGGCAATTTCACCGATGGCCACAGAGACACCGCCAGCACCAAAATCGTTCGATTTTTTTATTAACCGGGTAACCTCAGGATTCCTGAAAAGCCGCTGAATCTTACGTTCTTCTACGGCGTTTCCTTTCTGTACTTCGGTTGATAGCGTATGAATAGAGGTCTCATCTTGCTCTTTGGAGCTTCCGGTCGCACCGCCAACACCGTCCCTGCCGGTTGCGCCACCCAAGACGATTACGATGTCCCCTACTGTAGGTTTTTCACGTTTTACCCAATCTTTCGGTACAGCGCCCACCACAAAACCTACTTCCATGCGTTTGGCTTTGTAACCTTCATGATAAATTTCGCTTACCATCGTGGTAGCCAACCCGATTTGATTTCCGTAAGAAGAATACCCATTCGCGGCCTGCTTGGTAATCGTGCGTTGCGGAAGTTTGCCCGGTAAAGTGGCAGAAACAGGTTCTAAAACATCGCCAGCGCCGGTTAAACGCATTGCTTGATACACATAAGCTCTTCCAGATAAAGGATCCCGAATCGCGCCCCCCAGACAAGTCGAAGCCCCACCAAAAGGTTCGATTTCGGTTGGGTGATTGTGTGTTTCATTTTTGAAAAGTAGATACCACGGCTCTTTCTTACCATCATATTCAGCTTCAATTTCTACCGTGCACGCATTGATTTCATCTGAAGTAACCAGATTGTCGAGTTTTCCGGTGCTGTACAAGTATTTTGCAGCAATCGTACCGAGATCCATTAGCGAAACTGCTTTGTGCCCGCGTCCCAAGATTTTTCTTTTCTGCTGATAATCGGCAAAAATATCTTCCAAAACCTGCTTGTAGGGACCTTCAAACTTAATATCCGTTAAAGCGGTTTCAAAAGTCGTATGTCGGCAATGGTCACTCCAATACGTGTCTAGAACTTTCAGTTCAGTCTCCGTTGGATTTCGTTTTTCTGATTTAAAATAAGTTTGAATATGCGCCAAATCATCGAGACCTAAAGCAAAACCATGATCATTAAAGAATGCTTCAAGCTGCTGAGAATCAAAGTCAATGAAATTTTCATGTATCTTAACCGGTGATGGCTGTCTTTCAACAGGAATTGCCAATATGGACAGGTCTTTTTCCTGACTTTCAACTTTATTGATGAATAAGGCTTTGATTTTTATTAAATCACTTTCAGCAACGCCAAAGATCTCGATAAGTTTGCCACTTCGCACCTGAACATGGCTGTTCCCAGTAAGTAAAGCGATACACTGTTCGGCCGAATCGGCGCGCTGGTCATACTGGCCCGGCAAAAACTCGGTAGCAAAATAAAGTTCCTGTGCAGGATTCTCTGTATGCAGCACATCGGTTACCGGATCTACGAAAGTGCTGTTGACTACCTTTGAAAAATCGGCCTCATCCAACCCGAAAATATCATACACATTGTATATTTTAACGTTCTGAATATCCGGGAGGATGTTTTTTATTTCATTAAAAACTTTAGGACTTTCTACATCGAAAATTCCTTTTTTTTCTACGAAAATTCTTTTGTTCATCTTTACATTTTAGATGTGGGCAGTTGCTGTTATCAGACAGATAAAGTCTTTGGCAGAAACTTTTTGTTAATTAAAAATGCAGCCAAAAAAGCTGCACAAATTTATACTTTAAGGTCGGCTTCAAGCCCGATGAGTGCGGTATGCTTATCCAGAATCGGCTGAACTTCGTTTTTGATGAACTCTATTGTTTGTACAGGCGCGAACCCGATGAAATTTTTGGGATCCAGCACCTCCATTATTTTAGATTTGTCCATCTTCAGGTTTTCATCATTCATGATGCGTTCGATGAGATCATTTTCCTGCCCTTCCATTTTCACTTTCTTTGAAGCTTCCATGGCATGTACCCGGATAATTTCATGGATCTCCTGTCGGTCACCACCTGCTTTTACTTCTTCCATGATGATGTATTCGGTCGCCATGAACGGCAGTTCTTCCATAATATGCTTATTGATGCGGTTTTCGTACACTACAATACCGTTCATGATGTTATTCCAGATCAATAAAATGGCATCTACCGCCAAGAAGGCCTGCGGGATCGTCAATCTTTTATTAGCCGAATCGTCTAAAGTACGCTCAAACCACTGTGTAGCCGCCACCATCGCGGAGCTGCCCGATAATGACATCACATATTTTGCCAGCGCGCCAATTCTTTCGGAACGCATTGGGTTGCGTTTGTATGCCATTGCGGAGGAACCAATCTGATTTTTTTCGAACGGCTCTTCGATTTCCTTTAAGTTCTGTAAAAGCCGAAGGTCATTGGTAAATTTATGTGCAGACTGTGCGATGTTGGATAGCAGGGAGACTACTTTCGCATCAATTTTACGGTCATAAGTCTGCCCGGAAACGCCGAAAACCTTTTCAAAACCAAATCTGGCCGAAAGTTCCTTATCCAGATGTTTTACCTTACTGTAATCGCCGTCAAAAAGCTCAAGGAAGCTTGCAGCCGTACCGGTAGTTCCTTTAACACCACGGAATCTAAGTGTATCAAGGAAAAACTCGAGTTCTTCAAAATCTAAAATTAAGGACTGCAACCATAGTGTGGCACGTTTGCCAACCGTGGTAAGTTGCGCAGGCTGAAAATGGGTGAAACCCAACGTAGGCAACTCGTTATACTGAATGGCAAAATCTGAAAGATTCTTGATGACGTTGATAAGTTTTTTCTTTAAGATCAACAGTCCGTCACGGATTTGGATAAGGTCGGTATTATCTCCTACAAATGCGGAAGTGGCGCCCAGATGAATAATGCCTTTTGCTGAAGGTGCGGCGTCGCCGTAGGTGTGCACATGCGCCATCACATCGTGCCGAAACTTTTTCTCGTAGGCTGCGGCCTTCTCATAATCAATGTTCTCAGCGTTGTCTTTCAGCTCCTGTATTTGGCTTTCCGTAATATCCAGGCCCAGGTCTTTCTGTATTTCTGCCAGTGCGATCCAGAGTTTGCGCCAGGTTCGGAACTTATTATTGTGGGAGAAATTAAAAGCATCTCCTCACTGGAATAACGTTCTTCCAATGGGTTTTTGTAGGAATTCATTTTTTCTTTTTACTTATTAGATGCACAAATTTAGATAAATTATTATTTTATTCCTTGGAAATTAAAGTATTGAGGGTAAAAATTTAGTAAACCCTTTGGTAATCCGTCGTTCCGTTATTTTTAATGGATTACTTTTTGATGAAAACATTAGAAAAGAATATGAACTTCGAAGAACTTCACCGTCAGCAGCAGACTTTTTTCAATACGCAGAAAACCAAAAATCTAAAATTCAGGAAAAGATCTCTTGAAAAACTGCGGGATGTGATACTGGCCAACGAAGCTTTTTTATATGACGCAATCTACGCGGATTTTGGCAAATCACGGTTTGATACGTACACGACGGAGATCTCTTTCATCCTCAGAGACATCAGTTATTATCTTAAAAATCTAAACGCTTTCGCAAAACCACAAAAAGTTAAAACCAATCTCGCCAACCAGTTCGGTAACAGTAAAATCTACCATGAACCATTGGGAAACACACTGATTATCGGTGCGTGGAACTATCCTTATCAACTTTCGCTTTCGCCTATGGTTGCCGCTATGGCCGCCGGTAACACCTGCATCGTGAAACCCAGTGAGGTGGCAGAAAATACGATGAAAGCCATGGCAAAGATCATTAATGAAAACTTCCCTCCCGAATATCTATTTGTTGTCGAAGGTGGAATACCCGAAATCACCGAGATCCTGAAATTGAAATTTGATAAAATCTTCTTCACCGGAAGTACGAAAGTGGGGCAAACCGTATATGAGGCCGCTGCAAAGCATCTCACGCCCGTAACGCTGGAACTTGGCGGTAAAAGCCCGTGTATTGTAACAGCGAGTTGTGACTATGAGTTGGCGGCTAAGAGGATCGTGTGGGGTAAATTCTTGAATGGTGGGCAAACCTGCGTGGCGCCGGATTATCTTTTGGTCGATGAAAAAATTAAGGACAGCTTTCTGGATGCGTTGAAATCGCAAATTATCAAATTCAATTATCTGCCTGAATCTGAACACTATACCAAGATAATCAATGAAAGAAATTTCCAAAGGATCGTAAATCTCATCGAACAGGAAAAAGTGTTTTTTGGTGGTACTTACGATGCAGAAAAAAGATACATCAGCCCTACGATCTTGCAGGATGTGACATGGGACGACGCGGTGATGCAGGAAGAAATCTTCGGACCGGTGTTGCCTGTCCTTACATTCTCGGGCTTCAGCGAGGCGCTTCATCAGATTTCAATGCGAGATAAACCTTTGGCTGCCTATCTTTTCAGTACTGATAAAGATGATAAGGAACAGTTTGTGAATAAGATATCTTTCGGTGGCGGGTGTATAAATGATGTCATCATGCATCTGAGCAATGATTATCTGCCATTCGGTGGTGTAGGAAAATCCGGGATTGGCAATTACCACGGTAAATTTGGCTTCGAAGCCTTTTCACATAAAAAAGCCATACTTGACCGTGCCACTTGGGGAGAACCCGACCTCAAATACCCACCATACACGGAGAAAAAACTATCTTGGATAAAGAAATTGATGTAAAAAAAAATCCCGCAAGCGGGATTTTTAATTTTATGATTTAACGGTCCATTTCAGCAGGAAATCCTTTACTTTCTCAATACTGTAGCCCTTGCCTTCTTCCAGCACGGCAGAATCTTGGGTATGGATCATTTTGCCGTCTTTGTCCAAAACAACAAATACAGGATAACCGAATTTTGCTCCTGGGTTGTCATATTTTGCGAAAACTTTTTCATTCTTGTTTTCTGGCGAAAAATTCAGGTGATAGTACAGGTAATTTTCATCTACGATCTGTTTCAGCTCCGGTGTGGTTTCTACAAACTGATTGAAACGCAAACACCAGATACACCAGTTTCCGCCGGCCTGTAAAATGATGTTCTTATTTTCTGCCTTGGCCTTTTTTACCAACTCTTCGATCTTCTGGGCAGCATCTTCGGTCGGGTTATAAGGCTTTGGTAGTTTTGCCCTTTCTTCAGCGGCCTTTTTTTTAGCCTCAGCTACAGCTTCCGTTTCGGTGGTAGTCGTGGTTTGTGCGCCAGCCAGTCCTGCGATCAATAAAACCGAGAGCGCAAGTATTTTCATTTTAGTATTCATGCGTTTGTATAATGATTTGCCGTGCAAAATAACGAAAATAAGCAACAATCATCACGTTAATAATTGCTAAATTTGCGCGTTTATGAATTTTTTATTTAAAATTATCCTGTTAATTTCCAGGCTTCCGCTTTGGGTTCATTATCTTTTTTCAGATTTCATATTTGTCATCATTTATTATGTGGTAGGTTACCGTAAAAAAGTGGTGACAGCGAACCTGCAAAACTCATTTCCAGAGAAAAAACCGGAAGAACTACGGAAGATCCGCCGTCATTTTTATCGCAACTTTGGCGATTATATTGTTGAAATGGTAAAATCCTTCACCATTTCTTCCACCGAACTCCGTGTACGTGTACAACACCTTAATCAGGATATCTTTCATCAGGCAAAAGCAGAAAACAAAAACGTCATTCTGCTTGCCGGCCACGTTTTTAACTGGGAATGGTTCAGCGCACTCGCCACTATCCTACCGCAGGAGAAAAGTTTCCCTGTCTATCGCAAGGTCCAGAGCAAATTCTGGGAGTCCCATGTCTTGAAGATACGTAACCGGTTCGGTAATCAAGCCATCGAAGCCAAAGAAGTCGTTAGGCATATTTTCCGGAATGAAAACGACGGAGACTCGGTTTATATGTTCGTGGCCGACCAAACGCCACATGTCTCTGAAGTATCTTTCGGGCTGGATTTCCTTAATCAAAAAACCCCCGTCTTCATTGGTTATGATAAACTTTCCACCCGTATGGATTTGGCTTTCGTATATTGTGAGATGAAGAAAGTAAAGCGTGGTTTCTATCAAATTAATTATCAGCGCATTTACCCGGACGGGGAGAGATTTGAAGAGTTTGAAGTCGTGAAGAAATTCCATAAGTTACTCGAAAACACGATCAATAAAAGGCCCGACAATTATCTTTGGTCGCATCGCCGCTGGAAGTATCAGCATGCCATAAAAGTCATTGATACAGAAACTAATCCCTAAAACAACGTGAAAACAGCAATAGCCATCCTGAACTGGAACGGAAGACATTGGTTGGAGCAGTTTCTGCCCTCGGTAGTCCAGTATTCCGGTGAGGCAAAAATCTATGTGATTGATAATGACTCTACCGATGATTCTATAGACTTCCTTACACGGAATTTTCCGGATGTGAAGATTATTCGCAACCCTACAAACGCAGGTTTTGCAGGTGGTTATAATGAAGGGCTGCAACATGTGGAAGCAGATATTTACTGCCTGCTGAACTCTGACGTTGAAGTTACTGAAAACTGGCTACAACCTGTTCTTGAATTGTTTAAAAATCATGAAATCGCAGCAGTTCAGCCTAAAATCCGTGATTATAACCGCCGTGATTATTTTGAATTTGCGGGTGCTGGTGGTGGACTTATTGATAATTTGGGTTATCCCTATTGCCGTGGCAGAATTTTCGAACAGATTGAAAAAGATTATGGCCAATATGATGATGAAACCGAGATCTTTTGGGCTTCGGGCTGTTGCTTTTTTATCCGCTCTGAGGCTTTTTGGGCGCAGAATGGTTTTGATGAACGTTTTTTTGCCCATCAAGAAGAAATCGACCTTTGTTGGCGCTTGAAAAATACAGGCTGGAAAATTTATTACACCGGCAAATCAACGGTATATCATGTGGGCGGCGGCACCCTTCAAAAACAAAGTGCCAGAAAAACCTTCCTAAACATACGGAATAATTTTTCAATGCTGCTAAAAAACCTGCCTTTCCCGCAACTGCTATATGTTATCTTCTTTAGGTTGATCCTGGATGCGGCCAGCGCTTTTTATTTTGGATTTAAATTGGGATTCCCACACTTTTTAGCAGTGCTTAAAGCGCATTTTTCCTTCTACCAGCATATACCGGGCACCTTGAAACGCCGGCAGAAGAAGCAGGAAAAGAATTATTACCAAACCAAATGGCTGATATTCAAACATTTTCTTTGATGTTTTATACATGGCGATTAAGCGTATTTAAATTATATTTGTTTACTATAAATTTTCTATGGAATTACTCATAATAGTGTTGCTGGTACTGTTAAATGGCATTTTCTCAATGTCTGAAATGTCCTTGGTTTCTTCCCGCCGGTTTAAACTTGAAAACGCAAGAAAAAAAGGAAGCAGCGGCGCAAAAAAAGCGATAGAACTTTCTGAAAACCCCACGAAATTTCTATCTACGGTACAGATTGGCATTACGCTTATCGGTATCTTGCTCGGGGTGTATTCCGGGGAGAATCTTACCAATGATTTCCAGCTTTTTTTAAGTCAGTTCCCTTCAATAGCGGCGTATTCCAAACCATTGGCGACCACAGGTCTGGTGATTTTCATTACTTTCCTCTCCATACTATTGGGCGAACTGCTACCGAAACGTATTGCGATGACCTATCCTGAACGCATCATTACCATGGTTTCTAAGCCTATGGACATCCTGAGTAAAATTACCTCACCGTTCGTCTGGCTTCTTACCACTTCGAACAATTTAGTATTGAAACTGTTAGGAATCCATAATTCAACTGACAGCACAGTGACCGAAGAGGAAATTAAATCCATCGTGAAAGAAAGCGCGCAGTTCGGGCAAATTGATGAGATAGAACATAATATTGTTGAGCGCGTTTTTGAGCTTGGCGACCGAAAAGTGAATACCCTGCTCACACACCGTACATCCATCACTTTTTTCAACATCCACGACAGTCTGGAGGTGATTTTAGAAAAAATAAAAGACGAAAAGCATGCTGCCTAACCCTGTCACAAGCCATAACAATCTTGATGAGATCCTGGGTATTGTGCTACTGAAAGACCTTTTCCCGTTGGAGGATACGCAGGATTTCAATCTGAATAAATATCTTCGGCAACCGGTGTATGTGAACGAAAATTATTTCGCCTATAAAGTACTGGAACTCTTTAAGAAAGAAAAAAACCATTACGGAATCGTGATTGATGAATACGGAAATACCGTAGGCATGATAACCATGGATGATGTGTTGGACGCGCTTGTGGGCGATATGATGAATGACGATGAGTTTGATTATCGGATCACCGTACGCGATGAGAACTCTTGGCTTGCGGATGGGCAAGTACCTATCGTAGAATTTTTGAAATACTTTGACCTTAGTTACGAGTTTGATAATAAAGATAATTACACCACCATTGTGGGCTTCTTCCTCAGAGACCATCACACCGTGGCAGAGATCGGGCAGAAAGTTACCATAGAAGACCTTGAACTTGAAATCATCGATAAAGACGGGCAACGCGTCGACAAAATTTTAATCACCCGAAAAAACCCTGAAATCATCGTTTAGGGGAAAGCATCAAACTTCATTTATGTTAGACTTCTGTGCCATAGATTTTGAGACCGCAACCCACGAGCGGCATTCTGCCTGCGAAATGGGGATTTGCGTGGTAGAGAATGGCGAAATCGTTCAGACCAAAACCTGGCTCATCAAGCCGCCGAGTTTTCCTTATTTTAATCCCCGCAATGTGGCCGTACACGGTATCACCCCCGAAGATGTGGCCGTTGCTCCTACGTTTGATGAAATCTGGCACGAAGCGCAAGACCTGATGTACGGTAATCTGATGATTGCGCATAATGCCTCTTTCGATGCCGGTGTATTGCGCAGCTGTTTGGATTACTATGGTTTCTTTAAACCAAGACTAAACTATCTCTGCAGCATTTCGATCGCTAAAAAATCCTGGAAAAATCTTTCTAAATACGGCTTAAAACCATTGGCAGAGCAGCATGCCATCCATTTTAACCATCACCGAGCAGGAGATGATGCGGAAGTTTGTGCTAAACTATCACTACTTGCCTTCCAGAACTTAATGGTTACCCGTAATGATGAAGTGCATGACGTTATGAAGAAAAACATGAAAGTTCTTTAGCATGAAGAAAAACTAACACACCGATGGATTTAGTGTTTGTAAACTGTCTAATTACTTAGAATCTCGGCCACAAGATTAAATTTCGGGATCTCTATCTCTAAAGACGCTTTTGTCTGCTGATGAGTACAGTAATAATAACCACTCATACTGCCAACCCCCGAGCGCAATACGACGTTAGAGAAATATTTGAAACTCTCACCGGGCGCAATTTCGGGCGTCAGGCCAATCACGCCATCACCTTCTACTACAGTATATCCGAAACCCACATCATAGATTAACCATTTTCGTTTCAGCAGTAGTACAGGGTGATCGCTAAGGTTTTCGATGGTGATATGGTAGCGGAACACAAAACGGTTCTCTGATGGGAAACTGTTTTTGGCGTCATATTCCGGGTAAACAGAAACTTTAATGTCGAAGGTAATTATAGAGAACATATCAGCTTGTTTGGTTTGCTGAATACAAAAATCCCGCCTTTTCGGGCAGGATTTCATAATTTTTATAAATCAGTAATTTGCTTACAGCTCAAGTGCCTTACGCTCATCACCACCCATTAGGATTTCCACTGGGTTGTCGATCGCTTCTTTTACAGCTACCAGGAAGCCTACAGACTCACGGCCGTCAATGATACGGTGGTCATAGGATAATGCCACATACATCATCGGACGAATCACCACTTGCCCATCAACCGCTACCGGACGCTGAATGATATTGTGCATCCCTAGAATCGCAGATTGTGGCGGATTGATGATTGGCGTAGAAAGCATTGAGCCAAATACCCCACCGTTGGTAATGGTAAAGGTCCCACCAGTCATTTCATCTACACTGATATTGCCTTCGCGTACCTTGTCAGCAAGCGATTTAATATTGGCCTCTACCCCTCTGAAAGTCATGTTTTCCGCATTTCTGAGGATTGGCACCATCAGTCCTTTCGGACCAGAAACCGCGATTGAGATATCACAGAATTCGTAATTGTTTTTGAAGTCTCCATCGATGGAAGCATTTACATCCGGGTACATCTGTAACGCTCTGGTCACCGCTTTGGTGAAGAATGACATAAAGCCAAGTCCCACGCCATGCTTCTGCGCGAATTCATCTTTATATTGCTTTCTTATCCTGAAGATTTCAGACATGTCCACTTCATTGAAAGTCGTAAGCATCGCTGTCTCATTCTTAACAGAGACAAGTCTTGCTGCCAGTTTCCGTCTCAGCATTGAAAGTTTAGTCTTAGATATGGCTCTGGAGCCTCCTGTGGAAGATGCGGAACCCATTGCCGGAACAGCTGCGGTTTCTGCATCCTGCTTGGTAATTCGGCCGTCTCTTCCCGAACCTGAAACCTGTGCGGCATCAACCCCTTTTTCATCAAGGATTTTCTTTGCTGCAGGCGAAGGTGTACCAGTAGCATAAGAGGCAGGTTTCTCTGCTTTTTGCTCTTGGATGATAGCTGGTTTTTCCACTACTTTTTCTTCGGCTTTCGGTGCTTCCGCGTTCTCGGTTTTTGGTGCCGAAGATTCTTCTGGTTTATCAGCAGACATATCAATCAGGCAAACGACCTGCCCAACCTGCACCACATCTCCTTCTTCCGCTTTCAGGGTAATGATTCCACTTTGTTCCGCCGGCAGCTCCAGCGTAGCTTTATCTGAATCTACCTCTGCAATAGGCTGATCTTTTTCAACAAAATCGCCGTCCTTTACCAGCCAAGATGCGATTTCAACTTCGGTAATCGATTCTCCCGGAGACGGGACTTTCATTTCTAATATTGACATCGGGTTTATTTATTTAATTGTTATTCTAAAATTTATTATGCGGTTACCGGGCGTTTCGCAGGTGCATCATTACAGTCAAAAACCTGGTTGATTACATTGTTCTGGTTACGCTCAAACATCTTGTGACTTCCCGGAGCCGGTGAACCACTGGCTACCGGCGCAATGACCTGAATACCTGTATCGCGAAGGTTACGCAGGATATATGCCCAAGCGCCCATGTTTTCCGGTTCTTCCTGTACCCAAAGCAGTTGCTTTTTGGCGGCATATTTCGCAAGGATTCCATCAAGGGTATCTTTATGTAGCGGGTAAAGTTGCTCTAGTCTTACCAAAGCTACATTATCGCAGTTCAGTTCTTCTTTTTTAGCCAACAGCTCATAATAGATTTTACCCGAACACAGCACGAGTTTTTCAACTTTCTCAGGAGTTGCTGTATGGTCATCAATTACGGGCTGGAATGATCCTGAAGCGAAATCCTCCAGCGGAGAGACTACTTTCGGATGTCTTAATAATGATTTTGGACTCATCACTACAAGAGGCTTACGGAACTTCCATTTCAACTGTCTTCTGAGCAAATGGAAATAGTTAGCTGGCGTAGTAGCATTGGCCACAGTCATATTCTCATTGGCACAAAGCCCAAGGAATCTTTCGAGCCTTGCCGAAGAGTGCTCTGCTCCCTGGCCTTCGAAACCGTGTGGAAGCAGCATGACCAAACCATTCTGGATTTTCCATTTTTCTTCAGCTGCTGCCAGATATTGGTCTACGATAATCTGTGCGCCATTTACGAAGTCACCGAACTGTGCTTCCCAGATGGTGAGCGTTCTTGGCGATGCCATCGCGTATCCGTAATCAAAGCCTAAGACACCATATTCAGAGAGGTGTGAGTTAAAGATATCGAAGCGGCTTTCAGAAATCTGTCTCAGCGGGATGTACTCTTCCTCAGTATCTTCGGTCTTAACTACCGCATGACGGTGAGAGAAGGTACCGCGTTCTACATCTTCACCCGAGATCCGCACATTGTTGCCTTCGGTAAGGAGTGTGGCGTATGCCAACCACTCACCAAGTGCCCAATCAAGGGAGTTGGCTTCAATCATTTTTTTACGGTTCTCGAATAGACGTGTAATCTTGTTGATGAATTTTTTATCTGAAGGCAGTGTAGACATTTCCACTGCTAGCGCCTTAAGCCTATCCAAGTCAAAACCTGTATCTACCTGCTGCAACATTTCGCCGCGCGGCGCCATCGCATAATCCTTCCAGTCATCAGCCATGAAGATATCCATGGTATTACGCTCAATTCCTTTAGAGGCATCAAAATCAGCATCAAGCAGTGTTTTGAATTCCGTCTCCATCTTTTTAAGGATCTCGTCGGACACAATGCCTTCTTTTATGAGTTTTTCCTTGTAGATTTCTCTCGGGTTAGGGTGTTTAGAAATGGTTTTATAAAGGTTTGGCTGTGTAAAGCGAGGCTCGTCACCTTCGTTATGACCATATTTACGGTAGCCTAACAGATCGATATATACATCTTTACCAAATTCTGCACGGAAGTCGGCCGCAAATTTCATCGCATATACTACCGCTTCTACATCGTCGGCGTTTACGTGCATAACCGGGGATTCTGTAACCTTAGCAATATCCGTACAATAGGTGGAAGAACGTGCATCCAGATAGTTGGTTGTAAATGAAACTTGGTTATTGATCACAATATGGATAGTTCCGCCAGTTTTATAGCCATCCAAGGTCATCATTTGGGCAATTTCGTACACAATCCCCTGTCCCGCAATCGCACCATCACCATGGATGACGATTGGCAATACTTTTTTGTAGTCTTTATATTTATCATCCACCTTCGCACGGCAGATCCCTTCTACAAGTGCTGCAACAGTTTCGAGGTGTGATGGGTTCGGCGTCAGATTAATCGCTACTTCCTCCCCAGAAGCGGTCTTCACCACTTTGGAGGAGCCCAGGTGATACTTCACGTCACCGGAAAACACATCTTCCTCAAATTCTTTGCCTTCAAATTCTGAAAAGATCTGTTTGTAAGATTTACCGAAAATATTGGTCAGCACATTCAGTCTGCCACGGTGCGCCATACCCAACACCACCTCATCTACGCCCAACTGAGATGAACGGCTGATGAGCTGGTCTAAGGCCGGAATAAGGCATTCGCCACCTTCGAGCGAAAATCTCTTCTGTCCGACGAATTTGGTATGCAAATAATTCTCAAACGCTACTGCCTGATTGAGTTTCTGTAGAATTTCTGTCTTTTCTTCGGTGGTAAGCTGCGGTTGGTTTTCATTAACCTGCAACCACTTGCGGATGAAAGTTTTTTCTTCCACCTTGTTAATGTGCATATATTCTACACCTACCGATTCGCAATAGATCTTCTCGAGGTGATTGATGATCTCCTGCAAAGTTGCAGCTTCGGAAAGTCCGGTTTCGATGGCTGAATTAAATTTTACACCCAGATCCGACTGTGACAGCCCAAAATTCTCAATCGCAAGCGTAGGTTCGTAATTGCGGCGTGCCCGAACGGGATTGGTGTTGGTGAACAAATGCCCTCTGTGTCGGTAAGCTTCAATTAAATTGAGAACCTTGAATTCTTTTTTTATTTCATCCGGAACCTGACCTTGCGAAGCGGCTTGGGTCGCTGCCTGAACTACCGGTGCCACTGTTGCCACAGCTGGTTCGTGCTCATCCCCGTAATTTTCAAGCGCAAAATCAAATCCCTGGAAAAATGCTTTCCAGGAAGGCTCTAAACTATCGGGATATTTTAAATATTGTTGGTATAAGTCTTCTATCAACTGCGAATGTGCAGCATTCAAAAATGAAAATTTGTCCATTATTTACAGATTAACTGTTGTTTTTTATTTAAAACACAAATTTAGCAAAAATATATGAAGTAAATGCCCAAGATGATTATTAAAATGACCGGAAAATCACCGGAAAACGGGCAATGAGAATTTTATGAGCGTATGCCTTTCCTCCGTAGGGTTTTCCAGGAAAGTCTGGTGCAGTTCGCCGGTTCGTAAAGTGTCTTTTCTGGCTTTTGCAAGTAACTGTTGAATGGCCTTTGCACGCCCCGAATATGGTCCTTGATAATAAATAACATAGTTGCGCGACGGGTTTACCGTACGAAAGTTGAAATTATTATCGGAAATCCCCACTCTTTTCGAAATCGGGAAGCCATAAAAGTAGGAAACTTCCTTGTCTTTGTAATTATGCGCAGTGGTGATGAGTACCGGTTCACCAAACTCATCGTCTTTTTTTGCCAAGTCCATCTGAATGAAATTCAGTGTTTTATTATGATTCAGCACGATATTGCGGAACAGCACATCGCGGCCATTTTTTGTGGTGACATTAACGCCCAAAAGCAACTGCCCCTCGCGCTGTTCTACCATCACGCTGTCGAACTTCAGGTTTTCGCGCTGTTGCTCTTTCTGTACTTTATTACCCAGCATGGCGTGTAAGGCTTTCATGCTTCTGTCAATATTTCCTACGACATCTTCTTCCGAAAGAAATTCCAAAGAACGCTTCAGCCATGTCTGCTGTGGAATGTGAACCGCCCAGGTTACCGATGTGCTGTTACCTTGGGCTTTGAATTTAAGATCAATTAAAACAGGTTTTTCTTCGTAGCCACGATAAAGTTGGTAACGCAAAGTGTGTTTGGGATTGGCGTAACGCAGGAAAAACTCGCCAAAGACATCGTTGTTTTTCCGGTCCTGATAACGCATTGAACTGCCCTGCCCTTCGTACGGACTAAAAAAACTGAAGCTAAGATCTTTATTATCTGAAAAATAAGTATTCCACCGCGTGAAATGCTGTAGGTTTGAAAACTGCGGATATACCCGTTCAACCGGATAGTTGATCTGCTTCTGTATGGTAAAGGTCTCACTCTCCTCCACCCAGTTTGTTGATATGGCATATACGGCCAACAGTAAGATCATGGCAATAGTGCCAAATTTTATCCAGCGCATAAAGGCAAAAATACAAAATCTGAATAAAAAAACGGCAGCGAAGTGCTACCGTATAATCGATTGTTATGGAATGATGGTCCCTGGGGGAATAACTGCGTTCTTCTTGACGACTACAATGCCATCTTTAATGGAATATGTATCAAAATCGCCGTCTGGCAGGTCTTTACTTCCCAAAATCCGCACGTTGTCGCCAATGCTGCAGTTTTTATCAAGAATTGCCCGCTCAATGTAGCAGTATTTCCCTACACCGAGGTTGGGACAGCCATGCTGGTCGTTATTGACGATCTCATCGGTATTCTGGTAATAATCGGCGCCCATCATATAGGTGTTCACCAATGTACTGCCTTTATCGATGCGGCTACGGTTACCGACGATAGAATTCTCAATCTTATCGGCCATCACCACACAGCCATCACCAAATATAGCCTTGCTCACGTAAGAGCCTAGAATTTTAGACGGTGGCAACATCCTGGCGCGTGTATAGATTGGAGAATGCCCGAATAAATTAAATTTAGGCAAATCCTGCGTCAGTTCAAGGTTAGCGTCGAAGAAGGATTGTATGGTCCCAATGTCCGTCCAATACCCATCATATTGGAAACTCATTATCTTGTATTTGCCGATAGCGTTCGGGATGAGTTCACCACCGAAATCATCACCAGGATCGCTGTCAAATATTTTTTTGAGCATGTTACGGCTGAAAACATAGATCCCCATGGACGCCAGATATTCCTTTCCTTCAGACCTGCTTTTATCAGAAACTTCTGATTTCCATTCCCCAAGGATGTCTGGTGAAGGCTTCTCAACAAATGAAGTAATATTGCCGTCGTCATCAGCCTTCAAGATACCGAAACCCGGCGCGTCATGCGCATTCACCGGAATGGTCGCAATGGTGATATCGCTTTCATTGACGCAGTGATAATCTATCAGCTCACGGAAATCCATCTGATACAATTGGTCACCAGAAAGGATCAGGATATAATCATATTCATATTTGGTAAGATGCTTCATGGATTGCCGTACCGCATCGGCGGTGCCTTGGTACCACTTATCATTCTCAATATTCTGCTCGGCCGCCAAAATATCTACAAAACCACGGCTGAAGATATCAAAATGATAAGAATTTTTGATATGTGAATTTAAAGAAGCTGAATTAAACTGGGTTAGTACTAAAATTCGGTTAAAGCCAGAATTAAGACAGTTGGAAATCGGAATATCCACCAAACGGTATTTACCGGCGATAGGAACTGCGGGTTTGGAGCGTGAGTAAGTAAGTGGAAATAACCGCGAACCGCGGCCACCACCAAGCACAATAGAAATTACGCTGGGTTTCATAGTTCTTTTTTTAATGGGTTTATGTCTGAAACAGCCTTAAAGCCTTATAGATTTCTGCGTAAAAAGCCAATAATCATGGTCTGTATCAGTTGCTTTTCCCTATCAAATACAGCACCGAAATACTTTTGATAAGGTGATTTTTATCATTTTTCAGGCAGAAGCTATAAGTCTTTTTAACGGACCTCAGGCAGAACTGTTTGTAAAGCGTTAACAATAAGTCCTGTTATACCGATAATTTTTCATAAAGATATAAATAATTTACGCTATGTAACGCTTGAGCCTCTTTGGTTGTCTAATTAATATTAACTGATAATCAAATGAACAAAACTATTATTATCGCCGCACTGCTTTGTGGTGTGATTACCCAAGCGCAGGAAAGCAAGACTGATACTGCCAAAACTGAAAATATAAAAGAAGTGGTGGTGATCGCCCGCAAACCTACGATTGAGAATAAAGCCGACCGCACCGTTTTTAATGTGGCTAACAGCGCTATCCTCACCGGAAATTCTACTTGGGATGTACTGCGAATGACGCCCTTGGTGAATATTGATAATAATGATAACGTACAGGCAGAAGGCAGTAGCGTGACGGTGTACATTAACGACAGAAAATCGGTTTTTACAGGGAAGGAGCTGAAGGAATATCTAAAAACCATCCCTGCGGACAATCTTATGAAGATTGAAGTCATCACGACCCCGTCAGCGAAATATGAAACTCCCGGCGCCGTCATCAATATTGTTTTGAAAAAGAATGAAAATGAAGGCTTAAAGGGCAGTGTTACCATGAATAATTCGCAGAGTTCCAAAAACTCTCAGTCATCAAGCCTTAATCTCAATTATCACAGAAAAAAAATTACACAGTCGCTGAGCGCAAGCTTCAATAACAGTAATAGTTTGCAGAGTTCGTATAACGAGAACCTGATTTACGCGGACCGTTCGCTAACCAAAATTAATACCGTCAACAACAGCAACTGGCAATCGCCTTCCGCATCGTCCTCCACAGAGTTCGAACTTGATGATAAAAACAATATAGGACTGGTGATGCAATATTATGGCTCTGAAAGCACCGCAACTTCTGAGGCAAAAGGAGAATATTACCTAAACGATTTGCTACAAAACTATTACACTAAAAATGTAAACTCTAAAGGCCACAACCATTTTATCGGCAGCAATATTTTTTACAAATACTACGATAAGGAAAAGAACAAGATACTTGATTTGAACGCAGGCATCAACTACGAAAGCCGCGACAACAACAGCCTACACTCCACCATACTAAGTACACCAGCTTATGAGGATATAAAAACCCTTTCTGATGACCAAAACCGCGAATATTATCTGAAACTCGACTATTCACAACCTGTAGGAAAGGCTGGGGACCAACTTGAATTCGGTGGGAAAACAAGTTTCCGTAACAATGTAATGCCCTATGAATACTTTAATGATGTAAACAACAACTGGATCACTGACGCCACAAGAAGCAATACGTTTCATTACCTTGAAAACCTGAGTTCAGCCTATGCTAATTTCAGTAAGACTTTCTTTAAAAAATTTGAAACCCGCATCGGACTAAGGTATGAATACATCAATTTCACTGTAAAACAAGAGGTCGGAAATATCGAAAAGAAAGAGTCCTATGGGACGCTGCTGCCAGATTTATTGATAAAATATTCCTTCAACGAGAATTACAATATAACAGCTACATACAAACACAGCCTTTGGCGACCTTGGTACACTGAATTTAACCCGTTCCTGATGCCTGCAGAAAACGGAACCTATTACCGCGGAAATATGGAGCTACAGCCAAATCCTAACGACAGGTTCGGGCTGAAACTGGGACTATACAAGAAATACTTTATTGCGGCTAACTTTTCTACAACTAACCAAGATTACTGGACTTCTTACTCTATCGAAGACGGAAATACTATCCTGATGCCTACCACTTATTATGGGCGGGTAAATAATTACTCCGTTTATGCCAATACCAACCAAAGCTTCCTTAAAAACAAACTGAACATCAATCTTAATTTAGGAGTTTCATATACAGACAACAGCGATTTCAAGCAGCGAAATAATTTTGTGGGTATGAAGGAATATATCACCAACTTCAGTGGCTCTTCTAATTTTTCGTACACCAATCTTTTCAACAAAAACATCAACCTAAATGGCTGGGTGGGCGTACACTCCCAGAACTGGGGAAATTCGGTAGGTAATAAAATGAACGTGTTTCACAGCATCGGCGCCACTAAGATCTTCCCCAAAACACAAATGGAAGCCGGCATCCGCCTGAATAACATCTTCCGCAGACCCGGAAACGATTTTGTCAGCTATTCCCCGATCGGCGCCTTCAAAAATGTAGGAAAATGGGACTGGTACGGGCTAAATGTATCGTTTGTGAAACGGTTCGGCAATCAAAAAGTAAAAGAAAGCACCAAACAAAATGTAGAAAAAGAAAGCGGCGGCGGAAAAAGCAATAATTAGCCGATAACCACCATAAAATTATTTAAGCTCTTTAGATTGTTTTATCTAAAGGGCTTTATATTACTTTCCCTCGCCTTTCGGATTGGTAATTCCTGTTTTTCTGAAATTCGGTATCCTTTTTTTCAAGGAACACCACTTTCAGGAAGATATTTTTTGTACACTGCGCAAATACCAAAACGGGACAGAAATCTAAAAAAAGGGGTCTTTTTCAGTTTAGCAAAAAAATTGGGACACCGAATTGGACATCTGATCCTTGCGTTATATTGCCGTATTATGCATTTTGCAAAAAAGAAAAACCCTCTGAATACACAAGATTCAAAGGGTTTTTGTAGCAATTTATGCTTTTGCAAAGCGATCCGGACGGGACTCGAACCCGTCTCGTCATGCATGACGAGATGACAGGGCGGCATTATAACCACTGATTAATTTTAGAATGGAGGTCCTGTTCAGTCGTTTTAAGCGTTTCTCCTCTATTAGGGCCTCCTTCTTGGTTTGATAAGCTGCTGTATAAACAATTTTCCAGTCACGTGCGGAAGAGGTGAATTTATGTAAGCCTTTCAGATGATATTCGAGACGTTGAGATACATCTGTTGAAAATCCCTTGTTATAGACATCTAATTCTGCCGAATACAATATGTAAACAAAATAAGGCATATACAAAAAAATCTCCCCAAGTAAGGGAGATTTTGCGATCCGGACGGGACTTAATTTATTTTCGTAAATGCCCTATCCATCATCTTTATGCTGCTTTGGCTTTTAACAGGTCACTAAATAGGTCACTGAAAATATACCAATAAGAGCGTCGTTTTCAATGGTGCAAATATAGGTCTTTTTTTAGTTTTACCAAAAAAAAGACAATTTTTCAAGACTAAATTTCACTAAAACACAGACTTTCAAAGACAAAAAATTCCTCTCCATATTTTTCATTCTTAAAATAATAATCATGATAACAAAAATTGTCAATTATATATTTGAATAAACGAAATTAAAAAACTAGGAAATTACTTTTGTGCTAATCTGGTTTATATTTGATAAATTGTAAAAATTTAATTAAGTAAATTCAATGCAATTACCTCCTAATGATTACGTACTATGTCATAAAAATCAACAGTTGATGTTTTTATTTACTCCATTTTAAGTTTTGTGCATACTTTGTATGTGGCCCAATTTCATGCGGAAAAGATTTCGACCCGGTCTCATGCCCTAGTGTTTGAATAACTTCATCTGTAACCCAAATGTAATTTTCAGATGTTTTACTCTTTAAATCTTTAAGTAATGGCATTTGCTCATCATTAATTACTAAGTCAAAAACTTCATAAATAAAAAGACCTTTACCTCCCATATCCAGATCAATTATAGGTGATTGAATTTTTTTCTTAAACTTGTAGTCGATGTATCTAAAAGGCCTCCACTCTAAAATTTCTGTCGCAATTAATTCTTCACAAAATTCTCTCCAAGGCGAAATCTCACGATCCTCTTTTGAATCGAACCATTTAAGAAATTTAATTAGATTTTTACCTTTTACATGAACACGGAGATCATTTTTTGCTATTCCTTTTTCAGTTTCAAATTTTCTATCAGGTCTAACATCTAATTCTTCGAATATTTTTTCACAGCCAGGTAACGTTTTATAACAACCACCCACAGGCTGAAAATATTTTCTTGTTCTGCTTTTAACAAGTAAGTATTCATTTTCAACTTTTATTCTATACAGATATGAAATAGAAACACGAACATCAGTATTTTTTAATAAAACCTTTGACTGGAAATAAAACCCAAGTCTATTGTAGTTTTCATATACAAAAGTTACAATGAAGGTAAGTAAAGTGATATATCCCGTGGTGGAATATTTAGATTCTGTCCAGTTTCCTTTTTCGATATATCCTCCAACGATTAGAATAACAGACAGAATTATTTGTAGAAAGATAGGTCCTTTTTTCATACAATTTTGGGGCTTGGATTAAGTTTTTTAATTGTCTCGGCAACAGTTTCAAAATCTAAAGCTTTATCCGGGAAACATTTTGCAACAGCTTCTGGCAATATTCTTAATCTTATATCTGAAAAAGAAAAAGAAAGTCCATTGTTCGATTCCTCTCCTGACAGGTTAGCCAATTCCTCTAACTGCTTATCTGTAATTTCAACACCAGCGAGAGAGGTTTTAAAAAGAAGCACTCTTTCCTCAAAGGTGGGACGCTCAAATTCTAAAATAATTGCCGCCCTTCTCACAATAGCTTCATCAAGAAAATGCAATCTGTTTGTCGACATAAACAATATTGCTCGCCCATTTAGTTCACGAATTTCATCAATTTTTTGAATCAATGTATTTACAGCTGCTTTTTCTTCCTGATGCATCTGCATAGTAGATCGTGTTGAAGCAATTGCATCTGCTTCGTCAATTAGTAAAAATGCTATTCTTTTCTTACCTGCTTGGGTTTTTAGTTCAGCAAATGCATCATTTACTAAATTGCCCATTTGCCCATGAAGACCTTCTCCTCTTACTCTAGTACTCAGTTTTAGAAAAAAGCCCTCCTTTTTTAATTCTCTAAGCATTCTATCCGCAATAGCTTCTGCAGAAACAGTTTTACCAGTTCCCGCATCACCTGTTAATATAATTAAAGGATATTTCTCTTTGAGTTGTGAGATTACGGGTAGTTCCGTTTTGTGGAATTTCTTACTCCACTCAACTAGACCTTCCTGATCCAACAATAGTTTTAAGTTTGAGAATATCCTACTATACTTGTCTTCAAAACCTATTAAGTGTTTAGCTCTTTCTGCAATTTCTCTGCTAGGAAGTTCTGTTATATTATCGAAAATTGTGCTCATATTTATTTGAAATTCTTTTTTTGTAATTCATATCCATTGCTTGCGTACAACTGTGCGTCTGACTGTTGTAGATGTGGAAAATTAGTATTAATATCTGTACTCCCCCAACTCAGTTTTAATTCCTTTTGAAAATTTGCTTTGTCTTCAAAAGTTAAGCTCCTCCATTTCTGAGTATGAGATAATATGATTGATAGTGAAGTGTTATCAGTATCTGGCCAATCATTATTTTTCCCAGCACGTTCGCTATCGGTTGCATCACCTAAATCATTTACAATAAATTTAGCTGCTTTCACAGGTAAACCCGTATTAGTATTAATCAAGGTTATACTTACTGATTGTAAATAATATTTTTCTGCAAATTTGAGCACATCATGGAAAACCTTATCTACATATTCCATTGTCCACTTATTAGTGCGTCTGGCAATTGTTCTGATATCTGCCTCACAGCTTTCAAATGTTTTTCGTATATCAAGGACAGTATAAGTATTGGTTTTTGTATTTGTTCCGTACATAGTTTAATTTATTTAATGTTAAAGGTTGGGCCGAAGACGCTTTTCCATTCTTGTATAGTATCTCCTTCATTATTTCTTGCTTGAGCAAAGTTCAAAGTATCAAATGCCTCTTCAGCCTCTTCAATAATTTCGTTCCATCTTGGTTTGGTCATTCTCTTTGCAACATTGTTTTCCTTATTAGTGTTGTCTGCTACATAAATAGCTGAATCGTATTGCGACGGAACACTACGAATGGAATCTTGAAAAATAATTTCGGGAAATTCAGTTGAACTTACAAATTCAAAAAACCGAATGATTCCTTCTTCGATATTTGTTTGGATTCCTTTATTTATGTCAAGATAGGCAACAATCAATTCAATCGTAAAAGAAGATAATCCTGGTTCATTATCAGAAGGTTTTAATTCTTTGTAATTTCTCCACCATTTTATAGCTCTTACAATTGAAGTGTAAGCAGAATTTTCCTGTCTTCTGTTAAGTGAAAAACTTAACTGTTTGGAAATACTGGTAATATACTTTTTACCATTTCCGTGTCTGCTGGGTTGCCATACATAATCCTTTGGTGTGCTTAATGGGACTACAGGAACAATATCAACACTTAATCCTGAGCCTGAAAAATAAATGGTTACCGACTTTGTATTTCCAGCAGCATCCACATCTTTAGAAATGTCTTTTTGTGGATAAATTTCTTTCAAATATTCTACAATAAAATCAAAAAGCTTCCCAATATCATTATGGATATCTTCATCACCAGTAACAAAAAGCACAAGATCAATATCTATGGGATGGTCTCCTGTAGGCTTCAAAATCGTATGCTTTTTCCACGAACCAGCAAGAAGATATTTCTCAACCTTTAATCCGTGTCTGTCATCTTCAGCAATTTTTTTATCTAATTTTTCTTTTAGGTTGTTTACCTGATCTCTATACTTGCCCATGTTTTCAGGCTGCAGTTTGATTTTACTAATAAAAAACTGTAAATCTTTGTCTGATAATTTCATTTTTTTGTTTATTAAATTTATTACATCAAACTTTTCTCCTACAATCGTAGTAATGACAAACTGTCATAAAAGTCTGATTTTAATATAAATAGAGCCAAATGTAATTTTATTTTTCAAAAATATATTACGGAAATCCGTAAGCATATTATAATCTTTTAAAGAACTACACCTCTTTCTCATTTATATAATGATATTAAAAATTGGTAAACTCCAAGTATCATTTTTAGGATACCTGGAGCTTAAATGGAGTTACTTTTCCTTGGTAACTCCTTTGAAGGGAGTGTTACTAGAAGTTTTTACATCCATAAATCTACCTGTAGCAGTATCGCGTTTCACCCAAGAATCTGTTTGTGGATTGTAGGTTTGGGAACGCCCCTTAACTGCTCCGTTTCTGTGACCGTCTCCAGCCGGTTTGTTAGTTGCCATAATTAGTATGCATTTTTTCCTTTAACATTCTAGGCCATAAAGGAATTGACCATTGAAAAAACTTCAAACATATACTAATTCCATTAGAAAGATTATTTTAACTTTGAAGTATATGAGCCTATCCACTCATATACTAATTCCATTAGTAATGCTTTTTGGTATATAGATGAATGTAGAACAAAAAAAAACCGATGAAATAGTTTTTGAGACATTACCCAGTGATGAGCTTATAGATTATATTTCTTTTAAAGAAGAATATCCTGAAGAAGCTGCTGCAGCGTTTACTGAGTTTTGTAGTAGGTTTGAAAGAGATATTTTGCAAAAAGCAGAAATATATTGTAATAAATTTAATTACAGTGAGGTTGTTGCACTTGAAATAGCAACTTGTGCTTTTGCCCGCGTTTGGAAATATCACTCTTTTAATAAAAGTAAAGCCAAGTATCCGGATGATATTGATCGGTCGATTTTGTTATGGCTTTATCCAATAGTATATACTCAATTGGTAAAATATGGAGATCTAAATACCTGTGCGGAACCTGATGAAGACGATTTATCAATTGTAGAGAATATTGATGATCTAATTTCTTTAACAGTAGGAGACGACGATATACAAAAGAAAAGAGAGCTGAAAATTAGATTAGAAATCATTGAGAGAGCTATTCTAGGTTTATCTGAAAAACATAAGATTGTGTATCTTACATATAAAGCTTACGAAAATACCGGAAAAAAAAATATACCAAGGTCGGTGGGTAAAAAATTGAGAGACAGATTGAATTTAGTTCAAAATTCAATTCAGGTTTATAAAAAAGAAGCTAACGATCACATTAATAACTATCTAAAAGCTTTCAATGGGAATAGATAAAAAATATATAGGAAAGGTTACAGAGACTAACCTTGATGATTGGTTACACTCAACAGGTTTTTTATTTCCTCAGACTAAAACTCAGATAGAGAGGTTTAATAAACTTTATGAAGATTATGATTTTAAGTTGAAAAACACAGGTATTAATGTCAAATCAATTATTGATGGTTCTTTTTGCGTTGAAAAAGAATCAAAAATTATATCAATTGACACAAACCTAAGTCATGAAATAGAAAGTTTGAAAATGGTCGCCAGAAAAGGGCAAAGCAATATTTCTCAAAGCGTCTTTGACAAAATGAAAGAGAATCAGAAAAAGAAGAAAGGTGATTGATAGCAGTTCCTTATCAAAAATTAAAAAGATTGCTGGGTCCATTAGTGGAAATTTCAATACTGAAAAAATAATTCCATTACATCTTATTGCAGAATCTGAGGACATTGAGGTGTTTTATGACCATTATGACAAAGGGACTTTTGATGGAATGACTGTATATGATGATAATGAATTTTATATTCATATTAATATAGATAATCATAATAGGTTTAATTCTCCACGTTCTAGATTTACACTAGCTCACGAACTTGGACACTATTTTATAGACACACATCGCGTTGGGCTAAAACTGGGAATTTTAGAACCTCATCCCTCGAAAATTGACAAGGTTCAATTCGATAAAATTGAAAGAGAAGCAGATTATTTTGCGGCTTGTCTCTTAATGCCGGAAGAATCTTTTCAACGAGATTTATGGAAGAGAAAAAAATTTAGTTTTAAAGTAATTGATGAGTTAAGCAAGGAATATAATGTTAGTAAAACTTCATGTGCACTCAGATTTGCAGAAATAGGAAACCATCCTATCAAAATAGTTTATGCTGAGAATGGATTTGTGAAATGGCAAAAAAACAGTCAGGGCTTCCCTTTCTGGAACTTACTTAATGATAAAAAAGTTCCTGAAGGTTTAGCTATGGCTGATTATTTTAATAATGTAAAAACTTCAATTGAAAATCCAGAAGAAATTTTTGCTATAGATTGCTTTGAAGGTGTAAAATCTGAAGATTCCAGAAGAATTTTTTATGAACATTGTATAGTGTATGAAAATTGTGCACTAAGTATTATTTGGGAAGATTAAATATTCCTTAAATTGAAAAATTCAATCTAAATACACTTTATACATTATAGTAAATATTCAAAATTTTAATCTAAAGTTATCATAGATAAATTAGAAGTAAATCAAGTGACTATCTATTCGAAGTAAAATTATATTTTAATAAAAATCAACTCTATTCCTTTCATAGAATTAAACTGGATAGAGTATCAAATAAATAATATTTGGTAACTACATCCAAATATTTCAATTATCTAACGATGCGGTGTAAAAACTTCTTCTTTCCTTTTGATTTTAATGGTTTTATATGTGATCGGAAAAATAAAAACAAATATTGGTACTTTGAATATCTTAACAAGAGAAAAAACAATTAAACATCTGATTTACGGTGAGTGAAATGTCCGATTTTAAAAAGAATTATTTTAAGCATCTTGAAGAAGAAGCCACGGCGATATTGAAAGAAAATCAAAATATTATATCTGCATTTATCAACTTTGCACAATCAAAGAATATTGATTTGACTGAGCACGAATTTAAGTATAGTCAGGTATCAGGAATAACCGTTAACTCAAAAAATTTATTCTTAAAATTTAACGAAGATATTATACCTGACAAAGATGGTTTATTAGATTACAAATATCTCAATTCAAAATTTAAAAAACACGTCTTTAGTGATGGATATTTTTTTGCTGACAATTACATAATTATGGCTGACTATTTATTTAGACGAGCATACTCTCCCCATAATGGTTTTCAACCAAGATTTATTGAAAAATTTTGGAGAATGGATCCTGCGGATTATGATGAAATAAAAATTAGATTGGATGTTGATAATTTAAAAATAGATATACAAGATTCTTCCCTATTAGAACTTGATACTTGGTATGGTGCAACTTTTAATCAAGATGTTGGGAAAATTTCCGATCAAGTAGTTAAACTGAGACCTTCTTATGATTTTGACGATTTTGATATATCTTCATTATTCGGAGGTACTTATTCCGTAGACGTTAAGTGGTCTTCATCACAAAATATTAAAACTTTTCAGGCAGAGGAATTTAAAACAGAAAGTATTAATTTGACAATTGCTGAAGAATTATACTTCCCAGTTCGCTATGTTCATGCAGAATTTGATATGAATACAAATACTTTCAGACACTTTGATGGTGCATTCCATTTCTACACAGAACAAGAGTATTATCAAAGAAGAGATTCAGATCTCAACTACAATAAAAAGGAATACTCTCAAATTAAATCGAGATCAAAAAAATTATTTAAAATTAATGGTCAAATTTCAACTGAAACTTTTGTAGATCTCACAAGTCATTTTTTCTCAAAAAATCCTCTGATATATGAGTACTTTACCGGTCAATACCCTCAACATATAAAAGATGTTTTAGAGAAAATAAGAAATAATAATTAGTAACACTTGTAAAATATGAAATGTTGGATCTGTCAAATTAACGAAGCAAATTCGGAGGAACATAAATTTAAGGCATCTGATATAAGACGCCAATTTGGTAAATCTTTTGACGCTGTTTATTATGACGGAGAAAAGCTATACCCTTTTAATTCTCCAAAAGATAAACTGATTAAATTCCCAAAAATCATTTGTATTGATTGTAATAACAACAAGGCGAGAAATGCTGATGATGCCTACACTATATTTTTTGAGAATATAGACAAAATCAACAATATGATTGAGCAAACAGGACATATCAATTATAACGAGATTTTTCCGAGTAATTGGAAATCTTCAAAAATTGACATACATCGTTATTTTGCAAAGCACGCAGGATGTAAAATAATGACTAGCAATTTTGTCGATCAAGTGGATATTTCTCAGCTTCGATTATTTATATTGGGTAAAGAAAATGTTCCTAATTTTTATGTCAGAATTTTTCTCAACGAGATTACAAAAGAATTTACTGAACAACTTAAAATAAATCCTCGTGATAAATACCGGAGTAATATAGCATTTGGATCAACAATCTATGTTGGAGAAAGTAATGATATTGGTTTTGCAGGGAGCATTATCAATGGTTCGTTACGAATAGAATGGTATTATGGAAATCAAAATCACTTTAATAGAAGTATTGACTTTAGTACAGAATCAGATTTTGTTAAAAAAGTCAATATTGAGGATTACTATCCTAAAGCTTTCACCGATTTTATTAACGAAGACTTTTTTTCATATTTAAATTTTGGAAAATATCATTTGAATGAAGAACTTCTTAAAAACCATTATCGAACTATGTTTAGATTCTTATATTATTAATGAATGAGTCGGGTCTATTAATAGATTTATCACCATTTGAATATTTAGATATTTCAGCTTTTGATTTTCCGTAATGAAGCCAAATTGAATTAATATAATTTCCACTATATTTATTAAAAAAATGACGGCTAACAATTTCGCGAGAATTATGATGACAAAATAAGTCAGACATACCAAAATTTTTGAATTGAGGATATATTATTTCATGAACAACTTTAAATTTATCATGAATTTTTTTTCTAGTATGCATTAAATCAGCACTGTTGATTTTATGATATCTTTCTTCAAAAATTTTGTGTTCTGACGCTGAAAAGAACTGCCCTGCATCTTCTCCAATTTCAGAATTTAAATCGATTACTGCCTTTTCAATAAATTTATATTTAGTTTTATGTGACTATACATTGTTTTATATTTTTCAATAAAATCCTGAGTAATAATGTAACCTCTCTCGTAATGTTCATTAAACCATTTTAATAATTTCACACATTCTGCCTGATCATTTACTTGAAAATTCATTTCAACATTTTTTTCAAGACCCCAATTAGTTGTATTTGATGAGCCAATATAGGCAACATATGAATTGTCTAGTTTTTGAAAAATATAAACTTTAGGATGAAAAGTAAAATTTGTTTGATATACTCTCGCATTAATGTTTAGATTGTCTAATAGTGAATCAAAAACTATTGGATCTGTTGCTAAATCAATACCAATTAAAAATACTGTTCAGTATTTTTAGAAATATTTTTTTGAATAAAACTCCAACCATTATTGCTTATCATAGCTGTTGCAACCCAAAAAGATTTAGCATCTATTAGTTCAGATTTGATTTTTGATTTTATATTAGTTTCAATTATCATTAAGCAGCCATTCTAATTTTATTTTTTTCAATACAGGCAAGTGCAACAGCCGAAAATTCAGCATTTTTAGATATCATTTCGCGTAAATCTTGCCGAATATTTGCAATACGTTCTTCATCTCTTGATGTTCTATGAGCTTTTCTAAAAATTTCTCTTAAATCATCAATCTTTCTTTGGCAATAATTCCATACAACTTGACGAGCCTCTTTTAATGGAGTGTGGTTCAAATGATATATATCAATAGAAATTTTTGCTCGTTGAAAATTCCATGGTTCTTCTTCTTCAGAAACAGATGGAATAGCTATACCTTCTTCCGTGAAAAACAATAAATCAGGATCATTTGGATTAATAGGATCAAGCAATAGAATAATTTCATCATCAATTTCATCAATACAAGTTGCTGCATTACATCCTTCACGTAATGGAAAGAAAGAACCTTTTCCATAGGATTTTTTATCAACAGAATGTTTATCTTTTCGTAATCTATTAGAGTATATAGAACTAAGTCGGTAGTTTTTCCATTCATAAGCTAACCACCAATAACCATCTCGAACTATCTTTTTTCCATTAATATTAATTTGTAAAGCTTCCATTTTTGGCCGAAAGTGATCCACATCCATATCTGACATCACCTCTTGTGCTTCAGAGTACCAACACTTATTGTTTGATAGTTTTTTTAATTGAACTAACAAATCCTGCCAAATTGGATTGTCTTTAAATATTTTTACTCTTTCTTCTTTTGACTTATCAACAAGTTGAACGCTAAGATCTTTTGCTCTTTCTAACCATCCATCTGGTAAAAGACTCTCCACTTCTAAAATGTTAATAGTTCTCATTTTTTTGATTCTTTTAAAATATCTTCTAAAATTGAAAATGCTAGCTCATTTTGTTTTATGCGTTCATCTTCATTTAAAGGTATTTGTTGAAATTCTTTTAATACTGACAATTTTTCAACAAATAGATTATATAGTGGGTCACGTGTAAACTTATTAAAACCTGCTTTTTCAAAAAATTCTGAATACTTTTCTAAACTTATTTTTTGAGTTGAAGTCAATGTTCCTTGTTGTTCAAGAACTTCTAATTTACGGTATTCATTAAGTTCATTTTGTGTTTCTGGTCCTAGTGTTGTGGATAATCCAAAAATTGGACTCATTAAAACTCCTGCAACACCTAATCCTTTAGGATCAAAATCTGGTTCTAGAGCTTCTGTTTTTACAAATTCTTTACCTTCCTCGTCAACAAACTTATTTGTTTGGAAAATACGAATTTCTTCTTTTGTCAAATCACCTATAACTAAAGGATCATGCGTAGTCATTATTATTTGAGAACGATCATTTTTATCAACAATATTTTGCAATAAACTCATGTATTTCCATTTCCAAAGCGGATTCAAATGAGTATCAGGTTCATCTAAAAGAAATAAAGACTCTTTTTCTTTTGTAAAGCGAATTAGACCTAATACAGTCAACAATTGTTGCTCTCCTTCAGATAATTCCTTAAAAGTTATGTTACCATCAATATTTCGTTTTTTAACTTTGATTCTAACTTCTTGTATCAAATCAGATACATATGTACTCTCCAATATTTTGAAAAATAGAGAATGGTTTGAATATTTATCTGCAAGCTCTTGCAATTTAGTTTCGTTTGAGACATATAGATACATTTGCTGTTGAGAAGTTCGTTTAACAAAATCGACTCTCACGGTTTCTGTGGTTACAATTGGCGCCATAGATATTTTCCAAAGGTCCTCTAAAAAACTTCTAACTAATCCTCTTGCACCCCAAAAATCTTCGGGATTTTTATTACGGAGCCAATTAGGTTCTTTAAAAACAAACAGCACCGACTCAAGTCCAGTTATATCAAGATATTCACTAAGAAATTCTTGAATTTGAGAATCACTAAAGGAGAAAAACGACATTAACACAAAATGGCTATGTATATTTCTAGCATAAAATAGTTTTCTAATTGGATGATCAATTCCCTTTAATAAATCATCTCTAAAACGGATTTGGTGTCTATCAAAATATTCTAAAAGACGATTACTTATTCCCGAATAATAAGAAAAAACGTGTTTTGGCAAATAACTATCTTTATCTTCTTTGAACAACTTTTTCGATAAAGGTTTGGATTGATACTCTATAGTACTATTTTCTTCTTTACCTAAATATAATTGATATGTTCCTTTAACATTTGGTCCGCCAATTGCTTTTATGTAATTACCACTACATCTGTATTCTATCTGATAATTAAATGTTGTTTCTCGTTCATGATCAAGATCTCTGAAAATTAAAACAATGGCTTCTATGAAATTTGATTTTCCAGCAGCGTTTTGACCCAATAGAACAGTATGTAACTTTGTTTCATTTATATCAATTGAGAAGTTGCGAAGATTTTTAAAATCTTCTATAAAAACTTTATCTATTTTCATATTATTTCTAAGTATCCTTTTTCATTATTAACTTCTCGAATAGTTTTATCTATTTCAATCTTTTCTTTTAAATCAGCATAAAATTTATCTAAACTATTCCCAATGTCTGTATCATCATGATGCTCTGACATTTTCCAAAGATCTTCAGCGTGAAGCTTTCCATTTTCTTTTAATAGGGTTACTAAATCCATATTTTCTGTTTTACTATTGAATTTTATTACTCTCTGATTTCTTATTCTTATTTTAGCTAAAGAAGATTTATTCGAAATTTGATTTTTTTCATCACCTAATATGTTTACTAAAAAAGATTGAAATAGTTTGTTGGACTTATCTTTATTTGAAGAAATCTCTAGCTCAATCTTTTCACAATTAGAATGTAATTGGTTAGTAATTTTTACAATCTCTGTTTGCTCATTCAGCGGAGGAAGAGGAACTAATATGCTCTTAAGTTTACTTCCCGAAAAATTTGCTTGGTTCGTCTGAGCTATGATTAATGGTTCGATTTGGCTTTCTCTACATGTAGGAGAAATAATGTAATTATTTATATACTCTGAATTTAAAAAATCATTAAAAAGAGAAACTTTTATTAAGTATGAAGCTAAAGTATATTTATTATTCTCTTTATCAAATACTGCACTTTTTCCAACTAGATCATAGCTATTTGTTCTATTAAAGACTAAATCACCATTTTCTAAAAAAAGTTTAGGTAAATCTTTATGTTCTGGAGAGATATATTTCAAATTATTAAAAATCAATTTCCCATCAGAAGTTACATTTCCCATTCGTAAGACAGGCACATTATTTGTGTTGTCATCTGTTTTTTGTGATGTACCATAGGCCATAAATTTTATTATTTCACCAAATCTTATCCAAGACCAACTGGCAGGAATTTTAAAAGGAATTTCATTTGGTTTTATTGGTGCAAGAGACTTTTCTTTTTTTAATATATTCTCCTGAATGAGTTTTTCTTTTTCAATTTTTATTTTTTCTAATAATTTTTTTGAAACTTCAACACTTGAATTCTCATTTCTCCAATTCGAAGATAACTTTCCACTAACACCATCATTTAATATTGATTGACGAAGCTTAATTAGATTCTCCTCTTGTAGTTGTATTTCTTTAACTAATTTTTGATTATTAAACTCTGCTTTTTCAATTTCATATAAAACTGTCTTTTGTTCTTCTTTAGTTGGTAAATAGATATCCAAATCAAAAAGTTGTTTAGGTTGGATTCGTTTTGAACCAACACCTTTAGCTAAGTTTTCAAGCATTAAGTAAAAATCACCTTTCCTAAAGAAGTAATAAATCCACTCTGGATAGCAGGAATCATTAATATCAAAAGCTGGTATATCTGAACTAGATTCATATCCGTCCAATTCATCTGGTACAATTCCAAAAGCACCTTTATGCAAATTTTGTTTGCCATAAATAAATTGGCCTGCTTTACGAATATAATATTTAGTAGCTCCTTTTTTATCTTTGGTAACAGGTCTTTTTTCAACGCCTAATACGTTTAATTTTACCCTTATACGATTATCTGTACTTGGTTTTTCAGAGAGAACTTTAGATTCCGTTAAAAGAGTTCCTAATTTTACTTTTGGCCAGTTTTTCATAGAAATGCTTTTTTGATTTCATTTAATAATTCACTGCTTTTATGAAAAGAGGTTTCTAAAATTGATATCAATTCTTGAGTTGAATATAATTTTTCTTGTTCTAAAACATTAGTGTTTTTAATATCTAAATTGAAATTTCTACTTATAATTTCCTTAAAAGGAACTTTCCATGCATATTCAGTCTCATTTCTATTAAACCACCATTTTTTGATATCATCAAAATGACTAATGTCAATTGGTCTTGAAGCACTATAGTTTTTTATTTCCTCTGGATATGGCATTTCATAATACCACGTTTCTTTAGTTGCTTTTCCTTTTTCAAAAAAAAGTATATTCGTTTTAATAGCAGTATAAGGATTGAAAACTCCATTTGGTAACCTAATAATTGTATGTAGATTACATGTTCTTAAAAGTTCTTCTTTTATTCTAGTTTTTACACCCTCGCCAAATAATGATCCATCAGGTAAAACAACAGCCGCTCTTCCATTTTTCTTTAAAATTTTAATAATTAATGCTAAGAATAAATCTGCTGTTTCTTTTGTTCTAAATTCTTCTGGAAAATTTTTTTCAATTCCATTTTCTTCTTGACCTCCAAAAGGAGGATTTGACAAGACGATATTTACCAAGTCATTATTTTTCCAACTATCATATTTAACTGACAATAAATTACCTTTAGTTATTGCGGGCTTTTCTATGCCATGAAGCATTAAATTTGTTGTGCAAAGTAAATGAGGTAGTGGTTTTTTCTCAATACCTCTTATTGAGTTTTGAACTATTAATGCTGTTTCATCAAAATCTTTTTGTTTTGATAAATTTACCAAAGAACAAGTTAAAAAACCTCCTGTTCCACATGCTGGATCAAGTATGCTTTCACCAATTTGAGGATTAATCATATCAACCATAAATTGAGTTACAGCTCTAGGAGTATAATACTCACCTGAAGAACCTGCACTTTGTAGTTCTTTTAATATTGTTTCATAAATATCATTAAAAACATGCCTATCCTTGTTATTTTTAGAAAAGTCAATTTTATTAATTTCATTTATAACTTGACGGAAAAGATTACCACTTTTCATATAGTTATAAGTGTCATTAAAGACTGATTTTATTATTACTGATTGGTCTGTGTCTGTAGGTTCAATTGTTTTTAGTACTGGAAATAATTCTTCATTAATAAAACTAATTAGTTCATCTCCTGTTAAACCATTCTCATCAGCAGCCCAGTTTTGCCATTTTAATTTTTCAGGAATTGGACTTTTGTATTCTTTTCTTGAAATTTTCCATTCTTCTTCTTTATCTGCAAAAATTTTCATAAAAAGCATCCATACCATTTGTGAAATACGTTGTGCATCACCATCAACGCCTTCGTCTTTTCTCATTATGTTTCTTATGGATCTTATTATACTTGTTGTATTCATTACTATTTGTTTGTTATTTCATCCAATTTTTAATCTTTCTGCTGACTTCTCTTTCAACTTGTTCGAAATCAGGTAAATCTTTGATTTGGTCACTCATAGATTTTTGCCAACGGGCTTTATATTGTGGTAATTTTTGTTCTAATTTATTGTGGAAATCTTCCGGCTTTAATTCTTTGCTCAAGCATTTGTTCCGGAACTCATTTGTAAAATATTCTACATTCATTTCTTCCACCTCTACTAAATACCAAATGTCATAATAGTCTCTTGGTTGAGTACGTTGCATAATACATCGCAATTTTTCAACCAGAAGCTCTTCTAAAGGATAACATAAAAGTTCATAGTCTTCTAAATCAGAATATTCTATGAATACCTTTTTTACTAAAGGTTCAAATTCTAACTTTTCACTTCTTGAAATGTCTACTTTTACTTTTTTATTGTTTCCAAAACCGCCTAAAGGACCAACATAACCAATGTAAAAGTTAATCCCTCCATCTTCATGCTCGTTATCATCAATTATTTCCAATGGAATATTGGCTTCATCCTTAATTTCTTCGAAAGTTTCTTTGAACCAGTTAAAAATTTGCTCATTTGTTATGTCATTATCCAACAATGTAAAATCTAAATCTTCTGAGAAACGATAGTCTTCAAAATATACTTTCTTTAATACGGTTCCGCCTTTGAAAACCAGCATTTTTGCTAGTTGTTCGTGATTTGCAATACCCCAAAGGATCCAAGATAGTAGGTAGTCTTTTTCGATTTGCTGGTCGCGAACTCCGACTTGGTTTGCTCTCTTTTGTATTTCGCCTGGCTTGATCATGTGAACATGGCTGATTTAATGGTTTCAGTATCTAAATTTTGTTGAATACTCCAACGGCTGTTTCTTTTTCCTGTCTTTGGTAATTCGGTATCTAGAACTACATAGGAAGCTGTTTTTAGTTTTTGAAGTTCTTCAATGATTACTGTTTCAATTTCAAAGAGTTCTAAAAGATATCCTAATCTTTTAACTACCGCTTGCGAATTGAATTTTATAGCATACTCTAAAAGTTTATTGTAATCTAATTTTTCTTTTGTGCTGTATATTGCTCTTGCTACTTCCACAATTCCTCCAGCATAATCTGGTTTGAATAGACAATCTACTATTGTTTTTTCAATGTCGGAACATAACACTTTATTGAAATCATCAATCCATATTTTCTTTTCTCCGAAGAAATGGTTTTCATTATGGTAAATAAACTGGAAGGTTATGTTTTTGATTTTTACTTCAGAAGGTCTGATTTGTTTTGCAACCACAATTTGTTCTTTTAATGATGGTTGTGTTATCAAATTATGGATTTGTAAAGCTGAATAATATCCTATGTAATGTTTGGCTTCTTTTACTAAGTATTTTACAAGCAAATGCCAATCGGGCATAAAAGTTTCCGGGTTTTCTTCATAAGGAATAATATAATACACGCCATCTCTAATTCTCATCAACAACCCTCTGGAAGTCATATCACTGAGTAATTTCCTAACCGTATTTTCTTTTGAATTAGATAAAACTCTTAAAGCATCTTTATATTCAAAACAAACTTTATTTTTGTTATTAAAAAAAGAAAGAATTTCATTAGATTGTGTTGAAGTATTCTTATGTTTCATAGTTAAATTAAGAGAATTAAGCTCACTACAATGATACAAAATATAATGATTAGTTAATAAATTATTTTCTCTAAAATTACTTTCTATATCAATATTGGGAGCTATAAACTCACATACAAGATATGGAACATCTTTTTTATGCCTTAAATAAATCAAATTAAAAGAACTTTATATTAATTACAATCATTGTAGAAATATTTAGTAGTTTTTTCTACCTACGCTATCTACCCACCTATATGTAAATCCTTTAATTTTCTAGTTTATGTCTTGTAATTTTTATCCTTCAACTCTATTATTTGATAGTTTTCTACCCATCTTTCTACCCAAGTCTCAGAATCAAATGCTTCTAAGTATCATTTACATTAGATAAAATTTTGTCCCAAAAAATCACCATAATTGGGACAAAAAAAATATACTGTTTGCCATCTATTACACATTTCGTGGTACATCGCAAACGAAATATAATCATTACAAGTCCCTTATAACTCCGAAGAAGCGCCATTCATTTTCGTTTATCGTTCGAAGTTTCTTCATATCCAAAAAGGCTGAAAATTTCTCTCATTCTTGAGCAGAGGCGGTTGCCATATTGAGATTCGATTTCGGCGGCAGAGAGATTGGTGGTAATATGAATGATGCCTTTTTCTTTAAACAAATCGTATCTCGTTAGAAGAATTTCAGCCATTACATTGCAGTCGTTGCCGAAGTATTTGGAGGTGGATCCGGTACCTAGATCATCGAAGCAACAGTTTTTGGGAATGCGACTGTCATTATAAAGACTACTCCGGAAATAAGTTTCCAACAATTCAAAGGCAGAGTGCATGAATTCTGAGACTATCTGAAATTGGCTTGTCGGTAGAAATATGAGACAGTATCTCGTAATTTTGGTAAGTGAGGGAAAATTTGCACATAAATTACAGATTGTCAATAGAATACCCTCTTTCGAATTCTGCATTTAGTTGTGCGCTTAGTTTTTTGAGTGTTTCTTTGACATAGCCTGCCCATACTTTACCGTTTTGCTCGTCTTCTACAATCATTTGCCCGATTCGGAAGTTGGTAAGAAGCAATGTGTATTCACATTGCGGGTAATGGCGGTTTTAGCCTGCTCAATGAGTTGCTTTATGGATTGGAATAGAGGTTTTGTACATTTTAGACATAGAACAAATTTATAAAATGATTGGGAATATTGTTTTGATGTTCAGAATAAATTTTAGATTTGGTATAGAGCCTCATAACCCACTGAAGAACTGGTAGGCTTATATAGTGTACATTACGTAACTTGCTGTGGCCGGGCGGGGATTCTCAAAACAGATCCAAACAGCTTTCGCTTTCATCATCTTAGGGGGAAGCATGGTATCATACAATTTAAATCTATAAGAAAGGGCCTACTTCTCTTAACTTTCTATATCCCATTTTGCGAGGCTGGGAAGGATTTGGAATCATTTATTTGATACTGCTGTAAAATGGCACAAATATTATGGGTAAACTGAATGTCATTAAAATCATAGCATAAAGGCCCGGAGGTAAAAACGGCATTCTTATAATCAGAAGTGATTTCAATATCCAATAGTACAAAATCAAAATCTTGACGCACACTGACTAACCATTTATTTAATACTTCTAAAGTGAGCACTGGTATTGCCATGAATTTTCGCCAATACTTCTCTGCCATTTTTTCGGATTCGTAGTAATGAATAATCTCATCTATGGAAAGTGCGTATTCGATGTATTTTTTCTGAAAGGAATAAATGTTGTAATCAAAATAGGCGTCTAGATCGTAGAAGTCCAGATATTCATAAAACCACTGGCGACAAAAGTCCAGTTTTAAGAAGCCATTTTCCATCAGTTCAGTTTCTATTTCAGAAACGGCGTCGGACAATACCGATTTTAATTGGCTAAGCTCATCCGTTTCTGTATAATCAAATTTATCGTCCAGGTAATATATATGCGGCTCTAAGTAAGTCACCGGAATTTGTGATGGACTGTCAATACACCACTGCTGGTGTATATCTGTAACGTGATGCTGATCTCCGTCAAAAGAAAAACCAAAGGCCCACACCCCTAGTTCATTAACGAAATTATAGGCTGTCTGCTCCACCGGGGTATCGTAAACTTTGCCCATGTAGGCGTTAAAGGGCGCTGCACCATAAGGATGCTTATTTACCTCATCAAAATACTCCCGAAACCTTTGTACAAATGTTTCCTTTGGATAGCCGTCATATACTCTATCCTCTTCCAACAGCAGTTCAAGCATATTGGCGTCGAGGTTCTCGAAGGCTGTGATTATTAATTGCAGCTTATTTACACTGGTAACCTTGGGCAGACAAAAATCTCATCAGAGAAGTCTGCCCTTTTTTTAGAGAAAGTGTATTTAAGTTTTAGGAAAGGGATTTTTAATTGTGTTCCAGCCAAAGAACATGTAAAAAACAGAGCCTTACAGGTAGAAGATTTAGAAATCGGATTTAACAGCGGACAGCTCCATTATGCAGAAAGAAAAGCCGGAGAAAAGGGACTCATACAAAATTTATTAGATGTAGGATTATTATCCTTAGCCGGAACTAACAGCAGAACAGGCGGACAAGCCTATAAAACTTTTGGAATTAAAAGCATTGTTTTTCCATTGAAAAATAAAGAAAATCAGATTGTAAGCTTTTATTTTAGAAGTATTGTAAATGATAAAGAAGCGAAACATTTTTACTTAAAAAACCGTAGCGGAATCTATCCCAACTATCCGAAATCAGATACTAAAAAACTGATATTAACAGAATTGCCTTGAAAAAAATTAATATTATGTTTACTCGCCATATTGAAAATATTAAAAACTTTGTAAAACAATGTATTTTACTAAAATACAAGAATGATAATTTATTTAATTTACAAATATACAACTGAAGTCTATTTTCAACTAACAGCAATATATACCAAATATCATTTTAATAGATAATCTACAACCTACTAATGTGCGAATCAAATAATTCCAAGTTGCTTTGCCACATCCTTGCGATATTTATCAAATGGTTTCTGCTTATTCTCAAAAAGATCAGAACCAAAAATATCTTTTTTTATTTCAGCTACATCTCTATTTAAAAGCTTCGATAGTTCGTCAAGATGGCTTTCAGAGTATATATCTCTCTTTTTAATCAGTCCAAGAGATTCATTTTTATGAAAACTAAATCTACCTTGCAGATTTAAAATTGTAGTGAAATCAGAAGGTTGCTCAATTTTAATTGTATATTGATTTATTGAATTAATGCCAAAATAATTACTTATCGGATCTTTGTAATAAATCTTAAAATTAATTGGATGTATAAATTTTGTGGATGTTGGTGAAAGTAATTCGATTTCATTCAAATCTCCCAACATCTTTTGTTTCTTAAGTTTTGAGTTACATGAATAACATGTAGGTACTAAATTATAGAGGCAGAGTGCAAAATAAGGATAAGCGCTTTGGGGTAAAACATGATCAATTGTAAAATTATTTTTCCAATTTTTAACGACTTCCCATTTAATAGAATTATCTGTGTTTTTGCAACTATTTAAGGCATTAAATAATAAACTGTCAGTGATGAGAGTACTTTTTAAAGTCATTTCATCAGAGACTTTTCCTGCGCAAAGTTTCACTATTTTTTTTGCATTTGGTTTGGTAATGCCAGTCAACTTCATCAAATCTTCAATATTGCCGGTATTTATTAAATCATAGAAATCAAAATAATCATTAGAGAACGGTATATAGGCATTTACAAAATCAATCTCGCAATAATAGCAAGTCCGGATATTGAATAATGATGTATATTTCATGAAGAATTTCGAGATTCCCTTTTGAAGACAATTTTGATAATCAAACCATTTTACTAAATCACTTTTAGAATAAATTTCTCCTGCTAATTCAAAATTTTCCTTTGACGCATCAGGCTTTATGCGGTTAGCTAAAGCAATAATTTCATCAAAAGGAAGAACCAAAAATTCTTCTAGTTTTAAACCTGGCTTTAATTTGTCTAAAAATAGATTGATATGCGGAAGAACATTTGAACAACATTTTGTCAGTTCATTTTGATAATCCCTTTCAAAGTTTGAATTACCTTCATTCCTATATTGAATTCTCCCCATTTTCTTTCATTTTTTTTAATTGCTCCTGCAATTTTTCTATTTCTTTCTCTGTTTCCTCAATTGATTTTTCTCTCCACAATATTCTGTCAAGTTGACTTAAATGATTCTTAAGAACAGTTCTAATATAGTCTTCACCAATAAGGTTAATTAGTTTGACAAAACTTTTTCTTTTATGAAAATACTCCGCCTTATATTTTTCTATAAGTTTAACATCTCTTTCTATTTCTTTAGAAGTTTTTTCATAATACTTTAAAAAAGATTCTATTTTTCCTCTTGCAAACGCCCCTTTTGTGTCGGACAAAAAGAATCCATTATTCAATATTTCGTGAATATTTTCTGCAAAAGTATTGTCAGATTTATATTCAATAGGTTTTGATACGCCTTCCTTTGATTCTAAAAATAAAATATTTTGCTTAGGTATATCCGATAAAACAAACGGAGAATGAGTAATAATCAGAAAGTTCAATCCTTCTATTGAGTCAAGTTTTACATTTTGTAAGATATCTAATAGCCTTTCAATAAATTTACGTTGAAACTCCGGATGGAAATACAATTCTATTTCGTCTAATATCACATTTACATTTCTATACTTTATTAACTCAAAACTATTTACAGAATTAATATTTACTATATGATAAATAATAGAGGTTAATGTGTAAATCATTTGTCTTTCACCAGAGCTAATACTCTTCAGTATATCGACATTGTCCTTGGTCATAAAACAAATATCAAAAGTTGGTGGTGGAAGATGATCCAAAAATTCTTCATTGATTATTGGTTGTATTTCTTTTAAATGACTTAAGCTTAATTTTTGATCAACATTCCTCCAAATTCTATCATACTCTTTATAATAATTTATAACCTGTTTCAATTTTAAAAGAATATGACTGTTGTTGTCAATAAATTTATTTAGAAAAAGATTTGTATTGATTATTAAATATTCGTAATTTTTGTCCTTACCCTGCTCTACTATACACTTTCCAAAAGAGTGATATTTTTCGCAAATGCTTATAATTTTGTAGAGAATATAAATGTCAAATCTATATTGTTCTGTGCCTAGTGAAATATGATAAATTTCAAATCTTTTTTTAAATTCTGTGAGTAAAGATTTTAAATTAAAATAAAATTTTGTTTTACCTGCTAGTTTAGTTGTAAAGATAAAACCTATTTGATCTTCAAGAACATTAAAAAAATTCTCGCTTCTTCGTTTTTCCGAACCGAATTTTGTGATTTTCTTTTCGGAATTTGTATTTAATATAGTAAAGGATCTTGAATCTTTAAGTTTTAATTTTATATGATCAACAATTAGGTTTTCCGTAATTGAAAGAAACTGGTTTTTAACCAGAATTGAAATTAACCGTTGATGTAAAAGATAATTTTCATTATTAATATCAATAATACCAGAATAGTTACCTGCCTCTCTTTTTGGATTAAGTACGACGGGAATTTGATAGGAATCGTTTTTATGAAATAATTTGTCAATCCACTGACCTGCTTCTGATGAATTGAATGAATGTATTGAATAATTTAAGATGCTTGTATAAAAGAATTCAGTCAAATCTATTTGAAGTCTTGATTTCAGTTCAATCAATTCTACAATACCTCTATTTATGTTGAGTATATAATACTTTTGATTAATCAAATAATAAATTTCACAACAAACTGTCTCACCAGATTTATTTAGAAATTGTAATTCTGCAGAAGAATTAAGTTCTTTTTCTTTAATTTTACGAGCTGCTAATTGGTTGATAGCAACTATAAACAGTTCAATTAATGCACTTTTACCACTCCCATTTTTTCCAACAATTGCTGAAATTGACACTTTCTCGTTGTCGAAAAAATTGTGAGGTAAATATTCAGTTTCATCAAAATTAATTGTTCTGACAGGTAAGTCAGATATTTTATCATCTATTCTTTCTTCATTAGCAGAATAGAATTTAGCCTCAGCGTAAAATTTGTAAATTTGATTAACTTGAAGATTCTTCAAAAATTTTCGGCTACAACCTTTCAATGGCCTTATAGCAAGTAGTTTAAAACTCATAAGCAAATATTTTTACTTTTTAAAAATTTTAAGACAGCATCCAACAATTTTTAATTAATTATCCTTGTTTAATATTGGGTTCAAGAATGTCTAATGCTTTATTTACTCATACACCGTTTTATATTTTCATAAAAGTAAGATTAAACTTGAACTTTACTTTCAAATAATTATATGAGTTCAGGTTTACAAAAACATATATAAAGTTGATTTTTATAATTTAAGAGTTTTATCTCATTCAATTATAAAAACCTATTAATTAGTAAAACCCATCATCCAAAACAGTTCCTTTCTACCCACCCTTTCTACCCACCCTAAGGTAAAATATAATTGATTCTCCAATAGCCACCTCTATCGCTTCCTTCTCTTTCAATTAGTCCCAATTCTTTTAAAGCATCTATGTTGTTATCTATTGCTGAGGCACTTATACCAACTTTTTGTTCTAATTCTTTTTTAGTAACTCTATTGTCTTTATGAACTTCTTCAAGAATTTTAACTCTATTATCCGTTAGTTTTTCTACCCACCTATCTACCCACTTTTTGAAATCGAATGGTCTTCTAAGTGTAACAGTAAACATCCCATCCATTGCAAATTCGGGAGGAGTCAAATTTGCTTCCTCCATTAAATCATTCATTCTAATGATTCCTGAACCAATTTGCTCAACCATTCTTATTCTTTCAAATAAACCAAAAATAAGAGGATTTCTACTTAAACTTCTTTTACCAAATTCATTTCTTGGAATACCACTTACTAGACCTCCCGGATTGGAAATTTCAACTCTATCCGAAAACAGTTCAATAGTAATCCGAGCACCCTTTTCATAATAATCTCTGTGTGCTAATGCGTTTATGATAGCTTCTTTAAAAACAGTTTCAGGAATTTCCCACAGTTCATTTCTTGGTTTGGAACCCGCACCTTCTATATCGTATCGGACATCTAATTTTCCTTTTAGCCACTCCATACTTTGTAAAAACTGTTGATAAAGTGTGCCGGTCATTATTTTATCATCAATGATGAATCTTTTGTCGATGCCTTCGAACGCAACACATCTTACTACAGCCTTTTCAAAAAATATTTCGGGATCTTGAGCAAAAAATAAAACTGCTCCATTTTTCAAAAAAGAATCTTTAATAAAGAGTTTCAAATTACTGAAAACCTGTTCATCATCAATTGCATTGTTCAATCCCGCCAATTCTCTGAACTGCCTAATATTTTCATTCGGAATATCCCGTTTAATGTCAATTGTTTTGCACGGAGCTTCATCAAAATAAATACGATCTGCCTGTTGAAAGAAATCTCTCATTTCTTCCACCGTCGTCAATTTTTGTGAATTTGGACCTTGTCGAACATAGATCGCACCTGAAAGAACATAAGGTTTGCTTTCTCCTGAAGGCACTTCAATGACAACAATTTCTTTTCCATCAATTTCAACAGTATAAATATCACAATGGAGAGAAGGAGAAATTTCCCCGATAGAATTTTGCAGAGAAGAACGCTTGGAATTGTCAAAAGATATTCCTTTGATATTATTTTTATCGTCAACACCAATCAAAAGTGTACCACCTGCCGCATTAGCAAAAGCGCATATTTCTTCTGTTATTTCTTTAACCTTTGAAGGAAAATTTAACTTAAATTCCGCATTATATCCCTCACCTGAAGAAATGATGGATTTTAATTCAATTTCTGTCAGCATTTATTCTAGTTTTTGTTCTTGATTGTAATTTATGAAAATTATAAACTCTTTTTTCTTTGACTGTATTTGATAGTAATCTTTCACTACTCTTCATTCACATTTACAAAACATCCTTTAATCTCTAATTATGTGAGCACTATTTACTTTACTATCATCACACTTACACCATTTATACGTGTTTGCTATTACGCTGCAGCCAAAAATTTGATATTTCATGATTACATATAAAAAAAATATTTGTTTGGAGGATTCTCCAAATCTTTAGGAAAATATTGTATAATTTCTCCTACTTTTTTTGAAAATTGAATAGTTATTGGTAGCCCATCACAATAGCTACAATTATTAAAATTCATTTTTGTCAATGCTAGAATTTCTTGACAAATCTCCACAATCGGAGTTTCTCCAATATTTTCAACCGATAAAGGCATAGGCACGTAAGCTCCGGGATAAGTATCGTAGTAAGGTATAAATCCGTTCGAGTATAAAAATGCCTTGTCGTTACTAACCTTCAATAGTGTTCCGCGCAAAACAGGATAATCGCTATTTCGCAAAAGTCTTAATTGAGAATTTTTGATAGTAACTAAATCATATTCAATATCTTCACCCAAAGATTCTTTAATTCCATCGACGATACCATCAAGTTCATTATAATCCGGATTGACATACGCGTCCCAAAAATCAGATGTCTTATGAATGACAATTCGTTTTGGAGTATGCTTATTTAATAGTTTGTATTGATTTAAAACATTAATAATTAACTCTTTAGCATATGCATATTTCAAGTGCGGCGTTACCACTTTAGTTTTTTCGCTTCTCCATTCAAACTGTTTGCCTGTAAAAACCAAACCTTTCCCATCCTTATTAAATGCTTGTGCGATACTCGATCTTAGATGATTTTTACCTTTTTCATTAATTTTATGAAAACTAATCCCTAAATAACAAGTATCTGCATCTATATCTCTAATCGTCCAAGGTGTGCAATTTGCGGTTTTGTAGTATTGAGCAACGCAAAAATTCCAAGCAATCATCGACAAATCCTGCAAACTTTTTTTGGTTCCATCAATCGTATTCTCTAAGATAATTTGAATAGGTATATTCTTTCCTGTCGCCAAAATATCTGCCTTAATCTTTCGTCTTAAATTGTGAAAAACATTTCCCAAAGTGAAGGTTCCAATTTTTTTAAAAACATCTTTACCTATAATAAGAATGATAATATCGGGTCTTCCTGTCGTATTTTCTATCAATTCAAGATAACAATTTGTATACAATTCAGAAATATCATTCAATTTTTCAATCTGCTTTTTCTCTGATTCAATTATCTCGGTAATTGCACTCGAATTTATTGTATAATCATCTCCATCATTTAGAAATTCACATTTAAAACATGATTCAGAGTTAAAGCCTGGAAAGTCAGGATTAGCTTTCTTATTAATTATTTCACCACTTTCAATGTCTTCTTCAAAACCGCTATCAAAATCTTCATCGTCGAAAAGTGACTCTATGTCTATAGTTTCATCGTCATCATCATTAGGATCATCGTCATTGGTAGTACTAACTTTTAAAGATTTTGGTTTATAATTTTTTGTTGATTCAATCGGATTGCTGAATTTATCTATCCAACTTTTATAGTCACTAATCTGCTTTTTAGTTCCTATTACGGAATATTTTTATGCGATTTATTACTTATTGAATAAAAACCCATTGCTTCAATTCCCTTTTTTGGGTCTTCGCATAGAAAATCATTCGCAAATTCAATAAGTGGCTCTTGTAGATATTGTATTTCCATTAGTCAAATAACGATAATTGTTGTGTTTCCTCATCAAAAACCCGTTTCGGGTTCAGTTCTCTAATACCAAAGCTGACTTCAAAGAAATTCCTTTTAAATAAAATGTCAGAAAACCCATCTGTCGACCTCCAACTATTTCCACCTAGATAGCTTGTTAAGGAGGTGATATGATTATTGTATTGAGTTCACAATTTCAGTTACTATATTCCTATTTTCTTTTTTTGACTGAATAAATCGTAGTGGTACATTTGTTTCTACCGATTTTTTGTTATTCAGTAATTTTTCAAGTATGGTAGGTGATATTATTTTTAAGTCTGTAAATGTGTATAGAAAATTTGATTTGATGGTAAATTTTGGAAAATCAATTCCTTCTTCGTTTATTATATTATAAATATCAATATTGCTTTTAAATTTACAATCATATTTATATATAAATTTGGGAAATTCAATAGAGAAAATGTTTGAAAAAATTTTCTCCCGAGTCCCAAATTGAACCCTGTTCACAAAGCTTTGGTTGATTGCTTCGCTGAGAATAGTTTGTCTTTCAGTTAATAAATTAAGTTTCTTATCAAAAGATATCTTTAAACTGTTTTTATTAGTTGCCAAAGTCTTGTCAACCGTTTTCGCATAAAGTTTGTCCTCTCTTTCGATATAAACAACCAAAATAACGGACAATACATGCTTATTCCAATAGTCAATATCATTTTTTTGAGCTACAAATTTAAAAAAATCATCATTTTCATCAACGATGTAACTACCTCCCTTTACAGTTGATTTTAATTGAATTTTTAGAATCTGACCTGTTGCCTCAATCTTATTATCTTCATTAACCGATGTAAGTTCAACTTCACCATCAATTCCGAAATCATTTTTAGATTCCTCTCTAAAAATTAAATACGGAGAATGATTTACGCAAAAGGATGAGAACTTAACTACACCTTTTTCTCCCGTGATATGCTGTGAACTTACAATTTTTGCCATTAATAATGTTTACTGCTAAATTACTGATTTTTTTATGATAATTTTTCAGTAGTTATTGCTTATGTACTTTATCCGCCATCCGTAATTCAACAACCCAACACCCTTTATCTTCAAAAATTTGGACTAACTTTTAATCTAGGTGAAAGAAAATTATGATTTTCTATTTTTTAGAACTAATAAATGATTAAAATAAAAGTCCTCCTGCTCAATCTAAATACAACCAACCTGCGCATTTCAAATACAACCTCTTGCCCAAAATAGATACAACCACCCTGCTCAATTCAGATACAACCCCTGCTCAAAATAGATACAACCTCGAAATCGCATTCCTTTTTCAGACCATGCTCAAAATAAATACAACCCCTGCTCAATTCAGATACAACCTACTTGCTCAATTCAGGTACAACCCACCTGCTGAATTCAGGTACAACCCACCTGCTCAATTTAGATACAACCATCTCTTTTAACTAATTGAAATTCATTATTTTAAAAACTCCATTAATTATACAAACCTCTACAATTTTGAAAACGATTTTTCTAATCAAAACTCAAACTTCAATTTTTCTTCTGCAACCGTCAATCTTTAAACATTCGAAAAACCGCCTGCTTAAAGCCTTTTTCACCGCTTGATGTAAACATTCATTGCTATCGATGTGAAGTTGCAAGATGTGTCTTTGTACGCACAATTTTACAAATTGGCTTCCAAATACCCTCTTGCCTTTCCTGTCGGAAAGGGTAAAAAAATTCGGAACTCATTTTTCTTTTTTCTGAACATTAGATTTTGGATTTTTTATTCAACAATATTTTTATCAAAATCATCAAAATATTTTCAGGAAAAAAATTCTAAAATTTATTTCCATTCATTTCTTTTTTCAATCATATTTAGTTTGCCATCAACTACACAATCCGTAGCAAATCGCAAACGAAATTTTTACTTTCAAAATCTTGAATTAATATGCTCAGCAGTCTTTTAGAAATCTAATCTGCGACAATTCAAATTACCCAAACTGCAAAAAATTCCACCGCAGTCCATTCTATTTCTTAAAATTTAGAAAAACGTGTGTTTATGTATCACAGGTTATGTTTATAGTCTTCCGAAACTGAAACATAGTGATAAAAGTGTCCGCACAGTGCAACTTTGTCCTCGAAGAACAGAGAAATATTTTGCAGGCAGAAATGAAAACAAGCACCAAAAATGTCAGACTTTTTATACGCCTCCAAAAAGAAAAAAAAGAGTCTTGGAAGAAATTGTGTGACACAAGAAACATCAGCCTCACCAATTTCATCATCGATTCCGTGGAGCAGAAGATGCACTCGGACGAGAGAAGAAAAGTATTGGCGTTCATTGAAAAACAGGATAACCTATTTGCGAAAATCGAGAACAACATCAATCAGGTGGCGAGAATTGCAAACTCCCAAAAGGTCATTAGCGAAACCGACTTGAAGGCGTTCAACCAAAAATTGGAAAAGATTGCTGAACTGAAAAATCAGCAAAACCAAATCTTCCTCAAGATTTATGAAATGGTGTCTGATGCTAGTTAAGATTTTGGGTTCGTCAGGCGATGATTTTCACGGCGTAATATACAACGAGAAAAAGATTGATTCGGGAAAAGGAGAACTGATGCTGATGAAGAACTTTCCGTCATTCATTAACGAAGAAAGCAGTTCCGAGGAGGTAAGAAATTACCTGAGAGCGATTTCCAAAAGTGACCGAGTGAAAAAACCACAGTTTCACGCCGTGATTTCGTCGAGATTTCAGGAGGAAACGAAAGAGCAACTCACCGAAACCGCCGAGAAATTTATGGATGAAATGGGATACGGGAAACATCCGTTTCTAGTGATTTTCCACAGCGATACCGAGAACAACCATGTCCACATAGTTTCCACGAGAGTCAATAAAAAATCGGGCAGGAAAATCAACGATTCCTATGAGAAACTGAAAGCACAAAAAGCATTGGCAAAAGTTCAGGAACAGATTTTTGGAATCAGCCAAGAATCAACCTTAAACAAACTCTTGTGTTACAGATTCGCTTCTATCAACCAATTGGAAACACTTCTGAACCGGAATGGATTCCGGGTAGCGATGAACAAGGCAGATGAAAATTCAATCGACCTCCTTAAAAATGGAGTGATTCAGAAAACGCTCGACATCGGAAAAATTTCATTTCAAGATTCAGATGATTTAAGCCGAAAGAAACAGATTAAAGCCATCATTGCCAAATACAGGGAAATATGCTCCCCGAAAGTATTTAAGGTGGAAGACAGCAGAAAGTTTGAAGGTTTGTTTGAAAAGCAAGCCGATTCTACACCAAAGATTGAGTTTGAAAGCGAACTTCAGAAGAAGATGCGCGATGTGTTTGGAATCGACATCGTCTTCCACCATAAAGATTTTAAGAAGCCTTTCGGTTGCACCATCATCGACCATAAAACAGGAAGCGTCTTCAAAGGAAGCGAGATTTTCAAGATGAACGAGATGTTTGAGTTTACCGAAAACACCATCGACAAAAGGATGTTTGAACGCTTGAAAGATTTCAGCATTCGGGACGAAAAGGAAAAGGAAGTTTTGATTAAATCCTTCAACGACGATTCCATCAAGGATTTTATGGTTTTTGAGAACAAGTTTAGAAAGACCAAGGAAATTTATCAGTTCATCAGAATGGATGTTTTACAATACCTGAAAAATGGACAAAACGACCAAATCTCCATAGTGAAGAACGATGACGGCGATTTTTATGCAGTACACCACCGATACAACCATATTCAGGACTTAAAGTCTTTGGTGGGGGAAAAAATCATCGAGCAAATATTTTATCCTGAACAAAATCTGCAGGAATCAATGGGAACTATTCAAAAACAGGAAAGCAACCTTTCAAAACTGATTGACGAACTCCTGAAATCTTCCTTTACCGCAAAAGATCCTGCCGAAGACGAGCTGAAAAAGAAAAGAAAAAAGAGAAAATAATGATTATCACATTTGCCACACAGAAAGGCGGCGCCGGAAAAACCACGCTTGCCATTGCCTTTGCCAATTATCTCGCCTTACAGAAAAAGGAAATCCACGTTTTCGATTTCGATTTTCAGAAATCTTTCTACAACAAGTGGATGGAGGATGAAGACTTGAATCTCCCCAAACTGTACGAGGTTCAGATTTCGGAGGACAATCATGCTCCCTTCTCCGATTTTGAAACGCTGATGAAGATGAAGTCCGACGACGCGGTCTATCTTTTCGACCTTGCCGGAACACTCGATATGAAGTATACCGACATCCTTCAATACAGCGACTTTATCATCATTCCTTTTGAATATTCCGACATCTCCACCAAATCGACCTTGGTCTTCATCAACTTTTTGGGGCTTTTGGAAAGTGAAGCCGGAAAGATTTTCATCCGTTCACGCTACGAAAAAAATTTTGAGTATCCGAACAAGCCTATGATGGACGAGGAAATTTCAAGGTTCGGAAAACTTATTACCCAACCTGTCCTCAAACGGAACATCCTTCAGAAAATCAACACCCGCTCGCTAAAAGGTCCCCAAAGACTTGCCGTGAGAGATGTTTTCTCGGAAGTGATGGAACACATCGAAAAGGCTTCCAAAGATAAATAACATTCAAGAAAGTTAATCTTCAACACCTAAAAACCTTTATCCATTATGGGAAAATTTACACTCATTATTTTGGGAATCTATATTCTCTACTATGCGGGAAACTTCGTCTATGACTTGTTTCTAAAGAAAACCAATGCCGTGAAAACCGACGACACCGAAGTCTTCTCGATTGGCGATTTTGCAGAACGCGACCAACCGGACATTATTCAAGTCGGAATCGAGGATGCTGAACCGCTAAATGTTCCAAATTCCTTTTCTCCTTCAGATTATGCTTTGGAAGACGAACCACAATCTGTTTTAGAAATTGAAACAGAACCGGACATCGAAACTCTTCGCAGAAAATTCGAGCAGGAAGAATTTTTTGGTCAATTTGACGAAGCATTGGAAAGCTTATCAAAAATAACTAAACCTGCTCCCAAAACTGAAGAAATCCAACAGAATTTTATAAGCAGGCAGGAAGACAAATTCAGGCAGATGCTCAACCTTGCCGAAACCAACGTACAAATGGTCAATGTTAACGGAATCAAATCCTACAAGTCTGTACTCCCCTCTTTCAAATAAATCGAACCCTAATTTTTTAACCCTTACGAATTATGAATTCAAAAATGAACAAAAGAAAATTGTTTGGAAAAATGCTGACCGCCGGACTACTGTTTTTGGCGGTTGCACCACTACTCGCACAAGCCGGAGGAGCAGGCGCACTTGCCGGAGCGAACACCTCTATCCGTTCCTATTGGGAACCCATCAAACTGATTATTCAGGCGATTGGTGCCGTAGTCGGACTTATTGGCGGTGTCAGAATCTACAACAAGTGGACGAATGGTGACCAAGACATCAACAAGGAGATTGTTGGTTGGGCGGGAGCCTGTCTTTTCTTGGTGATTGTTCCACAGTTCGTCGGCGCTTTCTTCGGAATGTAATGGGCTTTTTTCTTTACAAGGGGCTTAAAAAACCCCTTGTCTTTTTCGGACTGAAGGACAGGTATATCTACTATGCGATGGGAACGGCAGTCGGTGGACTTTTTTGCGCCGCCATCTTCTCCTCACTCATCGGGATTTTCGGAACCGTGTTGGGATTTATCCTTGCCGGAAGCGGAATCTATATGATTTACAAAATTCAGGACAGAAAAGGACTCTACAACAAGACCAAGAACCACGAGCAAATCCACATTTTCCCAAAACGCTTCAACCTAAATGAGCAAAACAATGAAAAAGAAAAAAATTGAAATGGACATCCCGTTCATCGGCTATGACCGCGGCAGCAAACACGATTGGAATTTTGACGTGATGGTCGGAAAGTTCGGAAATCCCATTATCGGAATCAGAATAAAAAATATGGTGGAGCAATATTCCGCCGACCCCGACCTTTACCTGCAATACCACACGCTTTTGAACCAAATCGCGGCGACTTTGGGAGAGGGACACCTACTTCAAAAACTCGACATCTTTTCCAAAAGGCAGTATGCGGCAGAACCGTCCAATCAGTTCCTGCAGCAAAAATATTCCGAACATTTCGAGGGAAGAATCTATAAAAGTATTGAAACAGTTTTACTCTTTACCGACATCATCGACCAACAAAAAAAGAAGACCTCGTATTCCTTCTCGGAAAAAAACTACAAGGACTTGCGTGACCGTTGTCAGAAAATTTTTATGCTTCTTTCCCAATACCACTGCGAACCGAAGTTCTTGAGGGAGAAAGATTTTGAATATTATGTAGGTGGAAGTCTTTCGATGAATTTCGTACAGAATCCGGTCTTCGACAATATCTACTCCAACAACGAGTTTCTGCGCATTGGAAAACAGTTCGTGAAAACCATTTCCTACGTTGATGTGGAACGCATCGAACTTCCCTCCGAAATTGAACCCTACTCGCTTTTGGGCGGAAACAACGCCTCTTCCGATACGGCGGTGGATAATTTTTCCTTCATCAATGAATTGGAAGACTACAACACGATCATCTACAACCAAATTATTTCGATTCCCATCCAAACCCAACGACAGCGGGATTTGGAAAAGAAGAAGAAAAAGCACGAAGGCGTCGCCAACAGCGCACCTTCGAATGCGATTGTCGCCGCCGAAATAGACGAACTCCTGCACAATGTGACGGTTGATGGTCAACTGATTGTGGACGCACATTTCTCCATCGTCTATTCTGCCGATTCGCTCGACAGGATGGAGGAAACACAGTCGCTGATTGAGAGCAAACTGTTTACGAAGGGCATCAACATTTCCAAGAACGCCTTCAACCAATTGGAACTCTTCCGTTGTTGCCTTCCCGGAAATGCGGTCGAACTGAAAGACTACGATTTATTTACCACGACGAGCGAGGCTGCGTTATGTTTTTTTTTTAAAGAAAGTAACCCCGTGAGCGAAGATTCCAATTTTTACCTAAGATTTACCGACAGACAGGGCGTTCCGCTTCGTGTGGATCCCGCCGATTTGCCGATGAAGAGCGGAAGAATCAACAACCGGAACAAGTTTGTTTTGGGACCTTCGGGAAGCGGGAAATCTTTCCTGATGAACAATATTGTGGAGCAGTATCTCACCTACAATTACGACGTGATTATCGTGGACACGGGAGATTCCTACTCCGGAACTTGCAGTTATAAAGGCGGAAGATATATTCAGTACACCGAGGAAAAACCTATTACGATGAATCCTTTCCTGATGAACAAGGAGGAATTCAACATCGAAAAAATAGAGTTTCTGACCAACCTCATTTTTTTGATTTGGCAGGGAGCGGACGCAACAATGAGCAATACCCAAAAATCCACCTTGGACAATGTGCTGATGTCGTATTACCACCAATATTTTAATGCGGGAACCAATTGGTTTGAACACAAGGATTCCGACGAACTGATGCTCTACCTCAAAAAATACAATATCGACGAGGCGGACATCGAGTCGGAGTTTGAAAAGGATTTTCAGGATGCCAAGACTTTTTACGATTTGTTGGGACTTCCATTTGATGCCTCGACCAAAGAAATTAAGGAAACGGGAAGAAAACTCATCCGTTATTACCATCCCGATTCCAACATCGGAAACCCCGATTACGATAGCGAGATGTTTTACCGAATTTTTGAAGCGTATGAAACTTTGACTGACGAGGAAAGACGAAAAACCTACAACGAGTCGCAATTGGTTCTGACCAAAACGAGAGACCTTATAAAGCGTCCCGAATCCTCGCAGGAATGGAATGACGCCTACCGAAAGACGCTCATCAAAAAAATTGTCGGTCTTGAGGAAAAACTCGCTGTAAAAGAACTTTCTTTTAATGGGTTTTATGAATACTGCGAGAAATTTCTTCCTGTCTTTTTGAACAATAAAAAGCACATGATTGGTGAAAAGGAATTCAACCTGCGAACTTTCTTGTTTGTTCTGAAGGATTTCTACAAAGGCGGAAGGTACGGAACAACTTTGAACGAAAGTGCCGATAACACTCTATTCGATGAACCTTTCATTGTGTTTGAAATCGACAATGTGAAGGACAACCCCAAACTATTTCCCATCGTGACGCTCATCATTATGGACACCTTTATTCAGAAAATGAGGTTGCGAAAAGACCGAAGAAAAGCCCTGATTATCGAGGAAGCGTGGAAGGCGATTGCCTCTAAACTGATGGGGGGATACATTCTTTATCTCTATAAAACAGTGAGAAAGTTTTGGGGCGAAGCCGTAGTGGTGACACAGGAATTGGACGACATCATCGGAAATGCAGTGGTAAAGGATTCCATCATCAATAATTCGGACACCTTCATTTTGCTGGACCAAACCAAGTTCAAGGACAATTTTGACCGAATCGCATCGCTCCTCTCGCTGAACAAGGTGGAACAGAACAAAATTTTTACCATCAACAACCTGAACAACAAATTCGGAAGAAGCCGATTCAAGGAATTTTATCTGAAGCGGGGTTCGAGAGGCGAAGTTTACGGAAACGAGGTTTCCCTTGAACAATATCTCACCTACACCACTGAGAAACCCGAAAAGTCCGCCATAGAATATTACGCCAAGAAAAGCGGAAGTTATGACGAGGCGCTCAAAAAGTTTGTGGAGGATGTGAAGGCTTTCAACCACGATTTGGGAAATGTGGTTTCCCTCGTGAACCTCTACAAAAAACCTTTGGACAAAAAGGCGACCTCCTTTTACCAAAAAATGAAATCAAAGTTCAAAGGTCAGAACGTGTTCAAGAAAATCACCGAAATGATGGAGGATTCCGAACTGACTTTTCAAGAAATAATTCAAAAAAACGATTTGCATCATGAAAAAGTTTAAGATTTTGACCGCCTTTTTTGGAGTCGGATTTCTTTCCGCCCAAAATACCTACATCGACCCGACCACGACCGCTGCGCTGATTCTTTATTCAGAAAATTTAAAATCACAACAGCAAAAAACAATCGAACAGCAGAACAAACTGCAGCAGGCTCAAACTTGGGTGGGTGCGCAAATGGTGGTAGCCAACGATATTCAGAACAAGATTCTGAAGGGGCTTCGTGAAGTTTCGGGAACACTTCAAAATGGTATTCAGGTAAAGGAAATCTATTCCGACTTACAGGATTGCGCCACCTATTCCTCGCAAATTTCAACATTGGTAAGCGATGCACCCGAATACGCCATTTTCGGGGTAAAAGCCACCAAGGAAACTTATGAGAGCGTCCTTGCGATGAGTACCGATGTTTCGGAATTGCTGAAGTCGGGGGAACTTAATCTCGCCACTGCGGGAGACCGTTACCGCCTTTTATTCAGCATCTCTGAAAAGGTGAAAACATTGAAGATTTGGCTCCTGACCATCATGATGAACATCGAACGCGCCAAAAGCCTCGGTTTTCTGAAAGCCATCAATCCTTTTCAGGGCTACATCAACACCGACAAGACCATCGTGGAAAACATCATGATTAAATACAAGCACAATTTCTGATGAAAGCCAAATTCTATCTTTCGGCGGTGCTGATTATGGCACATTCGCTTCTAACTTCGAGCAGTGGCGGTTCCACGCCGTCGTGGCAACAGGAAAATGTGTCCTTTCCGATGATGAATTTGGAAATCCGCCACACGATGGAGGAAAACGGTCGTCAAAAGGAGATGAAGAACAAGCAGGCGCTGAACCTCGCCACCGAAAACCAAAACAAGAAGCAGTGGACAAAACTTCGGGAAACGACCGTGAAGATTCAGGAACGGCTCCGTTTCGTTGATTTTGCGATGCAGTCCATTCCTACAGGTTACGCCATCACGCAGGAAGCAGCTAGAATCCGAAACAACGAACTTTTGATTATCGAGGAACTGCAAACCGCTCCTTATGCGCTCATCGTAGCATTGCCGGGACAGATTCAGTTTGCAGACGACCTGCAGATGGTGGTAAGACTTTTGGCAGGCATCGTGGTTTCCTACGGCGCCATCAACCAAATGGAAAAAGCCGAACGGAAAGTTTTGTTGGATTATGCCCTTGAGGAAGTGAAACGGCTAGAAAGCGAATCCTACTATACCCTTTTCCTGATTCGGGAACTGCGAAGAAAAATCGAATATAAGAAGGCTTTGTTGCAATACTATGTCAACCGAGACCGACAGGTTGTTCAGAGCATCATTAACGGAATAAACACTTTTTAAAATATGAAAAAAATTCTTTTGACAGCATTGCTTCTTTCGGGATTCTGTTTGTTTCATGCACAAAGCACAAGCTTCATCGTCATCAACGACAAACTATTGGCGCAGCTCACCAAAAATCAGGGTGTCCGTTTGGCGAGCAATCAGGCCTATCTCGATTCCTATGAAAAGCAGAGAAAACTCTACGAGGAGGCGAACCAAAAAATGATTCAGGTGGTCGCCATACACGAGTTTATCTACGACAAACTTGCCAACATCAATTCCGCCATCAGAAACGGGAAACAGCTCGTGTATTTCTATAATTATTTGGGCGACATCCTCACCCATTCTCAGGAAATGATGCAACTCAGCGCACAAAATCCCGAATACGCCATTCTTCTGACCAAATACTACAACCAAATCATTCGGGAATCCATCCTGCTGAAGCAGGAAATGGTGTCCGACATTATGAACGAGAACAAGGATTTTCTGATGAACGCCTACGACCGCGACCTGCTTATAGAGAAAATGTTGGCACGCGCAAGAGCCATCGACGGATGGATTTTGTACATCAACATCATCCTGAAGACCGCCAAAAACAGACCCTACCTCTATCAGATTCCCGTCCTGCAAGACTATATCAATCTCGACAGGATTTTGGTTCAAGACATCATCTCCAAATACAGAAACCTTTTTTAATGAATCATTATGAATACTAAAACAAACTTCGCCTTCTTCATTGCCCTTATTGCACTGATTTTCTCTGAAAACCTGAAGGCACAATTTACAGTCAAACGACTGAACGACCCTTCCATCGTGGCACAGCAGAAAAGGATGGTCTTCGAGGGATGGGGCGATTGGAGACCCTATCCAAAATATTTGCTCGGGATTCAGACCAATTTTGCCTACGCCACGGTTTGGGGAATGTGGGCACCGTCTAGAAACCGAGACTATAAGAATGGTTCCGATATCCGACCGCTAAAACCGACAGGCTTGGAAACCCAACGATTCGGCGAACTCGAACTACAAAGAAAGGAGACGGAACGCATCAAGATGGAAACCGACACCATCCACAAAAGAAGTGTACAAGATTTTGCGCATTGGACTTCAGCCACAGTCAGCGCAGACCCGCTTTGGTTGCTTTACTATAACAGGATGCTGAAACCGCTACTAGAATTTCCCGACAACCCTCAAAATTATTTGGAGTGGGGATTTCAAAAACCCGAAGTCTATCAGACTTTGCTTTCTACGGGCGGAATCAGCCTTCTAAAAGAAAAATTGGATTTGCTTAAAGACAGGTACAATATCTCAAGAACGGTGGATATGCCGAGAGGAAAACGCTTCCTGATGTACCACGAAACTTTAATCGGATGGAGAAAATTTTCGTCCGAAATCCGAAGCCACGACCTAAAAGGCGGACTGTATATGGATTATCACAAGATCCTTCAAGACATAAAAAATACCACCAACCTGTTCGGAACGAAAAATTTCAAGACCGACAAGGAAATCGCACAGGAAGTGATGAACCACTACAAACACCAATTTTAAGATGAATAGCAAAACAATTTTAACCGTGCTTTGCCTTATGGCGCTCCTGCTTCCCGTAATGGGATTTGCGCAGACCAACAACAGCGTCAACAGTTTATTGCAGTTTCTGAAAGGTGACGGCGCATTTGAACGATGGTATATGGAGGTCTTCACCCAATTGGACACCGACATTCAAAGCAACGCCATCGCGGCGAGTATGCTCGGAAGAACCATCGGCGGTTTGGGAGCGTTAATGTATCTCGGATTCCTCGGATTCCAAATGCAGGAAGGAGCGAGACCTTGGGAAGTGACGCCGATGATTAGACCCATCATCATCGGGATGATTCTCCTGCATTGGGTGAGTTTCTACCAAATGATTCAATATCCGCTGCAGAAATTGGCGCAACCGTCCAAGGATATTTTTTTATCTATTGAAAATCAGGCGAACGACATACGCGTCAAAAGATTTGAAAAACAGACCCAATTGTTGGAGTTCCTGATTAAGCAGAAAGCCGAGGAGGAAGCCAAACAGAAGGAACTTCAAATCAACGAGGACAAAGGATTCGGTGACCGAATCATCGAGGGAATGAGCAAACTTTTCACGCCGATTCAGGAGTGGATGATTAGGATGGATTTCCAATTTCAGAAACTTATTTCGGAAGTGTTGGAGGCGGTTTCGCTGACGATTTTGCGGGTCTGTACCTACTTTATCTTCTTTATACAAAAAATTTGGAGTTATGTGTTGATTGTGCTCGGTCCTGTCGCCGTCGGTCTTTCGCTGATTCCGGGATTTGAGAGTTCCTTTCAAAATTGGGTGGCGAAATTCATCAACATCAATCTCTACACCTTCGTTTCCTACACCATTATCAACATCGGTCAGCAACTGATTATCTCGGGCTATCAACTTGAAATAGAACGCTACGACCTGCTTTTGAACAACGGAACCGTGACCGACCTCAATATGCTCGCTGCCTACATTTCTAATAACGGGATGATTCACACTGTACTTTTCCCCTGCGTCGCGTACATCGTAACGGGAATCGGCGTACTGATGACCCCGACCATTGCAGACTCCATCGTTTCTGCGGGAGGTGCGGGAATCATGACCAAAGGAAAGAGTGCGGCAGCCAAAGTGATGAGCATGGGTAAAACCGCTGCGGCTTCTGCGGCAACGGGAGGAAAGGCAATCGCATTATCTGCCGCCAAGACTGCGGGTGAAATGGGAAAATCAATCAAGGCTTTACGATAAAAACTATGCTGATAAAAAGTATTGAAGAAAAAATAAGGATTAACAAGGCGGTCTCCATCACGGCTTTGACGGTGTCTCTGTTTATGGTTTTGGCGGGATTCGGATTCGCCTACCAACTTATCAAGGAATCTAGAAAATCGCTCTATGTCTTGGATAACGGCGTCCCGGTTTTGGTAAAGCAGACCGACGAACTGCTGAACCGTCCGGTGGAATACCGTTCGCAGGTGGAACTCTTCCACCGACTGTTTTTCACCCTTGCTCCCGATGACCAATACATCAAGGACAATATCGAGAAATCGCTATACCTGATTGACGATACGGGAAAAAAGGAATACACCAACCTGCGTGAAAAGGGATTCTACAACCAACTGATTTCCTCGAACTCGATGGTGACGGTTACCACGGACTCGATCCAAATCAATTCCAACGATCGAAAGTTTATGTTTTTCGGGAAACAGATGATTAACAGAAAAACGGCACTCATCGTGAGAAAACTCTTTACCGAAGGTCGTTTCGAGGACATCGTCCGAAGTCCGAACAATCCGCACGGTGTGCTGCTGAAAGATTGGCGCATCATCGACAATTCAGAAATCTCCAACCAACCCAAATTCTCCTATTAACATGCAAGAAAACATCATCAAAAAATACGGGGTGCTGAAGGAACGAATATTCTCCCAACCCCGAAAAGTATTCGCCTATGCAATGGCGGTACTCATCCTCTCACTGATTTTCTCCATCCTGCAATACTGCTTCTTTCCGCCGAAAGTAACCTTGGGAAGCGCAATTCCAAGTTTGTACACCAAAAGCGACAAGGTAAAGCAAAATCAGGAGGCGAAAGAGAAATCGATGGAAAAAATCGTGGGCGAACTTTCGGCCTTTAAAGCGAAAGGTTCGCAGCAGTCTTTGTCGAAAACCGACAGCATCAGGATTGAGTACCTCTATAACCAATATGAAAAATTAAAAAATGGACTTTAAAAAAATAAACCTTAAACAGCAGAAATACATCCTTCCGCTCATCGCACTGCCCTTTATCCTGTTTTTAGGATTTCAAGGAAGCAAGTTTATGGGAAGTGATGATGCGAAGAAACCGCCACAGCAGGAACTTTCGGTATCGCTCGGCGAAACGCAGGACTCTATCCTCTCCAAAAACGACGCCTACGACAAATTATTCTCGAAAACCGACGGCAGGACGATGTTGGACGGACTGCAACAGGAAAATGACAGCCTGAATCAATTCAGCGACAATTTGGAATACCGACAGAAACGCTATATCGATTCCCTGAACGAGTCGAGAAAAAGTCAGATTTCGGAAAAGGGAAATCAGGGACAAAACTCTTACTACACACCGAAAACTTCCGACGACGGAGACTTTCAGCGTTCCAAGGACATCATCCGAATGTTGAACCAAGAAGGTTCGAGCGGAAGTTCAAATAATGCGCAGAATTTAGCAAAGAACACCTCTCCATCTGCTGAGGATTCAAAAGCGTTGGATCCGGTAAAGATGATGCGTCAGCAAATGCTCGTGCTCGATTCCTTGGAAAAATCAAGAGACCCCGAATTTCAGGCGCAATTAAAGGCGCAGGAACTGCTGAAGAAGAATAAGGAAAAGATGGACGCCTTTCTCAATTCCACCTATTATGTCGCAAAATCCAATATCCACAACGGCTTCAATTCCATCTACCGTGAAAAGGAGGGCAACTTTGTGAAAGCCGTCATCGATGAAAACCTGACCGGATTTCTAGGCAGCAGGATACGGTTGCGATTGTTGGAGGATGTCTTCGCAGGCGGACAAAAACTGCCGAAGGGAACCCTGCTTTATGGTCAGATTTCGGGATTTTCTTTGCAGCGGGTGAACCTGAACGTGGTTTCCGTAATGCGCAGTGGCGAAATCCTACCCATCAATTTAACCGTTTACGATACCGACGGAATGCAGGGACTTTATGTTCCGAACAGCACCTTCCGTGAAATGTTGCGAGAGCTTGGAAGCAATTCCGTGCAGGGAACGAACATCGATTCCGAAGGCAAGGGATTTTACACGAGTCTTTTGTCGGGAGCGTTCCGTTCCGCCTCACAAACCGCGGCAAACCTGATTAGAACCAACAAAGCCAAACTCAAGTACAATTCCTACATCTTTTTAATTAATGAAAAAGACCTTAAACAAAATACCAATCAACCTTAACATTATGAAGACCTTTTTTTACACCATCCTCTCCTTTTTATTTTCGGCAAGCGTTTTTGCCCAAACTTCCACACCCGAAATCCGCATCACCCAACTTCCCGAACTTGACATGGGCGAAGGCGTGAACGTGCACATCATCTCCCCCGAACCGATTCAGTTTGTGGACTTGTCCTCGGATTTTTTGGTGGGCGACCTTCCCGCTGAAAATATTGCGAGAATTAAAATCAATCCCGCTCCGAAAGATTCGATTTCCTCGAAACAGTTCAACAAAAAAATAATGAAGTCGAGCGAGGAAGTCGGCGTGGTAACCGTAGTGGGACAATCGTTTATGGCGCAATACCGCGTGCTTTTTAGAACGGACGACCGAATCAATGTGCAGACCAACATCCAAATTCAGCCGGAAGATATGCAGCCCTTGGAATTTCCGAAACAGGCTTTTTCCAACACGGAACTCCACCGATTTTCGAAAAACATCATCGAAAAAACCTACAAAACGCCTTTGAGGACGGTGAACGAACTGAAACTTTCCCTGCAACTGAACAATGTGTACGTGGTTGGCGACTACATCTTTCTCGACATCAATATCGCCAACAAGTCGAATATGAGTTACCAAATTGACGACGTCAAGTTTTCCGTGGAGGACAAGAAAATCTACAAGGCAACCAACAACCAAAGCATCGAAATGAAACCGATTTACCGATTTCAGTCGCAGAAAGGTTTCAAGAAAAACTACCGGAACATCTATGTCTTCAAGAAGTTTACCTATCCGAACAGCAAGATTCTGAAAATACGCTTCGTGGAGGAACAACTTTCGGGAAGAACTATTGAGATGGGAATCAAGTATTCCGACATCCTGAACGCAGACACTTTTTAATCATTTAAAATCAAAAATTATGGCTACCAAAACCACCAACACACTGAAAACACTTTTTCTAAATCTGAACCTCGACGGACTTATGACCCCGAAAACCGACAACCCGAGATTTGTTGACGAATTCAACGACACCGTCAACGAGGCAAGCATCATGAAGTTTCAAAAGGAATTCATTAGCCTGTTTGACGAAAAATATTTCTGCATCCGCTTTTTCTACGTTTACGATTGGCTTCAATTCAGAAAGCGATTTGAAATCTCCGCTACAGATTCCGAAAAATTTGAAAAAGCCGTCCAATTGATTAAGCCGCTTTACGGCGTAAAGGTGTATTACGACAAGATTTCCAAGGAACATTTTACGGACATCATCCTTTTCCTGCGGGAATTTGCCTCGCTGTGCCACATCGACATCTCTTTGAACGACATCAACACCATTATTGAAAACAGATACCCATAATGCAGGAACAGCAGCACCAAATCAAGATTTACGGATTCTTCCAAAAATTGGTCTATGCCGTCGTGGCGATGGAATGCATCACGCTGTTTTTCCTACACGCCAATGTTCCCGTGCTTTCAAAACTGTTGGAGGGATTTGCCAAGATGGGGATTTTCTCCCCGCCCATCAACGCCAAAATTTCGACACTGATTTTAATCGCCATCGTGGCGGCGGGAACCAAGGCGAAGAAGAAACAGGATTTGAACATCGTGAAATCCATCATCCTGCCGATTATTTTCGGTGTCGGAATGATGGTCGGCTCACTCTTCCTCATTCCTCTTACCGACGACAGATCCATCCCAAACATCCTGCCCGGAATGAACGTCTTCCAAATCGGATACGCCCTGCTTTCCCTTTTGGGAGCGATGATTGCACAGATGGGTGCCGACAGCATCTCGAAATACATGCAGCAGAAAATGGGGAAAGACCGATGGAATGTGGAGGAGGAAAGTTTTGCTCAAAACACAGAATTGGCGGAAACCGACACGTCGGTGAACCTGCCCTATTTGTTCCGCTACCAAAAGAAGACGCACAAGGGATGGATCAACCTCAATCCGTTTCGTGGAACGATGGTCATCGGAACGCCCGGCTCGGGAAAATCGTTCGGCGTCATCAATCCCGCAATCCGACAGATGGTCGCCAAAGGTTTCTCGCTGTGTATCTATGATTTCAAGTTTCCCGACCTTTCACAGATTGCGTACTACCACTATCTTTTGAAGAAATCCAATGATGGAGGATATCAACATCAATTCAACATCATCAATCTGAACGAGGTGGAAGGCTCGAAACGGGTTAATCCCTTTAAAAAGGAATACATCCGAACTTTGGCGGAAGCACAGGAAATGGCGGAAGCGATGGTTTCAGCACTGCAAAAAGGTGGCGCAAGTGCGGGTGGCGGTTCGGAGCAGTTTTTTACGCAGTCGGCGATTAACTTCCTTTCTTCGTGCATCTACTTTTTTGCAACCTACGAGAACGGAAAATTTTCTACACTGCCCCATCTTTTGGCTTTTATGAACAAGAGTTACGAGGAAATTTTCGAGACTCTCTTTACCCACGAGGAACTGACCTCGCTTCTTTCTCCCTTCAAGACGGCGTATGATAACAAGGCATTCGACCAATTGGAGGGACAGGTCGGAACCTTGAAAATCTTCCTCTCAAGATTGGCGACCAAGGAAAGTTTTTGGGTGTTTTCGGGCGACGAAGTGGAACTGAAGATCACGAAAAGGGAAAATCCGTCGATAATGATTTTGGCTTCCAATCCCGGAACGCAGGATATCAACTCCGCCCTCTACTCTTCGGTCTTGAACAGAACTTTGACCTTGATTAACAACAAGGGAAATCTTCCCGGCGGAATTATTGCCGACGAGTTCCCGACCATCTACATCCACAAAATCGACAATGTGGTGGCAACCGCGAGAAGCAACAAGATTGCCGTGCTTTTGGGACTACAGGAAATTCCGCAACTCCGACAGTTTTACAAAAAAGAAGTCGCAGACACCATTTCCGCCATCGTCGGGAACATCCTTTCAGGTTCTGCAAGGGATAAGAACACCTTGGAATGGCTCGAAAAACTATTCGGAAAAATCAAGCAGAAAACCTACTCACAGAGTATCTCGCAACAGGGAACCACCACGAGTATCAACGAAAAGATGGACAATATGATTCCTGCAGGAAAAATAGCCGCACTCCGCACCGGAGAAATGGTCGGAATGATTGCCCAAAGCGAGGAAAACGACACCTCGGAATACAAGTCATCGGCAATCAGCGGGAAAATCAACCTCGATATGCGGAAGATTAAATACGAGGAACAGAACTATGTGAAAATGCCGACCTACTACAATTTCACGGACAAAACGGGAAAAAACCGAAAAGAGGAAGTGTTGATGACCAATTTCCGAAGAATCAACAAGGAGGTGGAACTCATCATCGACGCCCTGAAAATTTTAAACTGACCAAAATGAAACGATACATCCTAATTTTTACGCTGCTCATTCAATTTTCGCTAAAAGCACAATTCAACACTGTGACTTTTGTGAAGAAAATGGAAGAAAGCAAACCCGAATTTATTGAAAATTCAACAGAGGAAACCAATTCTAAAACCGAAGAAACAAGAGTTTCCGAAAAGGAAAATTTCTTTCTTAAAAATTCTTCAAAGAAAGTCTTGCGGAAGGAACTTGATTCTCTGAGAAAGATGTTTTTGGAGATGAACAAGTTAAAGACAACTCCTCCGCAATTTGACACCAAACACGTGGAAGATTCACTTATCCAAATCCTTAAAAGAAATCTTTCTGGGGAAAAATCGGGATTGCAAAAATCCTTAAAACCGAAGGAAGAAAACACGCTTTCCCCGAACAAGATTATGATGCCCGTGAAAAATGCGCTTAACCTGAGTTCAGGTTTTGGAAACCGCTTCCATCCCATTTTTGGCGGACAGAAATTCCACAACGGCATCGACATCAAGGCTCGATATGAAAATGTTTTTGCCGTGATGGACGGCATCATTACCGAATCAGGATGGGACAGTAAAGGTGGCGGAAACTACATCAAAGTCCTGCACCACAACCGTTTTGAGACCGCCTATCTGCACCTCTCCGAAATGTACTACAAAGCCGGAGAATTCGTAAAGGCGGGATTCATCATTGGCAAGAGCGGAAACACCGGAAATTCAACCGGACCGCACCTGCATTTTTCCGTGAAGGAATTTGGAAGGTTCATCAATCCCCTGAATTTTCTGAACGAACTCATTCAAGCAAAACAATTAATCGCACAACATTATGAACACTAACCCACTACCAACAGACGACCTGAAAAAGTTCGGCATCATCGAAGCCGACAATTCGTTCTCAAAAAGATTGAACGCCAACGACATCATCGAATTTATGCAGGGAAATATCCTTGTCGCCGACAACGAAAAAGACCGAATCACCTTCCAACTGACCGACAACAACTCCAAATTGGAGGTAAAAGTCTATCAAATGGAGCATTCCCTTTCCGAAATTCTAGACCAATCCAAAAAAGAATCGGTACAGTATGTTTCGGAGAAAAATCTGAACGGCCAAAACCCCGATTTCAATATCTCCAAAAAAGCGTTCCTCTACAACGAATCCACAAAATCTTTGGAGGAATACGATATGGTTTTTAATGCGGAAGTTTTGACCAAGACTATTTTAGGTCGAAACGATTCCGAGGAAATCAACCGCTACAAGGACGAACTCCTGAAACTGAAAGAATTCCTGCAGGATAAAATCGACAAGTACCCCGAAATCGCCAAGGACATCATCAACAACCTCAATATCCTGTCCAAAGAAATCAATACCGTGAACGAGGTGGCTCAATCCCCGAAGCAGGCGCAAAAACAGCAACAGTCCGAAGTACGGCTTGACGTGAACGACCCCGACCTTTATCAGGACGCGAATTCTGTAAGGGAAGCCAAATCACAGCAAGAGGACGAGGAAAACGAGCAAGAAATCGAACAGGAACAGGAAAAACGCAGAGGATTCCGCAGGTAATTTTTTATAGCGATGGACATAGACCTTTTTAATTATCAAAGCAAATATGGACCGAACACGAATTTTCGCTTTCCAACGGACGAGGCGACGAAATATCTCAAAACTTCGGAAGGCAAAGTTTTACCTTACAAACTTTTCAGCGGGCGAAATGATGCTTACCCAAATTCCGCCATCCTACGGGAAAAGGACAATCAAGGTTACACCAATGATTTTGCGCTCGTAGAAAGGCAGTTTTCGGAAAATAAAAGTCTTTCATTTCGAGCGGGTACGAAAGTTTCGGATGTGAACGATGTGGCGTGGCTTTTCCGTGCGCTTGAGGACGAGGCGGTGGAACACACTTTTGCGCTTTACAAATTCAAGGACGACAGTTACCTCGTTCAGCATCTTTCGACAGGCGGAATTACTGCCACGGTCGTGGATTTGCGGTTGTTGACGGGGAATGTCTTCAAAATGCAGCCCGAAAGCATTACCCTCGTCCACAACCATCCAAGCGGACAACTGATTTCGAGCAAACACGACCGACTGATGTTGCAGCGACTTCACGAAATTTTCGAGCATACGGGAATTAAGGTGGAAGACGGCATCGTCATCAATTTGCGTTCGGGAAAATATTTGGTTTTTAACGGCGAGTTGGGAAACGACCGAGTGTTGGAACTTTCCGAGCAAAACCAACTGCAGGAAAAAGTCAGCACCTTTTCCTTCAACAAGCAGATTTTTGCCGCCAATTATCAACCGTTTAAAATAAGCAGTCCCGAAGATACCGCCGCCTACATTTCGAGCCAAAAATTTGGGTTGTCCAACAAGACGGAAGCCATCATCCTGAACAATGCGAACGACATTGTGGGGAAGTTCATTCTTCCGCAACATCGGCAATTCGAGAAATTGACAGAACTGATGACCATTCACGCCGGAACGGGAGTCATCCTCTACGGAAACAATGTGAACGAGCAGATGTACAAGGAATACCGCGAAAAACTCGAACTGATGGGATTCACGGCTTTGGACGCGATTTTATTGGAAAGCGGAAATTTTCATTCCCTCTACGAAAAGACCAAAATCAATGTCTATGACCATCTCGTCGACAAGTTCTGCAAGGATAATCTGAATGCGGAACCCATAGTCGGCGAATTAGGAAATCGATACAGCTCGAATGAAAAGATAACCGTGGAAATAGGTGTTTATGCGAATGACGAAGCCAAATCCGTGGCACCAAAACCTTTCGATTTTGACTCGACCGAAGAACTAAAGGCATATTTGGATTTGACGATGTCGCAATATGATACAGACCCGATTCTTTTGGTGAGAATCGCCGAAGGAAAACAGCCCTTCTTGTTGGACAGGCTTTCGCAATACGCTCTGAATAAACTGATGAACGAGGTGGAAAACCATAATTCCTCAAAAAATGTCGTTGAAAATAACTTGACTGAAAATCAGCAGGAGAAATTTCTCAAACATATTCCCGACGAGCGTCAAGGGGAAGCATTCAATATCAAGGTCAACCGCTCGGAAGCAGAATACCTTTTGGCGAACGATATTTTGGAAGATATTATGTGTAAGGAATACGGCGACGACGATGAGTGGGTCGGCGTCACCAAAGATGATATGGATGAGGAAATGGGTGGTTTTGATGAGGAATACCAAACTTTTGAAATCGACCTTTCCCATAATCCGACGGAAGACTTTGTAAAGGAAATCCTTGAAGAACTCGAATTATTTAACAGCGTTTTTCATCAGAAGGAGATTCCAAAAGATGTTCAAAGCCATTATGAATTGACTTTTTTTGACAAATACATTACGCCCAAAACCAAAGCCTACAAAGATTTTATTTCCGAAATGGAAACTATTTCTCCCGAGATATTCTTTAAGGACGGAGAACGCGAATTTTCCGAGAAAGAAAAAAAGTGGATGCAGATTTATGATTTTAGAAACGGACTGAATCCCGCTCCCGAATCTGCTTCCCTACAACAAACAAAAAATCAAGACAACCAAAACAATTTTATTAACAACCCAAAAACAAGCATTATGAGCACACAAGAATTCGACACCGCGCAGTACCTGAAAGACCAAATGAAATATTTAGGTTTCGGGGAAGGAGAAAAACTCCACAAAGATTTGGAAAACGGAATCAACGGAGAGGACAGACAGTTTGAAATCAAGACGACTTCCGACAAAACCCTGCCGGAAAACAAGGTGGATTTTACCCTGAAATTCAACAAGTCAGAAAAAGGCGGAATCTTTCTGAACGCTTATCAGGCAGAATTGACCAACGACAAAGGCGAAAAATTCACGCACAACTTCGGCGTGGGCAAGGAGAATTCCTTTACCGCAAAGGAAGCCGTAAACCTCCTCGAAGGTAGAGCCGTGAAAACGGAACTGAAAAACACCAAAACAGACGAGATGATTCCCGCCTTTGTGAAACTAAAGTTCAACGAGGACAAAAACGATTGCGGCAACTACAAACTCGAAATCTACAACGAAAATTACGGGGTGGATACAGGGAAAATTGTGGATAAGGCAGGTCTGATTTTCGACAAACCGGAATACCGAGACAACGTCATCAAGTCTTTGGAGAAAGGCAACATCGTGAAAGTAAAATTTTCACTCGACAACCAAACCGTGGAAGGAAAAGCGGTCTTGAATCCGCAGTACAAAAATCTCAATCTGTACGACAACGAGATGAACCGCATCAATACCAACAAGCCTTTGAAGGGTTTGGAAGTTGAGAGTACTGAAAAAAATCAAGTGAAACAGCAGAGTATTTCAAGAGGAATCTAAAAACTATTTCAACATTTAATCTTCGGCGGTAAATGACGGTGTTGTTTACCGCCTTTTAACAACCATCAATACTATGAAAATTATAATTCTGCTTTCCGTTCTAATATCCATTGTTTCGTGCAAAGAAAAAGTCATTTCAAAAAAAGGCGGAATCGACATTATTTCCAACGTCTATGTCGATGCTTCCAAAAATCTTGAAAATCGTAAGAGTTTTTTGATTTCGAGGATGAATTATTCGGGCGACTCCATCGTGGAAATTGTTCCCGAGCCGGAACTCCCCGAAATGACCAGACATCTTTTCTTCATCAAAGATTCCATTTTTTATCATTTAGAACCTACAGAAAATTTGTTGTTTTCTGAAATTTCAAAGAAAACGAAACCTTCATTGGTTTTTGATAAAAAAGCGGGCGCCATCTTTTCAAAAGACCCGATTCCCAATTATAGAAACCGCCGAAATTTGAGCGACACCATCTTATTCAATAAAAAATTCAGACGCTTCGAAATCAATTCGCCGTGGAATTACACGAGATATTATGTTTATCCAACCGACACGATTTTGCCCTATGCAATTTACCGACACGCCGAGAAGGATTATTCGGGAAGAATCGAGCGCATCGATTCCTATAACAAGAAAGATGATGTATTTGTCTCGATGCAATTGATTCCAAGAAAAAATTGGGACAACGAGGCGAAGGAAATTTTTGAGTTCAACCATTTTGCAAACCAAAGGAAATAGTGGAAAATAGATATTCTCAGGATGAAATACGGCAGATTTCGGAAAGTCTTTCGGTTTTGGATTATTTTCAGGATTTGGCGCGAAGAAATCTCGTGCGTTACGACCGAAAATCGGGAAAAGACCACTATTTCCTCACGCCTGAAAACAAGTTTTCGGTGAATGAAAGAAAATATTTCGATTTCAAAACCAAGGAAGGTGGCGAAATCATTAAAGCCGTGATGCATTTTGAGAACAAAAGTTGGAAGGAGGCAATGGAATATTTGAAACTGTTTTCTCCCAATCCCCTTAACAACACCATCTCCACAAATCTACAGCCAATAAAAACCCTGAACTCTTCAATTGCCGTGAACTCCTCGCCTAAAGTATTGAACATCATTCCGCCTAACAACGAAACGCTCATCGACTACTTTGCAAGTCGGGGGATTTCTCGGGAGGTTCTTTTGGAAAACACCAAACAAGTTCATTATGAATCTAGCGGAAAATCCTATTTCGGATTGGGTATCGAAAACCTTTCCGGCGGTTTTGAATTGCGAAACCCGATGATAAAAAGCAAAATCGGGAAAAGCGACATTTCCGTGGTGGAAGGAACAAGAAAGGATGAAGTGATCGTTTTTGAGGGACCGACCGATTTGCTTTCTTTTCTGCAACTGCAGAAGGATAATCAGGTGAAGAACACCCGAACTTTGGTGGCGCTCAATTCTGTAGTAAATGCGGACAAATTCATCAACGCCTTCCAAGATTTTGAGGGGAAAATTTTTCTTTGTCTCGACGGAGACGAAGCAGGAAACTATGCCACGAAAAAAATCCTTTCCGAAATGAAAGACCTTAAAATAAAGGATGTTCGACTTCTTTACGGAATTTCGGAAACAGGACATAACGATTTGAGCGATTATCTGCAAAAGAAAGTGGAGAATCTGAAAAAAAGCCTTAATTTAGAATCTTTAAAACACAGCCATAATGGAAATCCTGAACCTCAATCCGAAACAATATCCCAAACTCTCCAATTGGCAGGAAGAACATCTGAACGAGACCTTGGAAAACCTGAGCAAATCAGCCAATCCGAGCAAGAAAACCATCAGCAGAGCGGACAAAAAATGGACGGCGAAAATGCTAGAGATGGATTTACAGGCGCAGTCGGGAGCCATCTTCGAGGAACAGGAAAAGTGGGAACACCCGCACTTGGAACACAACCAAAAAATGCTCAAGAAAATGCGGGAACAGAAAATTCCGTGGTCGGACGGTTATCCGAAATAGATGGCAAAACAGGAATTGCTGAATTAGACCGAATTTTAGACCAACATAGAGGTCAGAAACCGACTAACGAACAAGTTGCGGAAATCGTCTCCGCGACTTGTTTTGTTTCGGATGATAAGGAGGTTCATCTGAAAGAGCATCTGAACATTACCGACGAACTCAAAAATATTTGCCGTCAGTTCAAAAGTGGCGGAACCGCAAAGGAAGGTCGTGGAATTCTTGACGAATATTATACCGACACCAAAATCGTCGAAACCGTCCGAAATTTAATCAAAGACCATTTTTCGGGGAAGAACCATATTTCAGTGCTTGAACCGAGTGTTGGAACGGGAAATTTCATCAATGCCTCGAAAAATTTAAGCGAAAACACTTCCATCAATTCTTTTGAAATCAACGAGACTTCGGCGAAAATTACCAAAATCCTAAATCCTGAAACTACAGTAAATCTGCGTTCTTTCGAGACGGAATTTATCCTTGAGAACGGCACGAAGAAAAGTCCTGAAAATTTTTCGGAAAAATACGATTTGGTTCTCGGAAATCCACCTTATGGAGAACATCGTGGAATCTACAAAGGTTTGGGAGAGGAAAGCAAAATCTCAAAATATGAGGACTATTTTGTAAAGCGTTCGTTGGATTCTTTAAAACCAAACGGGATCTTGGCAATGGTGCTTCCTACGGGATGGATGAACCGGCAAAAAAAATTGAAATCCGCCGAATTGCTTGAAGCTTTCCGATTGCCTCTTGGTGCTTTTTCGGGAACGAAAATCGGAACGGACATTGTGATTCTGAAAAAGACTTCCGATAAATTGTCGCGGGATTATTCCGATTATTTCGAGAAAAATTCCGCCCATATTTTGGGAAGCATCAAGGAAAAAACCAACCGTTTCGGAAAACTTGAGAAATATGTTTCCGGAAGTTTGGAAGACGCTCTCGCTATTCTTGAGCAACTTCAAAACAACAAAAAGCAAGTCCGTATTGGAAATCTATTTGAAGACTTTTATGCAGAAAATTCACCGCCACCAAAACCTTTGCAAAAAACGGAAAGAGTTCCGGTCAAAAAAACGCAGGATGCAGAAGAAAAAAATGCAGAAGTTTTTGACCGAACTGCTCAAATCGATTTGGCGAAAACGAAAGTGGAAGACGTTTTGGCGCTCCTTTCCCACATCAAGTTTAAGTCTTCACTCGTTAATTCTGAGATTCTACGCTATGAAAAATTAAAGACTGAACTTTCAGAGAAACCCGAGAAATTTCACCAAAAACAGATTGAGCAACTGCTGAAAAAGGCGGAAATCATCATCAAATCTAGAAAGGATAGAAATTCGGAATATGAAATTCAGACGAAACCCGAAATCAAGAAGGGAATCCTGAAATATCAGTTTTTTAAGAATGATGAAATCGTAGATACGGCGCTTCAAAACTCTTCCAACATCAGTCCCGAACAAATTTCTGCTTTTCAGGATACGGAATATGACGGAACGCTCAACAACAGGGGAAAACATTACAAATTTGCCAACTATTTTGAAGGACGATGGATGCACGATTTTTATTATGCCGAAGGAAACATCTACGCGAAATTGGAGCAATTGGAACGGGATTTTGTCGATAAAAAAGCAGTCGGCGGAATGGAAAACCAATACGAAAAACAGAAGTCGCTCCTTGAAAGCGTTCTCCCAAAACCCAAAAATTTGGAGGACATCATCATCAGTCCAAACCACGAGTTTGTCCACCAATTTTCTATGGGAAAAGTGGAAAAAGAAAAATGGAATCCGAACACGAGACAAACCGAAACCGTGAAAGAAGACGCTTCTTTAGCGGAAACTTTTAAGGCATTTGTGAGTTCCTTGCCTGCTTCTGCATTTGCAGGTTCGTCGTCGTGGGAAGTGCGCAGTTTCGTGGACAATGAAAATGTGACCGGAAGCGACAAGGAAAGAAATGCGCTGATTCGGGAACGAAGAAAGGATGCCGCAAACGACCTTTTCACAAAATATGTGAGAGAGGAACTTTCCGAAGAAACCCGAAATCGCTTTGTGGCGGAATTCAACAAAAAATTCAACAATATCCACGTTCCGGATTATTCGCAGTTTCCATTGTTTTCAAAAATCAACAAAAATTTCAAGGGTGAACCGCTTTTCTTGACCGAAGTTCAGCGAGCAGGAGTCGGAAGATTAACCACGAAAGGTGTCGGACTTTTGGCGCACGAAGTGGGATTCGGGAAAACGCTTTCGGGAATTATCTCGATGCACGAAGCGATGCAGAGAGGAAATGCGAAACGACCTTTAATCGTGGTTCCCAATGCAAATATCTTGAAGCAATGGGTGGAAACCATTTTTGAATCCATTCCCGAAGCAAAGTTGAATATTTTGGGAAACTTGGGAAAAGATTACGATTTGTCAAATTTTGACAATAAAGACGGGGAAATTACTTTGGTGACTTACGAAGGTTTCAACAATATTGGTTTTTCAAGGGAGACGACGGAACAACTTGCTTCCAAGTTTTCCTACATCACGGAATCTGAATTAAAATCGGTGAAAAACAGCGAAAGAGATACGCAGATTGAGATTCAAAAAGAAAAAGAGGTGGAAGGAAAAATGAGGCGCGGAAAAATTTATGATTGGGAGGATTTCGGTTTCGACCACATCACTTTCGATGAAGTGCACAATGCCAATCACATCGTCGGGAAAGTGAGGATTGAGGACAGAAGATTTTCTTCGGATTTTAGAAATCAGAATCAGCGGACATCGGGGTTGGGAATCAATGCTTGGATGGCGTGTCAATACATTCAGGAAAAAAATAACGGCAGGAATGTTTCGCTTCTTTCGGCGACGCCTTTCACGAATAAGCCTTTGGAATACTACTCTATTTTGTCGCTTATCGCCAATAAAAGATTGGAGGAAAGCGGATATTTCAATGTGAACAACTTCTTTGAAACCTTTATGGAAGCCGACAACGAGATGGAAATCGGTGCGACAGGCGATGTAAAATTCAAATCGAATGTGCGAAGATTTAAGAATAATTCACTTTTTCAGCAATTGTTGTCGGAGTTTATTGATTTGAAGGGTGAAGAAGACAATCCCGAACTGACGCGACCTAACCGAATCAATAAAGAGTACAAAATTGAGCAAAATGATTTGACGAAGGAACAATTTGAAATTTTGAATGATTCTTTTTCGGAGAAGGAACCGGGAGCGATTCTAACTCATATCCTGAATGCGAGATTAATTGCGATTTCACCTTACCTTTCCATTCATTACGAAGATGAAAATCCCACCACAAAAGAATTTATCGAAAATTCACCGAAACTGAAACTGACGATGGATTTGATTTCCCAAAATAAAAAGGATGTTCCGAATGCAGGACAAATCATCTATTCCGAATTGGCGGTTGCAGAATTTCCGAAATTGAAGGAATATTTGGTTTCGGAAATCGGTTTTAAACCCAATGAAGTCGGAATTATTACGGGATCGACCACAAAAAATCAGCGGATTGACATTCAGAACGATTTTAATTCGGGGAAAATTAAGGTGATTATCGGAAGTGAGGCGATTCAGGAAGGAATGAATCTGCAGGAAAAAACTTCGGATATGTATCTGCTTTCCCTACCCTACAATTTTACTTCGCTTCGGCAAGTGGAAGGTCGCGCTTGGAGACAGGGAAACCAATGGGAAAATGTGCGCATCAATTATATGCTTACCAACGACAGCATCGATGTTTTTATGCTTCAAAAATTGCAGGCAAAACAGGCGAGATATCTTGAAGCGATGAAAAAGGGAGCAAATGTGGTAGATGTTTCCGATGTGAACACACAGGAACTGAAAACCGCCATCATCACTAAACCTGAAACTCGTGCGAACATCGAAATTGAACTTTTAAAGAAAAAACTGCAAAATGAAAAAGACCGATATTTCGCCGACCAATCTTTTGTCCTACGAAAATTTGAGGATTATACTAAAGTAAAAGAAAAGTTGGACTACGCCATCTCAAGTTTGAAAAGAGTAGAACAATGGGCGAAAGACGCAGGTGAAGACAGCACTTGGAATCGCCATATCTATAATTACGAAGACAATGTGAGCCGAGCAAAACAGGAACTGCAGGAAACCATCGACCATCTCGCAAAAAAAGGCGTGAATATCTCTGAAATTGAACTGCAAAACGAACTCACCGAAAAGAAAATTGCCGAATTTGAGGAGCAGATTGAGAAACTTCCCGAAGTTCAGTCTGCTTTGGTGTTGCAATATCAGAAGGAAAATAAGGAACGGTTGAGAAAGGTTTCTTTGGTGGATCATTTGGAGGAAAGGAAGGTGGAGAATGGGGTTTTGTACTTGAGAGAAAATAAAAATATGAAAATTGCGGAATCGGGTATGAAGTGGAATAGGTGACAAGTTGATAAAATAGTTTTGTTTATTTTTCGCCAATTCAGTAGCATTAATATTCAAAAAAAACATTTGAAGTTTAACATAAAAAATTAGACTTTAAATTCTTTTGTACAGATAATCTTAAGTTATTAATAGAGCTTACCACAATTTTTACTATTTGTGAATATTTTTTTTCTTTATATCTTTACTTCATATAAAATCTTAAAGTGTTTTGCTTTAAGTCCCTAACAGAAAACTGGTAATTTTTAAGACAACGGGACTGATAAGTAAGAACGCTCACGCCGTGGCGTGGGCGCTCTCTTATCCGTTGTCGGGTATACCAGTACCCCTGTTTGGGTAAGTGTAATGTCCTGCGCCATTTTTTGTAGGACTCCACGTATGAAAAAATACTGATAATGAGCACTATACCTGAAAGAAGCCCTGAAATTGACAATAGCATATTTACTGTTGGGAAATATAATGTCTCGGGAAAATCAATTATTAATCTTACAAATCGATTCTATCTAGATATTTCTAAAAAATTTCTGACCGACCAAGAGTTTGAGATAATGGAAAATATACTTCTGAAAGGATATTCTTTTCAATCTGTTTCATCCGAATTTGGAGTGTCAAAAGAGTCAATCCGATATATTTACAAAAAGACATTTTTTAAAATCAAATCAGTCTCAAATCTTGTATTGGAAATTAATGATTTAAAGGAAAAAAGAAATCAGCTTCGTGCAAATTATATTTTAGAATATAGACAGTTGATTAAAAGAAAAATCGGCGATGAAACGTCATTTGTCGACAAAAAAATTTCAGACAGTCATTTTCCTTTCAGTAGGAGATTGTGGAATATGTTTGAAAAATTGGATATCCATAAATTTAGCGATCTATTTGCAATCCCACTTGAAACTTTTCCAAAGTTTAGAGGTTTTAAAGGAAAATGTTTGCAAGAGTTTATTCAATTTATTGAATTCGAAAATCTTGAAGAAAAATTTGAGGGTGATTTCTTTTTTTTCAAAAGAAAATTTAAATAGATGATAATTAATTTGCAGGACGCTCTATTTTCGGAACCTGGTTTAGAGAGACAGTTTCTACTGGATTATTTTTGAGGAAAGGAATTGCATTCTTTAAAGAAAGTTTCCAATTGGTAATCGGTTTTCCCAAATTATTTTTCCAGCAGTTTTCCATCCAAGCATCGTATTTTTCTTTCAGCAAATTTTCTAGGTGGTCTTGGTAAAATTCAACTGTTTTTGCGAAAGCGAGAAATTCAGCAAAAGTTGGAATTTGAGATTGTAAATCCGAAATTTGAGATTGTGATAGTTGGTGAATAGAACTTCGTTTAATAGATTTCGGTTTTGTAAAATTAATTTCAGAAGAAACATTTTTTGATTTTGGTGGAACTTTCTTTTCACTTTTAAGTTCTTCCTTGGCTTCGTTGTTAATCAGACTTTTATTAGACTTAAAATCATAATACACT